>URSF01000024.1 GCA_900550445.1 uncultured Rhodospirillaceae bacterium | reverse complement strand
ATACTGCGCAAGCTGTAAGGCCGGATATACTTTGGGCAACGACGGTATGTGTAAACAAATTACCATTACCTGCCCGGCAAATTGCAGTACGTGTTCTTCGTCCAACACTTGCACGAAATGCAACTCAGGGTACTACCTCAGCTCAGGAAAATGCGTTTCCTGTCCGTTAAACGCAACATGTTCGGGAACAAGCTCCTTTAGCTGTAAAAGTGGTTACGAAAGATATAACAATACCTGCAGAACCAGTTCTTGCGACGGGACAAGCTCAACGCCGAAATGGTGTCAGGACGGTTATACCCGCGTTGTAGGAAAAGGCTGCTGCCCGCCGGGCGTTGACCCGAACAGAGGCGGCGCATGCCTGCAGTGTGCAGTACGGGATCAAACCGTTCTTCCCAACAATGACTGCAACGGTTGCCGTTGTGGCGCAGGATATATCCAGAACGGCTGCAACTGTATATGGGACGGTATCACTTTCCCAGCGAAGCAGAACAAAATGTGCGCTTTTACTGCATTTTAACTTATTATCGCAAACAGCGGCGGGAAAGTTTTCTTTCCCGCCGTTGTCGTTTGTGATTCGAGCCGGGGACATCGCGTCGGCAGTCAAAGAGCAGGATTATTTTTTCACGTTCAATACACTGATGATCAGGCGATACGCTTCCGTAATATCCTTGAATTTTTCTTCCAGTTCTTTATTCCCGCCGTTTGAATCGGGGTGATACCGCTTTGCCAGCCGTTTATAGTTCAGGCGGACGTTTTTAATTTCCAAAGGAAAAGCCAATTCCAAAACTCCGGCGGCGGCGGCGACTGCCGGATCCGCGCGTAATGAACGTTCCGGACGGAACGGATTTTCTTTGTCCGATTCGCCGAAAGCTTCATTTTTAATCCCCAAAGGATCGGAAAACATTGACGGATCCACTCCGCGTTCCCCCAGTTTCCATGTCGGGCGCTGCCAACAGACGTCCTGTTTCAGCTGTTCTTCAATTTCCAACGGGCTCATACCCTGATAATAATCCCATTGGGCGTTATATTCCTGCACATGTTCCAGACAAAACCAATAATAATCCGTCAATGTCCTGTCTTTGGGCGCCCGGAACTCCGCCGCTCTGCCGCAACCTTCCTTGTCGCAAACATGCTCCGGCGCGGCCGGCGGACGGCCGGTCAGGTCGTTAAAAGAAAAAGCATACTTTGCACGCCGGCCCATCAGTGTTCTTCAGACTCCGATTCGTTCGCCCGATAAAAATCCGGCCATTCCCGTTTGACCATTTCTCCCGAACTGTCCCAGGCCAGACAGGTATCCAGAGGATCCGGCGTTACGCCGCGGCAGTATTTCATCATACGCACCTGCGCAACCGTTTGGAACGCCGCCCCCGCCGCGCCGATCAGCAATGAAAACAAATGCGTGCAGCCCAACTTGACCGGAATACGGCGGCGCAGTTCTTTTGAAAAACCGGGGCCGATTTTTAATCCTTCCGCATTTTTAAAAACGGCAGCGGCACAGGGACACTGTTTATATGGATACTTGTCTATTCTGACGTCAAGCCCCCGGATCACCATATCGTCGTCAATTGTCAGCGTTAAAAACATTTCATGAAACGTTTCGCCCGCGCGGATAACGCCGCCGCGGTCAATGCACGGACAGTCAACGGTGCGCCGGTCACGGAAATGTCCTTCGATATCCCACAAAGAATCCGTGCGGCGGTATCCCGTATAATCAATGTGACGGAAATAAATTTCTTCCCGATCCGTATCAATAATAGGAAACGGCATTCCTTTTACGCCCTTTTTCATACAAAACTTTTTCAACGTCAGCCGGGTTGATATTATGAACTAATATGCTGCTGCCGATTTCTTCAAGCAAAACGAAATTCAACTGCATACCCATGGTCTTTTTATCTTTTTTCATATAGGAAAGCAATTCGGAGACTTTCAAAGCGTCAAATTGCGTCGGCAGTCCCCATTTTTCATATTGTTCCTTGATTTTTTTCGGCACGCTCTGTTCGCACAGCTGCATATCTGCGGACAGCCAGGCCGCCAGAACGGATCCGATGGCGATTGCTTCGCCGTGCAAAATGGAACCGCGCATACCGGCGACCGCTTCGATCGCATGACCGAACGTATGTCCGTAATTCAACAAAGAACGCAGCCCGGTTTGTTCAAATTCGTCTTCGGCGACAACGGCAGCTTTAATCCGGCAGCTTTGTTCAACGGCATATATACAAGCCGATTCGTCCAAAGCTACGACCTGTTCGCCGCTGCCGACCAGCCAGTCCCAGAAATCGGCGTTTAAAGCCAGACCATATTTGACGACTTCGGCAAAACCGGCAATGACCTGCTGCTGATCAAGCGTTTTCAGCGTATGAACGTCAATAAAAACGGCCTTCGGCTGATGAAACGTGCCGACCAGATTTTTTCCTGCCGCCGTATTCACCGCCGTTTTTCCACCGACAGAACTGTCCGTCTGCGCCAAAAGCGTCGTCGGTATCTGAATGAAATCAACGCCGCGCAGCAAAACGGAAGCACAAAAACCGGCAAGATCTCCGACGACTCCGCCGCCCAGAGAAACAATCGCGCTATGTCTGTCACAACCGATTTTCAAAATACGTTCCAGCAGTTTTCCGGCCTGTTCCAGCGTTTTGCTTCGTTCTCCTTGCGGCACGGTCAGTGCGTAAACGTCAAAATCCGCCTTTTCCAGACTGTCTTTGACCATCGGCAGGTAGAGCATGGAAACCAGATCGTCGGTAATAATAAAAATCTTTTTTGACCGCACGTACGGTCCGATCAGTTCCCCGATATGCATCAGATAATCGGAACCGATAAAAACAGGATATCCGAATTCCTTTACGTTAACGTCCACTTGTACCAATTTATCAAGATCCATCTTTCCCTCCCGTAGCAAAGCGGTTGATTCGCGCGACCAATATCCGCAGCAGTTGTCCCATTGTTTCTTCTTTATATTCAACGCGGATATCGGCCTGTTCATAAAAAGGACGCCGGCTGTTCAGCAGCGTCCGGATTACTTCTTCCGGATTGTCCACATTCAAAAGCGGCCGGTGCGTCCGGCCCGCCGTATTGCGTACAATCGTATCAACATGGGCGTCCAGAAAAACGCTGACGGCTTTTTGCGAAACAATCTGTCTGGTCTGCGCCGACATAAAAGCGCCGCCGCCGGAAGCCAGAATACATTTCTTTGCGTTCAGCAGACGATTCATAATGCGTTCTTCCACCCTGCGGAAATCCTGTTCGCCGTAACGCTGAAACAAATAACAGATATCTCCGCCCCCGGCTTTTTCTATTTCCCTGTCCGCGTCGACAAAAGGCATTGAATAAATACGCGCCAGCCTGCGTCCGATACTGCTTTTACCGCTGCCCATCATGCCGACCAGAAACAAGGTTCTGTCCAGCGGATATGGAAAATGAAGAATCGTTTCTTTTTTTCCGGGCATTTTTTTACTGTCGTCCAAATAATTGTTTTGATAAAAATTCTAACGTTATTTTAACTTGATTGTGTCATAAGAAAAGAAGTTTTTAACGTTTTAATCGAAAGGATCCGAAATGCGCCGTAATTCGCGTTGGTATGTTTACCCGATCCTGCTTGCCGTGATCGGATTTGGTGTCTTCATCGCCGTTTACGACATTCAGGTCCCCAAAACAAGCGTTGAAAAAGAAATCAGTTATGAACGGCTTCAAAAATAGTTGTTTTTTGCTGGCATTGCTGTTTTTCATTCCGAACGGCGCCGCGGCGCAGGAAAAAATTTATCTGGTTCCGCCGGTTCAGCTGTTGCCGTTGAAAAAAATGGAAACGAACGCTTACGGTTTGATCATCGGCGCGAAAAACGACGTTTTAAATGAAAATCTGTGGCAAAACGCGACCTATCCCGCCATTGCGGATAAGTTTGCCAAAACCCGCGGAAAGCTGCCGCCCGCCGCCGAAAGTCTGCGTTTAAAGCTGTTATTGACGGCAGGCGTTCCGCCGCTGGGAACGACGGGGCAATCTTTTATTACTTTAAAGCTGCGCCAACTGTTTGATCTGGGGTATTTTGATGAAGTTTACAGACTGATTCAAAAAATCCCCGAACAAATACGGTCCGGCGAACAAAACAAAATTTACGCCGACGTTCTTTTGCTGCAGGATATGCAAACCGCATGTTTCCTGACGGACAAAGAATCGGAGGAACCGTTCTGGCAGCGCTTGTCAGCCGTCTGCGCCGCGTTTAATCAGGAAGAAGACAAAGCCTTTTTATCTTTGGACCTGTTGAAAGAACAAAACGGCGAAGATGCTTTTATAACGAATGCCGTTGATCACTTTACAGAAAGGAAACCCCTGACGACCGTACCGGAAAAAGTAACGCCGTTCACCGCCGCCGTTTGGCGCAAAGCAGGACGGAGTCTGGCGGAAATCAAAGATAAAACCGATGACGTCTGGTTTAAAAAGCTGTTTGCCCAGGACGAATCAATCCCTGCGGAACAACGTTTGGCCGCGGCTGAACAGCTGGTTCAGCGAGGGCTGCTGGCCCCGACAAAGCTGCGCACATACTATCAGCAGGTTATGTTTGACGACGCGCCGGACGAAAAAAACATGCCCGGAGAAAAACTGCGCGCTTTGATGCTGCAAAAAGCGGCAGCGCTGAGCAGCATGACCGAAGACAACATTCAAAAGCAGACCTTTTTAAAACAGGGACTGCAATCCGCCAAACAAGACGGAGTGTCGTACGCTTTTTCCTCTGCGGCAAAAGATGTTTTGGAAACGCTGAAGCCGGACATTGATACTCTGTCCGAATCCGGCGCTTTGATCGAAGCTTTTGCTCTGGCCGGTTTAAACGAACAGGCCGGCGAATGGCGGCAAAAAGCCGAAATTATTTTTCCCGTTTCCCAAACGGCAGCGGAAGGCTGGTATTTTGCCGAACTGACCGAACCGGACAAAAGCCGTCACTTGTTTATTCCCGCGCTGGAAGCAATGATGGCTTATGCCGAAAAAAAACAGGAAGCAGACGAAGCCTTTATTCGCAAAATCGATCGGCTGATGTTAATGTTTAAAACGCTGGGCATGATACAGGCCGATGAAACATGGCATTACACTTCCTTTGCCGAAGGATCCGAAGAATCATTCATCGCCGCCAGACAGACGAATCCGGCCGCCGCACAGATTACGGGTAAACCGGCGGGCGATACGGTTTTAGAAGCGTTAAACGCTCTGGACGGCAGCTATACCGGATTACTGCGGGCTTTATCCCTTTTAACCGCCGCGGGACTGGAACGCGAAGCGGCCGAAACGGCTCTGCAGTCCGCGGATATTGTTCTGGCGCCGGAAAACAGCGATGAATAAAGAACTGATTGCGGCTTTTATGGAAACCATTACGGCCGAACGCGGCGCGGCGGCAAACACAATCGCCGCGTATACCCGCGATCTGGAAAACTGCGGCGAATTTCTGGATTCCGGGCGCAGAACGTTTGAAAACGCGCAGGTTTCAGACTTGCGGGCTTATCTGGCTTTTCTGGCGGAAAACGGCATGTCCGTCAAAACGCAAGCCAGACGGCTGTCGGCTTTGCGCGAATTCTATAAATATCTTTATACGGAAAAAATCCGCACAGACAATCCGACAGACGTTTTGGACTCCCCCAAAACCGGCAGATCCTTGCCGAAATATTTGTCCGAAGAAGAAATCAACCGCCTGTTTGACGCCATTCCGGCGATGAGTCCTAAAAAAGCACTGCGCATGAAAGCGCTGTTGGAAATTTTATATGCATCGGGACTGCGCGTATCCGAACTGGTTTCCCTGCCTGCTTCCACAGCCAACGTCAGGGAAAATTTTCTGATTGTCCGCGGCAAAGGCAGCAAAGACAGAATGGTTCCGCTGACCGACGCGGCAAAACAGGCGCTGCACGAGTGGATTCCCGAACGTGAAAGAACTCTGCCGAAAGGCCGCGAATCCCGCTGGTTGTTTCCGTCAAGAAGCAAAACGGGACACTTGACGCGAGAAGGCTTTTTTGAAGAATTAAAAAGCCTTGCCACCGCAGCCGGCATTCCGGCGGAACGGGTGTCCCCGCACGTTATCAGGCATTCTTTCGCCAGTCATCTGATCGCGCATGACGCCGATTTAAGAACCGTTCAGCAAATGTTGGGACACGCTAACATTGCCACAACGCAAATCTATACGCATATTCTGGACGACCGATTGAAAAACGCCGTAGAAAAAAACCACCCGTTGGCCGATCCCGAATTTTTTTCACAAACTTCAAAAAAATGAAGACGAAAGGCGTTCTTAACGCTATAATCCCGCCTTATGAAAATAGTTACGAAATACATTTTAAAGCAAATGCTGTTCGGGTTCGTTCTGATCACCTCCGGACTGTTGATGATCGTATGGTTGTCACAGTCTTTGCGCCTGTTCGATATGCTTTTAAATTCAAAGGTTTCTATCTGGCTGTTCGTCCGTTTGACAATGATGCTGATTCCGGGATATCTGGCGATTATTTCCCCGATCGCTTTGTTCGCCGTCGCTTTGTTTACTTATAACCGGCTGATTACCGACAGGGAATTGATTATTTTGCGCGCCGCCGGCATGAGTCCGATGCAACTGGCCAAACCCGTTTTGACGATCGGCGTTTTATTTACCATACTGGGGTTTTATATTTCGTTGGTGCTGGTTCCTCATGCCGTCGCCAACTTCCGCGAACTGCGCTGGAAAGTACAGCATGACGTTTCTCATCTGCTGATTCAGGAAGGCGAATTTAATGATATTTCAGACGGCATTACGGTTTATATCCGTAACAAAAACAATGACGGTTCGCTGGAAGGCATTATCCTGCACGACCAGCATTCTCCGGACAGTCAGGTGACTTTGCTGGCGGAAAAGGGAAACATTGTATACCATGACGGCGTGCCGCAGATTTCCATGAAAAACGGATCACGGCAGGAAGTATCCAATAAAACCGGCCGGTTTTCTATTCTTTACTTTGATTATTACAATCTGGACTTTGTTTCCAACAAAGACAAAACCGCCAGCCGTTTTAAAAACCCCGGCGAACGCAGTTTAAAAGAATTATTTACGACCCCTCGGGATCAGCTGCCGAACGATAAAACGTACCATCGGTTCAGAATGGAGGGCTTTAAACGTCTGGCCATGCCCTTTTACAATCTGTCCTTTATGCTGATCGCGGCCGCAGGGCTGTTGACGGGCAATTTCAACCGGCGCGGACACAACAAACGCATCATCGTCACCGTCCTGATCATGGCGGGCGTGCAGATTGCCGCTTTGGGGGTAGACAATCTGTGCATGCGCAACTTATATTTTGTCCCCTTGATTTATGTTCTGGCCGTCGCGCCAATTTTTGTCTGCCTTTATGTCCTGAAACATTCGGGAGAATTCAAATTTACCCGCATTAAAAATTTCTGGACCGGGTGCAAAGCTTTAAAACAAAAGCTGCTGAAGAAAAGGAGCGCTTCAAAAGCATGAAGTTCTTCGGCTTTATTTTAACGGCTGTTCTTTTTTTAACCCGGACGGCGGCCGCTTTGGATAAAAACGGCCCCGTTGATTTTTCGGCGGACGAACTGACTTATGACCGGGAAATGAACCTGATCATCGCCCGCGGGAACGTCACTTTTACTCAGGGAAATTCGTCGCTGCGCGCGGACCATATCAACTATGATACGGTTGACGGCGTTGTTATCGCGTCCGGAAACGTGGAAATTTACACCCCCGACGGCGGATTGATGCGCGGAAATTACGCCAAACTGTCCGGCGATTTAAAAGACGGACTGATCAAAAAAATCCGTTACACCCTTTCCGATCAATCCGTTCTGACGGCAAAAGAAGCCGAACATATTCAGGGGAATTTTACGGAATTTGAAGACGTCGCCTATTCGTCATGCGATTTTTGCGAGGACGGTTCCCGTTTCTGGGAAGTCAAAGCCAAAAAAATGACGCATGACAAAGCCGGAAAAAACATGACTGCGCAAAACGCCACCATGACGATCGCCGACGTGCCGGTCATGTACATTCCTTATTTTTCCTATCCTGATCCGACGGTTAAACGTAAATCCGGTTTTTTAATGCCGGGCATCAAATCCAACCGGGCGATGAACGCCGGAGTAACCGTTCCTTATTACTGGGAAATCAGCCCGTACACGGATTTTCTGTTTTCGCCTTGGATTGCAACAAAGGGCATTTTGTGGGGCGGTACTCTGCGGCATAATTTTTCCGAAGGAACGATTGATGTCAACGGAACGTTTATCCGTCAGGACGGACAAAACAGATACAACATCGTTGCCCGCGGCGACTGGCACGTCAACGATATCTGGCGGGCCAGACTGAATGTTGACCATGCTTCGGACGACACGTATCTGCGCCGGTACGATATCCGCAGCGATGACATATATGCCCCGTGGTTAAAATCGGACGCGGTCTTGGAAGCTTTGACGGAAAACACTTATTTTTCCTTTGGCGGCGTTCATTATCAAAATATGCGTTCGGACGTTAACGACGATATTATTCCCGAAGTCGTCCCGCTGATGCAGTTTTCGCACACAACGGCACCGCAGGACAACGGCGGATATTGGAGTTTTGATGTTTCGTCCGCTACGCTGACGCGCAAAATCGGGGACGACAGCAGCCGTTTGTCCGTTGAAACGGGGTGGCATCTGCCGGGGATTACCGATTGGGGGGCGGTCTACAGTTTCGACGCTTCCGCTCTGGTCAGCGGATATCATGTCGAAGATTACTTTATTGCGGAAAAAAACAAGCTGTTCTCAGGATATGTCGGCGCTTTTAATCCGCAGGCTTCTTTAAAAGTCAGCTATCCTTTTGTAAAAGTCGGCGAAGATTACAATCAGATTTTAGAACCGATCGTCATGGGGGTCGTTGCGCCGAATTCCAGAAACTCCGATAAAATTCCCAACGAAGACAGCAGCGATTTGGATTTTGACGATACAAACCTGTTCGCCGAAAAACGTTTTGTCGGCTTTGATATGTTTGAGCCCGGATCACGACTGAATTACGGATTGAAATGGAGCATGTACGGTCATAAAAAGGGATACATTTCCGCTTTGATCGGGCAAAGTTATCGTTTTACGCATTCCGGTATTTTCCCGCCGGATTCGGGGCTGGTCGATCAGGCGTCGGATATTGTCGGGCGCATCAGTATCGAACCAAACGAATTTATCAGTTTAAATTATGCCTTTCGTATGGATCGTAAATCTTTGGATTTAAACCGAAGCGATATTTCTTTATCGGCCGGGAATGCTCTCTTGCGCGTTTCGGCCAGTTATATTAACCTGAAAAGCACGGTTTCCGAATACTCCGCTTATAACAACCGCGAAGAATTGATTTACTATATCGAATCCCGGCTGACCAGATACTGGATGTTAAAATTTAATCAGCGCATCAATTTGTCCGACGGCGGCGGCGTTTTGGAAACGGGCGGTTATCTGCGTTATGAAGACGAATGTTTCGCTTTGGAAACAGGCATAAAGAAAGATTATACCTATGACCGCGACTATGAAAGCGGCGTTACGTTCCAGCTGGGCGTGGAATTCAAACCGTTCGGCGTTTTTAACATGTAAAGAATAAAGGAAAAAATATGCGTTTGCTTTCATTGATTTTTTGTATTGCCGCTCTGTTCTGTACAGATGTCCGGGCGCAGACAAAAATTATCGCTCAGGTAAACGACGATATTATTTCCGAATTGGATCTGCGGCAGCGACTGGCCTTTATCCGTCTGACCGGCCAGGCGGACACATCGCGCAAAGACATTCGGGACAGAATATTAAAGCAGCTGATCGATGAAAAGCTGAAACAGCAGGAAGCGCGCAGCGCCGGCATTGAAGTTTCCGACGCGGAAATCAAACAGGCCGTAAAAATAACTTTGCGGCAGAACGGATTAAAATACGACGACGTTATTCGCACTCTGAAACAAAACGATCTGCCGGTTTCAGTAATTGAAGACCAGATCAAAAGCGATCTGCTTTATATTCGCGCGATCAAAAAAAACGCCGGCCCGCGCGCCGATGTTTCCGACCGGGAGGTCGAAGCCAGAATCGGCGAGATCAAAGAAAAAACAGACCAGCGGCAGTATCTGATATCGGAAATCCTGCTGGCGGTTGAAAATCCTGAAAAAGACGCCGAAACATACGGTCTGGCCATGCAGTTGATTATGCGTATGCGCGACGGCGAAGTTTTTGAAGACATTGCCGAAAAATACTCCAAAGCGCCCAGCGCCGACCGGGGCGGCATGGTCGGCTGGATCGCGGAAGATATGTTAACGCCGGTCGTGCGGGAAGAATTATCCGTCATGCAGCCCGGCCAGCTGAGCACTCCCGTCAAAACAGACGAAGGATACAAACTGTTTGTCCTGCATGCCGTGCGCGATCCCCCGGACAGCGCCGCGCAACAGGAAATCGTCCACCTGATGCAGCTGTTTTTGCCGCAGACAATGCCGGCCAAACAACGTCAGGCCGTTATGCGCGATTTAAATATGACCAAAGGATCGTGCAGCCAATTCAAAACCGTATCCGAACAATTAAAAACGACCCCGCGCATTGATTTGGGGAAAGTTCCTCTCGGCGAACTGCCGGGGCCGATTCATTCGGTCGTTAACCGAACGGCTCTGCTGGAACCCAGTCAGCCTTTGCCGATTGAAGGCGGCGATTTGATATTTATGGCGTGTTCCAGAGAAAAAATTTCCCCGCTGCCCGGCAAAGAAGACGTCAAAATGCAGATTGAATCTCAACGGCTGGAAGCCATCGCGCAAAGGCGTCTGCGCGAACTGCGCCGCAACGCCGTGACGGAGATCCGCCTATGAACGCCCCTCTGCCCGCGTTAAAAGAAGTTATTGCGCGTTACGGCTTGTCCGCAAAAAAAACACTGGGGCAAAACTTTATTCTGGATACAAACCTGCTGGATAAAATCGTACGCAGTTCCAAACAGCGCGATCCCGAGCCGTTTAACAGCGGAACAGTCATCGAAGTCGGCCCCGGTCCGGGCGGCGTAACGCGCGCCATACTGGAAAACGGCGCGAAGCATGTCACCGCCATCGAAAAAGACGAACGCTGTCTGGAATTATTGCAAGATATTCAGGCGGCTTTTCCGGAGCGTTTGAACGTTCTGAACGCGGACGCTTTAAACGTTGCGGCCGATCAGCTGGGATCTGCCCCGCGGTCGGTCATTGCCAATCTGCCCTATAATGTCGGAACGCTTTTATTGACCGGGTGGCTGAAACGAATTAATGCTTTTTCTTCCTTGACGCTGATGTTTCAAAAAGAAGTCGCGGAACGTTTGGCAGCCCGTCCGAAAACGCCGGGTTACGGGCGTTTGTCCATTATAACGCAATGGTTATGCGAAACGGAAATCCTGTTTTATGTCCCACCGTCCTGCTTTGTCCCGCCGCCCAAAGTCACTTCGGCGGTCGTCTTTTTAAAGCCCAGAGCACACCCTTTGGCGCCGGCCAAGTTGGAGTTGTTGGAAAAAGTCACGGCGGCCGCTTTTAATCAGCGCAGAAAAATGTTACGTTCATCACTTAAAACGCTGGGCAATCCCGATGAATTGTGCGCCGCGGCAAACGTTCCCGTTACGGCGCGCGCGGAAGAAATCGACATTGAGGCTTTTTGCGCAATGGCCCGCTTATTGGAGAAATAGTTATGTCAATTCTATCAACTTTATTTCAGGCTCTGGTTTATCCGTCCTATCTGCTGATCCATTATTATACTTATGTTATTCTGGCCGCCGTTATTCTTTCCTGGCTGGAAGCGTTTAATGTATTAAATACGTATAATTCAACAGTCCGGCTGATCTGCGATACGATCCGGCGGCTGACGGAACCGTATTTTGCCCTGTTCCGCAAATTTATTCCGCCCGTCGGCGTCGTGGATTTGTCGGCTTTGTTCGGATTAATCGCTTTGTATTTTTTACAAACTTTTATTCCCCGGCTGTTTTTACTGCTGGCGCAGATGACCGCCTGATGTTTTTACAAAAAGTGCCCGGCGGCATAAAACTGTTTGTCCGCTTGTCCCCCAAAGCCAAAAGAGAAGGAATCGAGGGAATTTACACGGATCCCGACGGTTCCGAACGTTTAAAAATCGCCGTTTCGGCGCCTCCGGTTGACGGAAAAGCCAACGAAGCGCTGATTAAATGGCTGGCGAAATATTTGCATATCGCCAAAAGCGCCATCACTTTGACGGCAGGAGCGGCTGACCGGACCAAAACTTTGGTTATTCAAGGCAATTCGGACGAATTGATTAAAAAACTGGAGATTTCAAAATGACTTTGCTGTTAAACGGATTTGAACTGGCAAAACAATGCCGCGCCGCGTTGGCGGAAAAAATAAAAACGTTGCCCCGCGCGCCGAAACTGGCCGTTATTCTGGCGGGCAGCGATCCCGCCAGCGCCGTTTACGTTAAAAATAAAGAAAAAGCCGCCGGCGAAGTCGGCATAGAATCCGCCGTTTATCGCTTTGAAACGATTACGCAGCCCGAATTGTTGTCTTTGATCCGTCGGCTGAACGCCGATGACGGTACGGACGGTATTCTTGTCCAGCTGCCTCTGCCCCACGGAATAAATGAAAAAGAAATTTTGCAAGCGATTGATCCGGCCAAAGACGTCGACGGTTTTCACCCTTTAAATCTGGGGCGCCTGATGATCGGAGAACCCGCTCCCGTTGCCTGCACGCCCAAAGGTTGCCTGAAATTAATTCATCAGGCAAAACAAGACCTGACCGGATTAAACGCCGTTGTAATCGGCCGTTCCGTCATTGTCGGCAAACCGATGGCTCAATTATTGCTGCGTGAAAACTGCACGGTGACGACGGCTCATTCCAAAACGAAAAACCTGCCTGAATTATGCCGTAATGCCGATATTCTGGTCGCCGCCGTCGGAAAACCGAAAACGGTCAAAGCCGATTGGATCAAAGAAGGCGCGGTTGTCATCGACGTCGGTATTAACCGTCTGGACGACGGAAAACTGTGCGGCGATGTTGATTTTGACGACTGCTTTGATAAATGTTCGGCGATTACGCCGGTTCCCAAAGGCGTCGGCCCGATGACCATCGCCATGCTGCTAGAAAACACGGTTGAAGCGTTTTGTTTGAAATTTAGTTAATTCCTAAATTTTTGACACGAATGCGTAACAAGCTTTTAACCGGAAAATACAAATTATTTCCTGTTCAATAGCCAGCTTATATCAAATTCTTTTTTTGTCTTTTTGCTCAATACGGGCAAACCAAATAAAGACCAAATCGTTTTTTCATTTTGTTTAACCGCCTTAAAAACAGGCAATCCGAAAAATGATAAACAAAAAGTGTTTATTTGCTTGGTTATAGTTAAAAAGTGAATTTTTTTCAAAAAATAAAACTTTGTTATCTTATCCTTTTCCCCTGTAACCACTTTTTCAACGATATCCTGTCTGTGAAAATTTTTGTTCATACCGGTTAAACGATATGTGCTTTCCAAGGAATAAAACACAGTTAATCTTGACCCCAGCTGAAAACACAGATCGGCAAAACCGCTGCGCAAAGCGTACACACTGTGGCAATGGTGGGCCAAAAGAAAAGCCTGTTCACAGTCCATCGGCAGATAAATTGTTCCCGGAACAGCATCTTTTTCCTGCAGTACGCTGCAAATCGGCACAAAGCCTTTTTTCTTCATAACAACGGCCAAATTTTCCCAAAACTCATTCGCAATGCCCGGGTGCGAAAAAGAGTGCACGGAAAACAAAACGATTTTTTTCAAAGGGGCAATTTTTTCCAGTTTTTGCGCTAAATCGGACGGAAGCGCGGGAACAGAAAAACGAAAATCAACCTTTGTTTCCAGCGGCAGCCCGAATAAAGTTTTCCAAATCGACATAAGCGGCAAGGACGGATCAAAAAATATTTCCTTGTGAAATTCAGGGTGCGCAATAAAAATTTTGCCTTTTTGCGGATTTGAACAAACCGCCGGGAATTCCAGCAAATTTTCATTTTGCCAATCGGCGCAAATAAAGTTCATATTGAGTAATTGCGCAATAAATTTATGGTCTTCCTTGATAATCAAAACGATTTGAACATTATATTTTTCTTCTAATACCCGGACAAGAAAGCTTTCAAGAAAAGTGTCCCCCTTTGCCGCGGGGAAAAGAAAATACATTTTATCGGGGGCAAGGCAGATTTCGCTTAACTTCACTTATAAACTCCTATCAGTCTGAAACGTTAGATTTAATGCTTCATCTCGTTTTTTATTCACAGCGCAAGCACACTTCAAGCCGCCGGGTTTATCATCATTAATTAAAATCCTTTCCCCAAAGGGCGCATCGAAAATGATATGATTAAAGCGCAAGCCGTTTTCTTTTAAGAACTTTTCCAAACGTTCTTTTTCTTCCACATTGCGCGATGTAATAAAAATTATCATATCCTGATTCGGAATCTGCGCGAATAATTCCCGTACACCGTCTAACAGTCTGTCTCCGCCGTTTTTATACCCGTTATGAATGCAAATCGTCCCGTCAACGTCAAATATCCAAGTGTGTCCTAAAGTTGACAATTTTAATTCAGCCGACATTGTCCAAATATTCCTGAAGTTCAAACAATCCCTTATAAAAAGCTCCGCAGATCGCGTCGTAATCTTCCCAAGCGTATGTCGTTAAACTAAGCCAAATCAAAGCGTGCAGCAGCTTTATTTTTTTCCTGTTTGAGCCTGTTATTAAAAAAAAGTCGTTTTCCAAATTCCTCCAATTGTTAGACACGATTTCCAAATCAACGGAGTCTTCCTTGATTTCCAGCGAAAAGTTTTTACGATTAAACTGATCGTAGTCTCCGACAATGCTGTAATACAGCTTTGCCCAATCATAATCAACATCGCCGAACAGCTTTGTCGCGCCGAAATAACCGCGTGGATCAATCAATATCGGACGAACACCTTTTGTTTCAATCATCATATTATGAAATGTACAATCCCCATGTATCAGATGAAATTTATTCGGATACATCGTCCTTATATCGGCAATAACTTTATCCTTAACCGCAAAAATATTAGCGCATTTCCTTCCGTTAATGACAACTGTGCCGTTTTGTGCAAATGGAACAAGTTTTTGTACAACGGATAATCGGTCAAAGGTTTTTGTCAGATAATTGTTTTCGCAGTCTTCAATATTGGCATCAACTGACGGGACAAGCGTGTGCAACCGTTTCAACGCGTCAACGATTTCTATCAACAATGCCCGTTTAAATCCCTTTGTCAGAAAAGCATAATTAAAGATGTTCTCGCCCTTGATTTTTTCCATAACCAACGGATCATAACCGTAAATTTTTGGAATGTTCGTATAGCCCAATCCGATGACTTTTTTATACCAGTCGATTTCGTCGGCGGCTAATTTGCGCCCCTGTTCGTCTATCGGATATTTCAATACGATATCGTCCTTAAATTCCATTTTATTAAACGGACGACATTTAGGCTTGTTCAGTTCGTTTTGAAAATAAGAAAACATTGTGCCGATTTCCAATCCGCCGCGCATATCCAGCCGTTCAAAAGACAGATTTTTTGTCGACAGCCATTTAACGAATTCACCTGACGCCGGAATATCTGAAATTTGAGATTTATCCTTAAATAAAAACAATCCCGCAACGCCGTTTTCTTGAGATATTTCCTCTTTAAATATATTATTGACATATGACCAACGACAAGAAAAGTTCTTGGAAATACCGATATAATTTTGTGTTAAATCAGACGGTATAACGACTTCAGATAAAACTAAATCACACCAAATCAGCATAAAAGGAATTTTGTCCGGAATATTTTTTAATGTGTCGCCAATTCCCGAACAGGTTCCGGTTTTATTTGCTTCAATAACTTCATAATCAACTTTGGCAAAGGTTTTTAAATACTTTTTCAGCACATTTTTTTTATAATCAGCAATAATTTTAAACTTTGAATCCGGATATTTTTTGAACAAATGGAAAATCATCGGCAGGTTATCTATAGGAACCAACGCCTTAGGCTTGTTCGCCGTCAACGTTTCCAACCGCGAACCGCGGCCGCCTGCCTGAACAATAATATAAGGGATCATGTGTTCTCTTCCTCTTGAATAAAACCGCCTGAATTTCAGGCGGTCGGAGAGTTGAGAATCACTGCATAGTATGACGTCTTGGCCTTTAACCCCGCTACCATCGGCAAGAGGTCTGAACATACGCCAAAACCTCCCCGACCACACAATGAGATCGGGGATACAATTCCGTTTTGCGAGATACAAAACGGATTATACGGCGTTCATATCAAACACCGCTATGCAAGAGCTTCTCACGGCTCCGCGCCTGTTTTACAGACACTGCTGCGGCAACTTAGCCACATATGTTATCAGGATAAAAAAAATATACATAAAAAGCAAGAAAGACTTACGTCAAACAGATTTTAACGTTCAAATCCTTCGGTTTCGTAATGCCGGCAAATCAAAACAAACCGGACAATCAGAAACACTGCCGCGCAGGCGCAGGCGATAATCATCGCATACGCCATGCCCATAACGCCATAATCCCATTTAAAGGAAAACAGCCAGATTAAAGGCAGCATAATAAAAATAAAAGCAGCACCCTGGCAAATTGTCGGGATCAGAATATCGACCGCGCCGCGCAAAACGTTGACCATAACCTGCTGAGTTCCGTCAAAAATACATAACAAAGAGCAGATCATCACCAGCGGCACCGTCATGTCGGCCAATTCGGGATCTTTGGTATAAACAGAAGCGATAAAATTCGGGCATAACAAAAACAAAGCCGAACAAAAAAGCATAATTGCCAGATTAAAAAACAGCGCCGTATAGCCGACGATTTTCATTTCCAGAACGGATTTTTTACCTTTAGCTATCCCCATTAAAACCGCCGAAGCCGTTCCGACACCGCTGGCCAGCACAAACACATTCGTCGATACGTTCAGCATGATCGTATATGCGCCCAGCGCCAACGCCCCCAACCAGCCGGCCATAATGTTAACCGCGGAATAAGATCCTTCTTCAACGCCGATCGTAACGGCCGCGCCATAACCGACACTGCGGATCCGTCTGTTTTCTTCCCTGTTTTTTTCGGGTTTTACCCATACGCCGTATAAGTCGTTTTCATCAATACAGAAAACAATAATGAACATGCCGACGGCTAAAATCACGCGGATCAGCGTTGTCGCCACCGCCGACCCGACGGCCCCCATCGCCGGAAAACCGTAATGTCCGTAAACAAAAGCGTAATTGGCAAAGATATTAATAACATTTGCCAGCAAAATCATGACCATGCCGGGCAGCGGGCGTTTTGTGCCTTCCAAAAATGACGACATGACAAAAAATAACAGCGTAAACGGTATTCCCAAAGCATAAACGGATAACACTTTGGCGCTGCCCTGCGCGACATCGGGCGGCTGCCCCAGCAGATTCATCACAAATTCCGACGGCAGGCAAATAATCATCAGAAAAATGCCGATAAACAAAGCATAGGGAACAGACCGGCGCAGCACCGTGCCGCATTCACGGTATTTTCCCTGACCGAAAGCATTTGCCGTCAAAACGATTGTTCCCTGCAGCAATCCCATAGCGACAGACAACAACAAAGTATGCAGTGTTCCGGCAATACTCTGGTATGCCAGATCCTGCGTCCCATATCGGCCGACAAAAACCGTATCCACCAATGTCATGCCGATCGCCCCCAGCCGGGCAATAACGACGGGAACCGCCAATTTCCATGTTTCCCGGAAACAGTGCAGGACTTTTAATTTAAAAACACGTTCTTCTCTTTCTTCCCGCCGGTCGGCAGGAAAGTTTTCTTTATTATCCGGACTTAACTTCTGATAAAGTTCACTTCGCAAAATACCCTGCAATCATTTGGAGAAAAGCGGCTTTTTTCTGATCAATTTCATCTAAATGCGTTTCTTTGTTTTCTTTTTCTCTGTATGCTTCCAAACTTTTTTTAATCTCGTCGATTTTGACTTCTTCAACGTTTAAAACATTATGCGTCAGGATAGTGCAGGCATTATCGCGGATCTTCGCGATTCCCGCGGAAATAAAGTATTTTTCTTTTTTGTTCTGATCCGCATTGACTAAAGTAACCAATCCGTCCTTTAACAATTTCATTGCCGGCGCGCGGCGGGGCAGTATCAGATACGGCCCGTCCACCGCCGGAATTTCAACGCTCAGCACTTCCTTAACGGAAAAAGGCTTTTGCGGAATCAGCATTTTAACAAAAATCGAATCCTGTTCACCCATTTATTCTTCCGCCTTTTTGAAACGAACGTTGGCTGACATTTTCTTGGCTTTTTCTTCGGCTTCTTCGATTGTTCCGACCATAAAGAACGCCTGTTCGGGTAAATGGTCATACTTGCCTTCGACAATGCCCTTAAAGCCTTTAATCGTATCTTCCAATTCGACATAACGTCCCGGAATACCCGTAAAAACTTCGCCGACATGGAACGGCTGGGACAGGAAACGCTGAATTTTACGAGCGCGAGAAACAACCAGTTTGTCTTCTTCGCCCAATTCGTCCATACCCAAAATAGCAATAATATCCTGTAAAGCTTTATACTGCTGCAAAATACGCTGTACTTCGCGCGCGACGCCGTAATGTTCTTCGCCGACGATCGCGGGATCCAAAATACGGCTGGTCGATTCCAGCGGATCCACCGCAGGATAAATCCCCAGTTCGGCGATTGAACGGCTTAATACCGTCGTCGCGTCCAAATGCGCGAACGTCGTTGCCGGCGCCGGGTCGGTCAGGTCGTCGGCCGGCACGTATACGGCCTGAACGGACGTAATGGAACCTTCCTTTGTTGACGTAATGCGTTCCTGCATCGCGCCCATATCCGTTCCCAATGTCGGTTGATATCCCACGGCGGACGGAATGCGCCCCAGCAAAGCGGATACTTCGGAACCGGCCTGCGTAAAGCGGAAAATATTATCAACGAACAACAAAACGTCCTGATGCTCAACATCGCGGAAATATTCCGCCACCGTCAGTCCCGTCAACGCGACGCGGGCACGCGCGCCCGGCGATTCGTTCATCTGTCCGTAAACCAAAGCCGCTTTTGAATTATCGCCTTTTACGTCAATAACGCCGGATTCGATCATTTCGTTATACAAATCGTTGCCTTCGCGCGTTCTTTCGCCGACACCCGCAAAAACGGAATAACCGCCGTGTCCTTTGGCAACGTTATTGATTAATTCCATAATCAAAACCGTTTTTCCGACGCCGGCGCCGCCGAACAGACCGATCTTGCCGCCGCGGGCATACGGTTCCAGCAGGTCAATCACTTTAATTCCCGTCGTCAACATCTGCGTCGAAGTCGCCTGGTCAACAAAAGGCGGCGGATCACGGTGAATCGGATCGCGGCGCACCCCTTCAATCGGGCCGCGGTTGTCAACGGGTTCCCCCAAAACATTCATAATACGGCCCAGCGTTTTCGGGCCGACCGGAACAGAAATAGGCGCGCCGGTATCAATGACTTCCTGACCGCGCATAAGGCCGTCGGTCGAATCCATCGCGATACAGCGTACAACAGATTCCCCCAGCTGCTGGGCGACTTCCAAAACCAAATTCTTGTCCCCCAGTTTTGTTTCCAATGCGGAAAGAATAGACGGCAGATCTTTTTCATCGTCGAACTTTACGTCTACAACAGCGCCCATTACCTGGGCAACGTGTCCGATACTGTTTTTAGCCATTCTTTTCAGCTCCTGTCCTTCAAATCAATAATGTTAAAGTGCTTCCGCACCCGAAATAATTTCCGTTAACTCGCTTGTGATCATCGCCTGACGCGTCCGGTTATACAAAAGTGTCAGATCATCAATAATATCCGCAGCGTTGTTTGTCGCGTTGTCCATCGCCGTCATGCGCGCCCCGTTTTCAGAAGCCGCAGATTCCAGCGAAGAACGGAAAATCAACGACGTCAGCATTTCCGGCAGCAAAGCGTTCAACAGTTCCTGCGGATTTTCAGGTTCATAATCGTATTCCAAAGGATTAATATTCAGCAAAGGTTCTTCGCTGATCCCGTCCGTTCCCAATATCCGGCGTTCCTGCGTCGTTTTATACTGGCTTTGCGCTTTAACTCTGGCGCCGCCGATGCCGCGGACAATTCCTTTGTTTGATCCCAGCGATCCGCTTTTGGTCCGCGAAGGACGCTGCAGCTGAAACGTGCTGCCTTCGCTGCCGTCAATCAGAAATCCCCACGGATTTTCACCGGTAAACGGCTGCAGAATACGCGCCGCCTGAATCGGAACGATCGGACGGATCCGGACTTCCTGCGAAATAGCGGAATGAAAATGATTGTAAACCACAGAACAGGCGTCAATCGTTCCCTTTTCAAACATGCTGATCAGATGCATCGCCATGTTTTCCGCATCGGCCAGCTGGTCGGACACGCTGACACGACTGTTAAACGTCGCCACGATTTGTTTGCCGAACTGTTCACGCAGCAAATCCGTCGCCTTTGATCCCACGCAGATCAGGCGAACGACCCGTCCCTGAGACTGCAGATGTTCTATAAACTGCGCCGCTTTTTTGACAATGTTCAGGTTAAAACCGCTGCACAGCCCGCGGGAAGACGCGAAAATAATCACCAAATGCCGCTGATCTTCGCCGTCGCCCGTAATCAGACGCGGCATTTCATAACGCGGCGCAATGCCGTTCGCAATGTCCTGAGCCCGCAGATAAGAAACCGTTTTTCCCAGCCGCAGAACAATCCGCCCTAAAGAAGCGGTAAAATATCCCGAATCTTCAATCGCCTGCTGCGACTGACGCAAACGGGAAGCGGCAACCATCTTCATCGCCGACGTGATTTTGCGCGTCGATTTAATAGAAGCGATACGATTTCGCAGTTCTCTTAAATTTGCCATGGGCGTATCCTTAGAAAATTAAGAAAACTTCTTGATAAAATCATCTAAGAAGTAACGCAGATCGTCTTCTGTTTCCGGCGTCAGCACCTTTTCTTCGCGAATCGATTCCAATACCGAAGGAACCGTCGCCTTTAACTGCGTCAGCATTTCCGTTTCAAAACGGGAAATCTTTTCAACGGGCAGATCGTCCAAATACCCGCGAATCCCCGTAAAAATTGATACGACTTCTTCTTCAACGGGCATCGGGTGATACTGCTTTTGTTTTAACAGCTCGGTCAGGCGGGAACCGCGGTTCAGCAGCTTTTGCGTCGCCGGATCCAAATCTGAAGCAAACTGCGAAAAAGCCGCCATTTCACGATACTGCGCCAATTCCAGCTTAATCGAGCCGGCCACCTGCTTCATCGCCTTAATCTGCGCGGCAGAGCCTACGCGGGAAACAGAAATTCCGACGTTGACCGCCGGGCGAACCCCCTGATAGAACAGCGCACTTTCCAAAAAAATCTGCCCGTCCGTAATGGAAATGACATTCGTCGGAATATAAGCGGACACGTCGCCGGCTTGCGTTTCAATGACGGGCAGAGCCGTCAAAGACCCGGCCCCTAATTCGTCATTCATTTTTGCCGCGCGTTCCAACAGGCGGGAATGCAAATAAAATACGTCGCCGGGATAAGCTTCACGGCCGGGCGGACGGCGCAGCAGCAAAGACATCTGACGGTAAGCGACGGCGTGTTTGGACAAATCGTCATAAAACACGACCGCGTGCATGCCGTTGTCACGAAAATATTCACCCATCGCGCAGCCCGTATACGGCGCAATAAACTGCAAAGGCGCCGATTCCGAAGCCGTAGCCGCCACGATAATCGTATAATCCAGCGCGCCGTATTGTTCCAGAATGTGCATCACCTGAGCAACCGTTGAACGTTTCTGACCAATGGCGACATAAATGCAGAACATTTTTTCTTTATCATTTTTCGCCTGATCATTCAGTGTTTTCTGGTTAATAATCGTGTCCAGAATGATCGCCGTTTTACCCGTCTGACGGTCGCCGATGATCAGTTCGCGCTGACCGCGTCCGATCGGAATCAGGGAATCGATCGCTTTTAATCCTGTCTGCAACGGTTCATGCACGCTGCGGCGTGTAATAATACCGGGCGCTTTGACGTCAACGGCGCGATATTCAGCCGCGTCAATCGGTCCTTTGCCGTCAATCGGATTCCCCAAAGCGTCTACGACACGGCCCAGCAGATTCATTCCGACGGGCGCATTGACGATTTCCCCCGTACGTTTGACGGTTTCCCCTTCGTGAATTCCGGCGTCCTGTCCGAAAACAACGGCGCCGACGCTGTCGGTTTCCAGGTTTAGAGCCATTCCTTTCAAGCCGCCTTCAAACTCAACCAGTTCGCCGGCCTGAACCCTGTCCAAACCGTAAATACGTGCAATCCCGTCACCGACAGACAGCACCTGCCCGACTTCGGACATATCCGGTTCGGCCCCGAAATTTTCAATACGTTCCTTTAATAAAGATGAAATTTCCGTCGCTTGGAGATTCATATCCCGACACCTTTCATAACAAGATTAAGTTTCTGCAATTTCGTTTTCACGGAAGCGTCCGCCATAAAAGACCCGACCTGCACCGTCAGTCCGCCGATCAAAGACGGATTAACCGTAATATTCAGGCGGATATCCTTATTAAAAATCTTTTTCAGCACTTCCGCCAGACGCCGGCGCGACGCATCGTTCAGCGTCTGCGCCGAAACAACAAAAACAGGCAAAACCCCTTTGTATTCTTCATATAACCGTATAAAAGCAGGTTCGATTTCAGGAAAAAGAGACAAACGGCCGTTTTCAATCAAAACACCTAAAAACCGACGCGTCGAATCGGATAATCCCGCCTGATCGGACACCAGTTCAATTCCTTTGCGGCGGCTTTGCGCACTGACCAACTGAGATGTGATCAACCGTTTAAATTCGGGGCTGTCCAATATTAATTGCGTCAGTTCGCGTACTTCCCCGGCGACGGCATCAACCTGATCATGCGCCACAGCTTCGTCAAACAGAGCTGACGCATATTTCTGCGCCAGTTCCGCTTTATTGATCTTCTTCGCCATAATTCCTTCCGTTTAAAAATCTTTGCTTTTTGCAGCAACATATTTTTTTATAAACATTCTTTTATAGCAACAAACAATTTTCTTTTCAAACAGAATAATCAAAACCGCCGGCAGAATCAAAAAAGCCTTCCATTAAAAATGAAAGGCTTTTTCCGTATATTTTCAATCTGTTACAGTACCGGACAGCCGATCGGCGGAATCGGCGCCAGATCTTCCATACTGTTTTCCAGATTTTCTTTATACGTCTGGTTGGCCGTAGCGTCCGCCGCCGCCGTCAACAGCAGTGAATTAATTTCCGCGGCATTATCACGCGTTACACCGATCAGGAATTCCGTGTCTTTCTGCAAAGCGTCCATTGTCGTCGTTTCTTCCTGCAGAATTTGCGTCACGGACGGCAGCAGTTTTCCGCCGAACGAAGCGCGCAGATTTTCCATTTTAGCTTTGGCGGAATTGATTTTCGCGTTTTGCAGTTCTTCCATTTTCCGCAAAGCCATGTTGTAATCCGCTTCGTTTGCCAGATCAAATGTCGCCGGATTGGGAACCGTGTATCCCGCTTTTTCCAAAGTGGCAATAATATTTTCGTTCATTTCCTTGATCGAAGCCACGGCTCTGTCTTTGATCGGTTCCTGCTCTTCTTTGGCGGAAACCAGCATCAGATAAGAACTGATCCGGTTCGTCATCAAAGGCAGCGGCATTCTGGGCGTGCCGTCGGAGTTATTCTTGATTTCCCCTGTTTCGGCATTATAGTCTTCCGGTCGGTAACGCACGGTATTACCGTGTCTTTCAACCAGATTCGACAATTCACCGTCGGAAGTAAAGTTTTCAATCGACTGTGTTACCTTAAACCACGGATCCGGCAAATCGGAGGCCATTTCCGGAATCTGTTTTTCCACATTCATGATATAAACGGATTCACGCCAGGGCGGCAAAGGTTTCTGCGGCAGATACGGCGCTTCCATTTTCGGGGCGGAATAGCCGCTCTTCAAAGGAATAGCCTGCAATGCCGCCACATAAGCCAAATGCTGCTGATACAGTTTACCTTTGTTAACGCGGGCACATTCGTTTTTCATACCGTTTGTGGAACCGCACCATTTGTCGTCAACCGAAGCCGTAGCGTCCCTGTATTGCGTCGTGGATACCTTTATATCCGGAACTTCGCCGTTATAATGATCTTCCGGCAGATAAGAATCCGACGCGCTCAGTTTCGGGCGAGCGGGGAAAGAACGAGTATGAGAAATACTGATACCGCCTTCTCCGGTTGTATAATAAACTCTGGAATAATTTTTTTCCATTTCTTCATAGAAGTTGTTCAAATACACGTCGTAAACGTGCTTTTGATCAACCCACGGCGTGAACGGTTTCGCCAATTTACCCCATTTTTTGGGGTTGGCATAAACGTCCTTTAAAACCGTGTTGCCGACGTCCCAACGAACCTTGCCGTATGCGGACGCTTCGGCCATATCCATGTCGGTGGTGGCAGATTCCGCTTCGGCCGTACCGGCGTTAACCATCGCCATTGCTTCCTGCGTCGTCGTGTTTTCGTTAATCGAAGAATACGGAGAATCGGAATCCGTCGTTACCGACGTAGAAGCGTCTTCCGATGAATCGCCGGCATTAATCTTGCTTTCCAGCGCGCTTAACTGCGAAGAAGATTCTTCGTCGCCCAAAGAATCGGAAGCTTCCGCCAACAGCGTAGAAGCGCTGTCTTCAGCCCAGGCGGAAACTTTTTTCCAAACAGCGTCGCCGTCAGAAAAATGTTCTTTCAACTGAGAAATATTGCATTGTATGTTTTGCGCCAAACGGCGTTCAATTTCATTGTATTTTTCAATACTTTCCTTGTATTCTTCCAGCTGTTGCTTTTCCGAAAGCAGCGAAGCGGCAGTCTGGTGCAGGTCAAGCGCCGTATTTACGTCGTCTTTGACTTCACCCAGTTTCGGATATTGTTGAAAACTGGTGTTAGAGGCTGTTTTCTTTACTTCCGGCTTTTTATAATCGGCATAAGCCAAGCTGGAAGAAAGAGCAAAGAATCCGGCAGACAATATCGTTACCGTCATCAGCGTTTTTTTCAAAGAAGGTTTCATTTTTTTTCTCCTCTCTTTCTAGAATTGGCTACATATTGCCGAAAATAGGCTGGTCTAAAAGTATACCATCGCTCAGAGTGTTTGCCGTATCCAGTTGCAATCCGGCAGCCAACAGCTGATTATAAACAATCATCAGCTGATATTCCATCAAATGTGCCGAATAGTTTGCGCGCTGCGCTTTATTTAAATCATCAGCGCTTTCAATTTGTTTCTGAATATCTTCGGCAACAACCATCAGTTCTTCCAACTTATTCTGCATAAAGGCCGTGTATCCGGCGATCTCGACAAGATTATTGTATTTAAAACGTCCCTGATAATAATTCGACAGAAGTTTATCATACTGTGTCATCGCAGAACCTTCCTGATCCCAACCGGGACGCAGAAAAATGACTTCTATGGCTTTGGCGATCTCTAAAGGATCCTCGCTATCCATCTCAGGGAAAGCCTCTAAAGAGGAATATTCTTGATTTTCCGGCTGAGCGATTCCTTCAAAACTGGGCATATCCAGTTTAATATCAGCCATTGACGGCAATTCTCCGGAACGGACTTTTTCCAAAGCGTTATCAGCAACTTCTTTTAACTTGGCCTGCCCTTCCTTTAACAAAGCGGCAGGGACATGCGGAATAATCGCGGGCACCGAAGCAAAATCGAAAACCGGCATTCCGGGCGTTGCCTTTAAAATCATTTTGAACAGGCAAATCGGATTGATCGGCATACACCCCGCCTGAGCCGGCGAAGAAGAAAAAGCCAGCACCAAACCGACGGCCAAGAACGTTTTTTTCATTTTATTCAAAGTCAACATCGATTTCATCCTTTTCTTCTACGGAATATACTTCCCCTGATCTTAATTTCAGTCCTTTTATCGGTTCCGGCTTTTTGAAGCCGCTGCTGGGCGTGGAACTGATTAAGGTTGACGTTGTTTTTTGCAGTTCGGCCAGTTTTAAGGCGATTTGATTTAAACGTTCATAATTGCCGTTCATAATCATCATTGTATTCGCATTAACGCTGTCTTGAAGCGTTTCGGCATTTTTCATAGCCTCATCTGCCTTTTTAAAGCGTTCTTCCGATTGTTCTGCAGCATTTATAGCCATATACAAAGAAATTGAAAGCGCTTCTGAATTGGCGGCTTTTTTGAATTCTTTTCTGGCCTTATCAATTTCTCTGCTTTCTTCCATAGAAGGAGACCGATCTTGCAGAAAAAACATTTTTTCTTTAATTGCCTTCATGGCATCTTCGGCTTTTCCTTCAGCTGCTTTCACAACATCTATCTCTTTTCCGCCTGTAAACGCCCCTGACTTCAGAGCTCCCGAAGCAGCCTGACCGATTGATTTCAAATCGCCGGACATCGCCGCCTGGCCAACCGCCTGAATCTGCGACATCGTCGTTTTTACCTGATTGACACGGCTTAATACCTGCGGGATCGGCTGAAAACGACCGACCAGATTGGTAATCAGGGAAGCCAGTTTGGCAACGTCAAATGTCGGCCAGCCCTGAGCTTTCGCTTCTGATACGGGAATCAGAAGAGATATCGTCAGCATTCCGGTTAAAAGTATTTGCTTTTTCATTGTTCTCTTCCTTTCTACCCATCTGACTCGCTTGATTTACCGCCGGAAATTTTTGCAGAAGCCTGTTTTACGGCATCATTTACTTTTCCTTTTGCTTTATCGACTTGTTCTTCAACTTTGTCTTTCGCGGCGTCAACCTTGTCTTTTACCTTATCGACTTGTTCTTCAACTTTGTCTTTCGCGGCGTCAACCTTGTCTTTTACCTTATCGACCTGTTCTTCAACTTTGTCTTTCGCAGCGTCAACCTTGTCTTTTACCTTGTCGACCTGTTCTTCAACTTTATCTTTCGCGGCGTCAACTTTGTCTTTTACCTTGTCGACCTGTTCTTCAACTTTATCTTTCGCGGCGTCAACTTTGTCTTTTACATTATCGATAGTCTGTTCCAGCTTACTTTTTTCCTTTTCAGTTCCTTCCCCTTTGCCGGCTTCTTCTTGGCTTTCACCATCAGAAATGGCATTTGATTTTTGGGAAACATTTAAAAGATCGGAAGCGCCTTCCACATGTGATCTCGTCGCCATCAACAGCTGTTGGTAATTGGCTTGTTCCAATTTCAGTAAAGCAATCTTATTGATTTCATTTTGTAAATCCGTTTCCGATTCCTTACTTTCCGCATCTTGCCGCAGCTTTTCAATGGAAGCGAGATCTTTATCCAGTTGTTTACGCGTTGCCACCGCTTTACCGTATCCGGACGCCAACGCCGTATATTTAAATTCAATTCTTTGCTTATTCAGCTCATCTCGTTCAGACATCGACACATTTTCTTTTTGCAGAAAAAGGTTTTCTTTCATCCAGTCAGCTGCGGCGTCAACATCATCAGCTTTTTCGGCCAACCCTTCGGGCAACAGCAGCAAAGCCTGCTTGGTTCCGCCTTTTTCCGCATTTTTATCAAAAATGCCGCCGGCCGCGTTCTTCAACATAGCTTTCCAATCGCCGTTTCCGCCCAAATTTTGCAGCATGGTTTCAATGTTCATACTGGACTGCACCTGTTTTAGCCCCGAACGGATTTCCGACAACTGATCCAAAATAGCCTGAATTTTCATGGCGACGTCCATTGTCGTCTGGGCTTTGGCAGCCGACGGTGTTCCCAACGCAGCTAAGACGGAAGCAATAAGAGCGTATTTACGTAACATTTTTTTTCTCCATCTTAATTAGAGGTTCTGCGTCAGTCGCACATGCTGGCAATGGTTGATGAAGCTAAAGAATTTGCCTGCATCATGACTGATGAAGCAGCTTGTTGGTACAAAACCTTCAGCGTTGCGGTATTTGCCCCCATCAGTTGCATCTGATCATCAGAAGCGCTTGAAGCTTCCTGCGCTTTTTTCATATCTTCTCCGCTGGCCAGGCTTTGCTGTAACGCGAAAGAATTTGCCAATCCCGACATGGACAATTTCTTTTTCATGCTTTCGCGCGCATCCCAACATGCCTGCCTTGCTTCGATTCCGACTTTACCTTTAACCTGCTCAAGGGCATTCATTACTTTTTCCGGATCTTTCATTACTTCATCGGAAAAGCCGGCAGCGCTCATTTCCTGCGGGATTTCCACCGCTTTTATGCCGCCGCTTAAAGCTGACTTCAACTGGCCGGAAGCAAAACTTTTCAATGCGTCCATACTTAATTTGTCACCCATGGACTTTGCTTGTTCAATACCGTTGGTAATCTGATCTTTTACTTTCTTCAGTTCATCAATATGTTTCGTCAACTGATCGATCTGCGTTGCCAATTCTCCTCCGATTGTCGGAATGGGGATAGCACCGGCCGTTTCACTACGGAACAGAAAAGAAACCGCAATCAAACCAAAAATCGCTGTTTTCTTTGAATAGGTCATAGAAGCCTCCTTTTATATTTACAGCTTTGCGCGCAGCTTTATTTACTAACTATAGTTTAACCATAGAATTGTGGCAAAACAATGGTTTTTATTAAGGCAATTATGACAAAAAAAAGACAAAATCGGGCGATCGCCCGATTTGTTATTATGCAACTTCCAGATATTTTTCGACAAATCCTTCCGGACCGTATTCTTTCATCAGCTGTTCTGCCAGCAATACGTGCTTGCGTCCTGAAGAATAAAGTTTCAAAAACGGCCCCAGACCGCTCAGATTCACGTCTAAAATAACAGACTCGCCGACGGCGGGGCGCGCAACCAGAATTGCATACTTTAACTCTTTAAAAGAACGACCGAATACAAAATCGCGTTCATGCGGAGTCAAACGCCAGTTTTCATAATCTTCTTCCATTCCCTGCGGATTGCGGAAAAAAATCACCGTCTGACATTGACCGCGGATTACCTCGCCCATTCCCAGCGAATCTACAATATTCGGCTGTTGGAACGCGCACAGATAAGCTTGGCGTTTCTTACGGCCTTCCTGAAGACCGATCACAAACTGATCGCGGAACATCGGGTGTTTCAACATCGGCGCGGTTTCGTCGATCATAATCAGGCTGGGATCGCCCGTATCGCCGGAAACGCTGTGAATACGCTGCATAATATAACTGATAACCGCGGGCGCAAGAATTTCGTCTTCAAAAATATGAGTAAAGTCAAACGCAATAAAGCGCGCCGTCATATCCAAAGTATCATTCGGAGAATTAAAGATCAACCCGTACTGCTGATCATTGACCCAACGGAATAATTCGCGACGCATCGCCCCTGTCGGCGAAAAACAGCTTTTATGCAGATTTTTCAACGTTCTTTCTTCCGGACGCAGGTAATCAAAAGCCGTCGTAACCGCGCGGGCGATTTCTTTTTCCGAAACCGCATCGTCAACCATTGTAATCGCTTTTAGCCAACGGCGCAAAAATGCTCTGTTTTCAGGCGTATCGCGGCAGGAAAAAGGATTCATCGACGTTGAATCTTTATCACCGTCAAAATTAACATAAGCCCCCTGAATCGCACGGCAGAAAACTTCCACACCTCTATGGCGGTCAAAGAAGTAAACGCGCAGATCGCGGTGACGCATGGCCTGTCCGGCCAAAAAAGCCAGCAACGTCGTTTTACCTTGACCGGTTGACCCCAGCAAAATACAGTGTGCCACAGCGTTCGCGGCAGCCGTCACATGGAATTGCCAGCGATACGCCGTCCCGCTGATCGTTCTGAAAATAGTAATCGGCCCGGGGCCCCAGTCGCTGCTGGCATTGCCTTCCGGTGCTTTTTCCAGATTAATTGCCGTTGCAACAGCGCGGGACAAGTAAGAATATGTTCTGGGGTAAATATCGTATGTTGGGAATTGAGCAAAGAAAGATGCCTGCGCAATCCAGCCTTCACGAACCGGCGTAACGCCATATAAACGGCAGATACGTTCAACTTCCATTTGTCCGAATTCGATTTCATCTTTTGACATGCCAAAAATAAACAATGTCATAGAATAATGGCATAATGTCTGAGTATCGCTATCCGCCGAATCAATCAATTCAATGGCTTCGTCATACTGATCAATCGTTGAACCGGAAAAGCTGGTGACTCTGGTCATACGCTTTTGCTGCATCAAAAGAGCCAACGCCTGAATTTTCGGAATAGGCGTTACCGTATGCAGCATCGTCACTTCAACATTAATAGACAACAGATCCGAAACCATCTGTTCGTCCATATAATCGCCGGAACTGCGGATACCCATCACGATACCGAACAGTTCGTAATCTCCCTTAAAAAACCGGATCAGCCCTTCGTCGCCGGTAAAGTGAATATAATCCGCCGTCAACATGGATTTCAGTTCTGCCCCTTCCATTGAACCGATTCGGGGATGCGGCATCGTTACGGGACTGCATAAGCGGGCAAAAAAAGTAAACGGGCTTTGATCCAGATCGCTTCCCTTTGTTTCAAACAGCTGCGTCGGTTCATACATATCCAAAATTGACGTTAAAGCCTGTGCCGCCTGCGCTAAATCACGATCATGATTTTTACGTTCTTTAACCGACAAAACAATATAATGTTTATTCCGGAAAACACGGCTGAGATTTTCTGTCCATTGATCAGCAATTGCGGCTAAAATAGGATTTTCATGGCGAACTTCCTCTCCCAGAGGAATCATTTCCCGAATAGTCAAAACGCGTACGGTGACATTTAAATCGCCCATCGCATCAATAAAGCTTTTGCGCGCTTCCAACATATTCATGCGCAATTCCGGCTGAATCATGGCGACGTCAGCCCCTTTAACGGCGAAAACGCGGACTAAAGAACCGTCATGACATTCTATTGTCGTCCCGTCTTCTTTCAACCGTTCAAACGGCAAAAAATCACTGACTTGCGTTTCCCGCGGTTTGGGCAGCAGCAATTCCCCCAGTTTTGTCGCCAGCAGCCCCGCAAATGCGGCAGCGGAAATTATCCCCAGAATACTGACCAGAACTTCACCGGTTCCCAGGCTTTGAATAAAAATGGAAAAAATACTTTCAGGGGGCAAGTTTAGTTCCTTTACTCTTATAAATATTCTTAGAACCGCCGGCCATCGGCCCGAATGCCCGCACCATCGCAGATAAATGCGGTTCACGGGAACCATAAATAATCAGAATTACATGAGCAATAATAATCGGAACGACAGAAACCAAAGGATTCATATCATATAAGCCCATTCCTATAAACATAAAAGGAAACTGAATCATCAGATTCACTAATGCCGGCAAAAACGGCGCCCAAAAGATTCTGGGCGGCATAGCAACTGCTTTTAAAATCGGTTCCCGCATTATTCTTTCCTTTTTCTGTTGCAATCTAACAAAAAAAAATAAACAAAACCTTTCTATATGATTATACGTATTGAAAACACAAAAATAAAGAGTTTCTCAATAAAAAAATTGCCGCAGTTTCCTGCGGCAATTTCTTTTCTTGTATTATAACGCTTAACCGAAGTTGCTATCGTTAAAGCCAGCGTCACTCGTACCGGTGAAGTAAGCAACAACTTTAGCGGCAATCGCCAGAATGAACAGACCGAAAGCCAAAGCAGCGCACCATTTCCAGTTTACCTTGCCGAAAACCGCACCGACGGCCATACCGACCAGACCAAAACCACCCATAACGAAAACAACCGTTTTAACGTTATTAAACAGTTCAATGCCCTTGCTGGTAACTGTACCGAAAGCATCACCGCCAGCAGCGCGAGCTTCCGGACAAATGGCAACTAACATAGCCAATGCTAAATATAAAAGTTTCATTTCAGTTCTCCTTGTTTTAAGGTTAAATGTTCTTCATACCCTCAGAATATGAAAAACGGCCGGCAATGTCCACACTAAAAAATCACCCGCTAAAAGTCAAGTAAGCATTTGATTTTTATTATAATTTCAGCAAAATTACACTTGGGTCAAAAAATTGTCACGAATTTGAAATATTTTTAAACGGCGGTTTTTGCCCTTTATATTAATATGCTGAAAAATCAGTAAAAATTTACCGATAGTTAATAACTTTCCAGATAAACTTTGAAAAAATATCCTTATTCTGTTGGCATCAATAAAGTAAAAAGAAATGACCGTTTCTCAAGAAAATTTAAATAATCGGGAAGAACAAAGCGCCGGATCGGAAAAAAAATATCCGATATCCGCGGGAACAGTCGCTTTTCTGATTTTCAGTTTTCTGTTGATTCTTGGATTCTGCAGGTTTTCATTTTACGTTTTAAAAAACCACCGCAGTGCAATTGACCGTGACACGCTGGTTAAAACGTATGTTGATGTTCAGCCTTATTCCGGCGCCAGAAAAGAAAAGTCCGCCTATATTGTATTAAGGAATCAGGACAAAGCCGCTCCGGCACCTTTCTTCGTTAATGATGCGCCGGCCGCCGGCCCGAGGGAAATAACGCCGCAAAAGCGCGATTTAACGGCGCCGCAGCCCGTTTTGGCAAAAGCGCAACAAAAACCGGCGGCTTTACCTCCCATAGCGAAAACGGTTAAGCGGCCCCCCGTTATCCGGACCGCCGCCGTTGCTCCGGCTGTCACGATACCGGAAAAAGCAATAAAAACCGAAGATAAAAAACAGGAAGGAGTTTCATTAGACAATCTGATGAATTCCGGCTTGACGCTGTTAACCGAATCGGATGAAGCCGTCATCGCTTCCGAATTTTTGCTGCAGGAAAACGATTTAAAACCGGCAGAGAAAGAAAAAGAGGCCTTTAAATTAAAAGACGTTTCCGTAACAGCCGCAGCAAAGCCAAAAACGCCGGAAAAAAAACAAGCCGCAAAGAAAAAAACGGCTCCGGAAACACGTTGGGTTGACATTGCCCAGCTGCGCCGCCAACTGTCGGAATTAAAAGAAAAAGAAGAAATCAAGCGGAAAAACGCGGCTCTTCTGGAAATGAACAACGCCCGCCAGACGGCGTCTTTAAACACACAAACGGCGACAGATACCGCAGACGGACAAACAAGCATCAGCGCAGCCGCAGTTTCAACGGCTGCCGATACTCGGGACACACCGGATTCTTTAGCAAAACCGCAAGACTTAACGGCTGCGGCCGGCAAAACGAAAACAGCGGAAGAAACCGTTCAAACGGCCGTGGTTCAGGACGTGCCTTTTGCAGGAACGGCGGAATCTCCGCAGCAAACGGCAGGCATAAAGCAAACCGCAACCGCCTTTTTAGCCGGCGATTCCCCCAGTTTATGGAAAATTGCCAAAGCGCGGGGCAAACCTAAAAACACATTAGCAACCAAAGAAGAAGAAACACCGGAAGCGATGGAAAAACCGGCTGAAAACATCGTCGCGGCCGCCGCCGAACCGAAGCAGGAAAGACCGACCGTCATATATAAAAACGGAAAAGTATCCGCAGTCGTTTCGAATCAGCCTCAAAAATCCTTAAACTGGCTTGACCGGCAGGAAGCGGCCGTATGGACCAGCATGTCGCAGTCTGACACGCCTTCCGTATGGTCGGCGGCGGCAGATGCGCAAACGGCCGCGACAGGCAGGGCAAAAGCGTTCAGAGTCGCTGACGAACAACCCGCGCCGTCCGGTAATACGGCTGAGGAAACGCCCCAAAATACTGAAAGCAACATTATTAACTCTCTTCCCGTCCGCATTGTCGGAGAAGAACAAAAACCGGAAGCAAAAACCAACCCCCTTTTGCTGCCGTTAGGCACTCCGATGCCTGTTCCCGCCGGCGGATCGGCAACGGCAGTACCGGCGGCGGCTCCCGTAATTCCGGCAGGTTTGCCGCCCAAGGTCAATCCGGACGGATTGTCCGAAGCTCTGCTGCCGGCCGCACAGGCGAATACGGAAAAAACAAAACAAAATGAAGAGGAAAGCGGTCTGGTTAATAAACTGTTTTCTTTCTTTGGTAAATCGGACACAAGTACTCCTTTGCCCAGCGTCGGTTCCGGGACGGCTCCCGCTGCGCAGCAGGAAAAAGAAAAGGGTAAAAGTGCGACGAACGGCGCAAAGTCAGAAACGAACGCTAAAAAGTCCTCTCAATCCGCGGAACAGCAGCAAACAAAACAGCCTGAAAGACAGATTGTTCCGACGGAACTGCGTCTGACGTTCAAACCCGACAGTTCCGAAATGTCGGCGCAATCGGTCAAATGGATCAAAGCCTTTGGTCAAAGAGCCAAAAAAGACATTCAAAATGCCGTTGAAGTCCGCATGAGCAACATTGATCCCGATCTGCAGGAAAAACGTTTTGCCTTGATTCGCAGCACATTAACCGGTGTCGGCATGGAAGACGTACAGATTATTCCCGTCATAACGGACCGCACGCCGCACACAATCGTATTAAGAATGATTGTTCTGCCCGAAGAAGGGTATACGGAATATACTTCCGAAAACGGCGGCATACAGGAACGCCTGTATTACAAGAAATGGTAACGTTTTATCCCTGATTGAAAAATCCGCGCAAATTTGTTATTTTTTAAAAAGTTTATGAAAAAACAAAAGCCTTGCGCGGTTTTTGTTTTTATAAAGGATTTTTTAAATAATTTAATGCTTTAATTATAACCCTAAAGAAGCGTTTTGATTTTTAAATTTTGGAGATTATTATGGCGTATCCATATAAAAAAATCAGTATATTCAGCATCTTCACGGCTGTTTTTTTACTGAACGGATGCACTCAGCTGATCGAAGGCGACCAGGCGTGGCCCGGCGTTTCCGCCGGCACCGTTTCCGCGGCCCCTGACTTTACGGCGCCTGTCGGCGGCGGGCAATTCGGGCAAAGAACACCGCCCGATGTTTTGCAGAACACCTATGGATACCGCGGAGAGGATTTGGCCGCGACGGCGCCCGGAACAGTCGGAGCAAACGGTTTATACAGCTATGACAGCTCAAAAGAAACCGCTTTGAATGCCGACATGCTGAACAACGCCCAAAATCAAACTGCGTCCAATTCCCAAAACGACAACGCTTCTTCCGCGGACAATTCAAACGGAACCGGCGGCGGAGAAGAAATTTACGACCCTGCGGATCCGGTTGAAGACTGGCTGGCGACAGAAGGATCTTCCGTGCGTTCTTTGCTGACGCAATGGGGGGACAAGGCGGGCTGGCGCGTTGTATGGAGCACCGACCGCGAATATGTTCTGGAAGCAGGCGCCATGTTCCGCGGACGCTTTATGGACGTGGCTTCGGCTTTGATCCGTTCATTCGCCCGCGCCAGGCCGGCTCCATGGGGGACATTTTACAAAGGCAACCGCGTATTGGTAGTGACGACTCAGGAGGACGAAAATGCGGACTAAACAATTATTCTTTATTTTCGGCGCCTGCCTGATCGGACTGACTTCGTGCAGCCTTTACCGGTCGAATTTAAAAGACGTCGACAGAATGGTCGATAAAATTCAGGGAACGCTTGAACAGCCGTTCAGGCCGGCCGAACAGTATAAAATGGACACAATCGCCGTTAAGGACGACATTTGGCTGGGCAATCAAAGTATCCGCGTTAACGAAGGCGATCCGCTGCCGGCCCGTTTTGAAACGGACGACGGGATTACTTTGGTCAGCACTTCTCCGGTTTCTTTGCTGCAGATTTCCGAACAGATTACATCGCTGACAGGAATTACCGTCCGCGTCGACGACATGATCTTAAACGAAGTCAAAGACGCAACGCAGGGGGAAACAAACGTCAGTGAAATCGGCGGCGTTTCCAGCAACACCAGCACGGAACTGTTTATGCCGGCATATTCCGGGAAATTAAGCGGACTGCTGGATCAAATCGTATCCCGTTTCGCTTTGTGGTGGAGATATAAAAACGGCGTCATTACTTTCTATAAAATGGAAACGCGCGTCTTTACGATTTACGCTTTGCCCGTTACTTCCAACATGAGCGCCAACATCGCCGGTACGTCATCGGGCGAAAGCGGCGGTTCGACGTCGGCTTCGATGGATTCTTCCATTCAGCTTGATTTCTGGTCCCAGCTGGAACAGGCCGTCACTGCCATGCTGCCGGAAGGCGCCACGCTGAATATTATTCCGACAAACGGCACAATGACCGTAACAGCGCCGCCGTTTACGCTGCAGCGTATCTCCCAATACGTCAACAGCATGAATGAAAAACTGGCGCGTCAGGTCGCTATTTCCGTTAAAGTTCTGAACGTTACGCTGAGCGATTCTCAACAATCGGCCATAAACGTGACGTCAGTTTTAAATTTCATCAATGAAAAACTGAAATTTGATTTAACGTCAAGCACGGCATCGCTTGAAGGCGTCACCAGCAATCTGGGAATGACATTAATTCCCGGGGACAAACATATCGACACGACCAATCTGGTCATACAGGCTTTGAAAACACAGGGAACAACGTCTTTGATGACCAGCGCTTCTATTACGACCATGAATAACAGAATCGCGCCGATTCAGGTTTCGACAGACGAATCCTATGTAGAAAAGATTGAAACAACGATGAATTCCGACACGACGTCTGTTTCAATCACGCCGGCAAAAATCAATTACGGTTTTACAATGGAAGTCTTGCCGCGCATTCTGGATCACGGCCGTTTACTGATGATGTTTACAATGACATTAACCGAATTGGAAGAAATGGGCAGGGCTACCGGCGGCGGCACCGGAACGGGAGAAGACGCGGAAACGTCTCAAACCGTAGTTCAGCTGCCGAAAATCAGAACCCGCGGTTTCGTTCAGGAAGTCGCCATGATGTCGGGGGCAACGCTGATGCTGACAGGATTTGAACAGGTGCAGTCTTCAACAGGGAATGACAAACAGCTTTTCTCTTATCAGAATCAGGCTGAAAAATCCCGCAACGTCATGGTTATTCTGATGACGCCGGAAGTACTGATTTCCCCGTTGTCACCGGAAACAAGAATGTTGAACGTATAACAGGATAGTTAGGCATGGCTGTAGATGATGATGAAGAACTGACCGTGGACGATCTGGAGGAAGAATCCGGCGAAGACGACGTTCTGATCGGACAGGATACGGAGGAAGACGAAAATTCCGAACCGTCCTGGGGGCCGACAATGGTCGTAAACGATACGACATATGCCGTCACATTGTTCTGGCAGCCGCTGCAGGACACGAACGATCCTTATCCCGAAGTTCAGGAAACAGTCGACAATTTCATGGAAGGCGCCGACCTGTTCTGCCTGCGGCAGGGAACATCGCCGCAATACGGTATCGGTAATTCCACCGAAGGACACAAAGCCGGCATGCCGTCCGCCGCGGCGGCGATCGCCGAATTATTTCAGGACAAGCCGTCCTCCGTCGCCGTTTTTGAAGTGGACGAAGGTTGGTGGTTCATCGCCATCAGAAACGATCTGATTCTGTCCGAAGAAGACATGCTGTATCTGAATGAAGAAGACGCCAAACGGGCTTTTTACGCAATGATGGCTGTGCCCGACTGGGGGCGCAAAATCGCGCCGGCGTCGTGGGAAATCGAAGGCACCGAAGAAGTTGATCTGTGGGATATTTTAAAGGCTCCCGGCAGTTCAAAGCTGATGCACATCAACAAATCCCAGCGCCAGAAAATGAAACTGATCACTATTGGCGCCGGGGTGTTGGTTTTATTTATCGGATACAAATTGATTTCCGGATTGTTCGCGGAAGATAAACCCGTAATCCGACCGTTGGCGCCAATGAAACCTTTGTTTGAAGAAGAAGCCCCCAAACAACAGGAAGTCATCATTCACCCATGGGAAAAACTGGTCGTCACCGAAGACTTGCTGAACCGCTGCCAAGCGGCCGTGCAGCAGGTGAAAACCATGGTTGTTCCGGGCTGGACGCTGGGACAGATTTCCTGTTCCGCTTCGGGATTATCAACGACATGGACGATGCAGTGGGGACATTTGGGGTGGATTAAACGCGCTTTTGAAGAATATAATACGCGCGGATTGGATTTTTTAATCGACAATTCGGGAAAAACGGCAATCGTCAGCCTGTCAATCGGCGACGTGGCCATTCATTCACAGGCGCCGAAAATGATGGTTTACGAATCACGCGAAGAATTAAATAATATTTTCCAGGCCATTAATATGCCGATCGGTCTGTCAGAAGAAAGAACGCAACGTCAGGCTCAGACGACCAAAGACGGTCTGGGAACGGAAATAAAAGAAATTCGGACATATCCGCGTTTAAAATTCGTGTTTTCTTCCGATCTGCCGATGGAAGAATGGCTGACAATGTTTAATAAATTTCCGGCTTTGGAAATTTTGCACTTGAATTATGAACCGAACAGCAACATCTGGACTTATGAAGGACAAATCTATGAACCAATTCCTTAGAAAACATTTTTGGCTGGCGGCTATGGTTATTTCCATATCCGCACCGGCAGCAAACGCAGATGATTTGTTTGACGATTCTTTTTTCGCGGATCCGGCTCCCGTTGACGCCGTGAAACCGGCCGATACGCCGAAAACGGATCCGGCTGTTTCTGCTGACGCCGCAAAACCGGCCGACACGCCGAAAACAGACCCGGCTGTTCCCGCTGACGCCGCAAAACCGGCCGAAGAAACGAAAACAGAAACGCCGGCACCGGCCCCTGCCGCAGAAGGAACAAATAACGTCCCCGCCGCTGACGTCCAAACTCCCGCGCCGTCTGTTCCGGAATTGTCATTAGCGCCGGAACCCGTTCCCACGCCGGCGGAACCGCAGTTGTCACTGGATATACCGGCGCCGCTGCCCGATCCGGCCCCGTCAATGGACGTAAACGTACCGCCGCCTCCGGCCAATATTTCCGCGCCGGCAACCCCCAGCCTGGATTTTGGTTCGTCCGGTGCAGGAGCCATGAATTTGTCCACACCGCCCAGCGAACAGATCTTGGGAAAGGTATCCAGCGACATTTTCCGCGAAATGGCCGAAATGGAACGCGAAAACAGCACATTAATGCTGCAGTTAAAACGTGAACAGCTGCGTTCCGAAATCGACGCGTTAAAAACGTCCAACCGCCAGATGTTATTTGACGAAATTGAACGGCGTGAAAAAATGACGCAGGCCCGTCTGGAATGGGAATTGGCACAGGATTTAAAACGTCAGGAAGCTTTGGAAAGGAAGCAAAGAGCCGAAATCCGTCAAAAACAGATTGAAGCCGCCCTGAAACGCGAAGAAGACCGCCGTATCCAAAAAATGAAGGACGAAGAAGCCGCCCGAATTCAAAAGGAAAAAGAAGAAAAAGAAAAAATCAAACAGGAAAGAGCCGAATTAAAAAAGAAATACGATGCGGCTTCTCTGGTTCGTTTAAACAACCTGAAACCCATTTTAATGGCGGCTACGCGACCGGCAAAAATCAAACGTTCGGCGTCTTCGCGTATTCCGAAAGCGTTAACGTCAACAGGCGAAGATCTGTTGACAAAGAAAAAAGCAGGCGAAGCTTTGACGACAGAAGTGCCGGCAGAAGGGGAAAATCAGGAAACAAAAGCGCGCGAACCCGCTTCGGCTTTGTATGCCGTTTCGGAAATCCGCGGTACGGCCGGCGCTTTGATTGCCAAACTGATTTCCAAAAAAGACAGAACGACTTTCTTTGCGAAAAAATCAACCATATTGCCGACAGGACATACGGTCATTGATATTGACAAAGACTTTGTTCTGGTCCAAATCGGTAAAGATAAGGAAATGATCGGTTTCCCGTCCGCAGGACTGCTGTCTGACCAGACGGCTGCCGTTCCGGCGGGGCAGGATAACAATCAAAGCGCCCAGGAGGAACGAAATGAGCGTGATCAACGCCGCGCGCAAAGACGAGCCGAACGCCGTCGCAGATCAACGCCGATTTCGGCTAACGCCGGTGTAGGGCCGACCTTTTCGGGGGCAAGTCTGGCCAAATAAATAACCGTTTCGGCAGGGAACCCGTTTCCCTGCCGGCTTTTAAAGGCAATATGCCGCATGAAAGAAGGTTGAACGAGAATGCCATTACCAGCTAAACCAAAAACAGGAACCGCTTCGCCAGCTGCGCAAAGCGGTTCTGCCGCGCCGGCGCAGCCGGCAAAAGCGGCCCCTAAAAAAAGTTCGGAAGTTTTAAACGAACTGTTTGCCAACGGTAAGTGTATTACGGCGCCTTCCGGGTCTTTTCCCGTTAAAGACGACACGCGCAATCTGTTGGCTTTGTTCGACAACGGACGTTTTCTGGTCAGTTCGGAACATAAATTCGACGGCCGCGTCTTAAGTTTTGAAGTGCTGGCCAGAAAAAAGAAACTGCAGGTCAACAAAGCGGAATACGTTCCGTCCAACCTGATTAAAGCCATTTACGACCGCGCCGAAAAAGAAGCGCCGGAAGAAGCTCCCGAAGAAACCGGCAGCGCGGCCGATCTGGAACAGCTGCAAATGCAGAAAGACTATGTGGCCGTTTTAAGCAAAGCGGCTGCCGTTAAGGTTTCAGACGTACATGTCGTCGTCGGCACGCATAAAACGGAAGTCTTTTTCCGCCAAAACGGTATGATGCAGGTCGTTCTGGAAAATACAAAAGAATGGGGGGAAGCGTTCGTCCGCGCGGCTTTTGCTTCTTCCGACATTTCAGACGCGAACTATGCGCAGAACGAATATCAGGCGGCACAAAAAATCGGGGACGCTCCGCTGCGCGGTTCAAACGGCAAGTTGCGTCTGCCGAAACTGGTATTAGGGGTACGTCTGCAGTTTAACCCGATTGCTTTCGGAACGCGGTATCTGGTTATGCGTCTGCTGTATGCCGACGAAGACCCTGATAACGCCGGCGATTTGATGGCGCTGGGATACACGCAGCGCGAAGCCGATATGTTTTACCGTCTGCGCGCCGTGCCGATCGGCATTATCATTGTGGCGGGACCGACGGGATCGGGAAAATCAACGACGCTGCAACGCAACATGATTTCTTTGCTGCAGGAACGCAACTATGAATTAAATCTGATTACCGTGGAAGACCCGCCCGAATACCCTATTCCCGGCGCGCGGCAGATGCCTGTGACAAACGCCAACACAGAAGCATTGAAAGAACAGGAGTTTACAAAAGCGCTGGCGGCGTCGCTGCGTTCCGACCCGGACATGCTGATGATCGGGGAAATTCGTACGTTGTCTTCGGCTCAGCTGGCGTTCAAAGGCGCTCTGTCGGGCCACGGCGTATGGTCGACACTGCATGCGAACTCGTCACCGGCGGTCGTTATGCGTTTCCGCGATATGGGCGTTGAAACGTTTAAACTGATCGACCCTGAAATTATGAAAGGCATGGTTTCCCAACGTTTGTTCCGCCGTGTTTGTCCGCACTGCCGTATTCCCGTGTCGCAAAAACCGGATCACCCGACGGTACAGCGTTTACGCAAGGCTTACGGCGATTTTGGCATGGAACAGGCTTTTCTGCGCGGGCCGGGCTGCCCCGAATGCGGCGGGAACGGGTGTAAAGGCCGTTGCGTCGTCGGCGAAATTTTAATGCCTGACGCGACTTTTTTAAATCTGCTGGTCAACGGCGAAACCAAAAAAGCGATTGATTACTGGACAGGCGATCTGGGCGGTCGTACAATGAAAGACTGCTCCATCGAACGTATGTTGAACGGCCTGATTGACGCCGAAGAAGTTGAACGCTGGTGCGGTCTGCTGGACGAAAGGCCCGTTTACTAAATATAATAAAAAAAGAGGATACAAATGGCCAAAAGTAAATTCAACCTGGCAGATATCAACCGTTATTACGCTATGATTATCTGCAGAATGAGCAACGGAGCGCGGTTAAAAATTTACCGTAAACTGATTTCCCTTTTACGCAACCGTTTTTCCCTGATGGACGCTTTGGACCGTATCAGGGGAATTATTACCAATGACGGGAAAAATCCCGATGAACCTTTGGCTTTGGCGATTTTGTACTGGTCGCGTTCCCTGCAGAACGGTAATCCGTTTTCAGTGGCTTTGGAAGGCTGGGCGCCGGCCAGCGAACGGTTGATGTTATCGGTCGGTGACGTGTCGCATCTGGAAGGAGCGCTGGAAAACCTGATCAAGGTGACGGAAGGAACGACAAAAATGAAACAGCCGCTGGTCAGCGCGATCAGTTACCCGATGTTTTTGTCCATGATGACCGTTTTGATTATTTACGCAATCGGGGTGTACATGGTGCCGCCGATGATGAGCGCGGCCCCCAATACGCGCTGGACAGGCAGCGCCCGCGATCTGGTGCAGCTGTCCGTATGGATTCAGAAAAACTGGCTTCTCGCTTTTTCTTTTCTGCCGACCGTTTTCTTTCTGATTTATTTGACGCTGGGGCGGTGGAAAGGCAAAACACGTTCCTGGTTTGACAACGTGCCGCCATGGTCTTTGTACCGCATTTTCGTCGGCGTGACGTGGATGCTGGCCATGGCCGCGCTGGTACGCGCGGGGACACCGGTTTCACAGGCGCTGCGTTCCCTGCGCCATGACGCCAGCCCGTATCTGCTTTATCGTATCGACAGCGCGTTGGTTTTCATTAACAACGGGGACAACCTGGGAGAAGCGTTAAACAAAACGGGATTGGGATTCCCGGATAAAGAAATCATCGGGGATTTACGTATTTATTCCGAAATGGATAACTTCCAGGGAGCGTTGGACCAAATGGCAAACGAATGGCTGGAAAACAGCGTGACCGGTATTTCGCAAAAAGCCGCGGTGTTGAACATGGTGGCGACTTTGTTTGTTTCCGGCGCGATTGCCTGGGCCGTTATGGGAACGTTTTCCATGCAGGATCAAATCACAAAAGCGATGGGATAACCCTAGAAATCCCGATTGTTTCATTTATAAAAACAGCCTTTATCAGAGGCTGTTTTTTTGTGCAGCAAACAAATTTAGATAATATGTTCTTCCCGCGCGCGCAATAACGCCTGAACACGGTTATTAACACGCAGACGCGTATATATTCCGTTCAAATGCAGCTTTACAGTCGAAATGCTTATTCCCATTTCATAAGCGATCTGTTTGTTCTGCAGCCCCAAAGCAAGATATCGTAAAACCTCTACCTGTCTGGGCGTTAAACGGTATTTTTCCACAGGAGTTATCCCTTCTTTTAAGTTATACATAAATATAAAATCCTTTCAGTGCAATTCTGACCCCGGTCAGAACACGTTTTTCTTGAGTTTCAAAAGCATTGATTACCTATATCCCCCCCCCCCCCCCCCC
>URSF01000023.1 GCA_900550445.1 uncultured Rhodospirillaceae bacterium | reverse complement strand
TCGTCAGTGTAATACGCCGGCGCTTCCTGTTCCGAAGTCTGTTCAGACGCGTTCGGATCATAATAAACCGCCTGTCCGTTTTCGTCGACATAATAGGCTTGTCCGTTTTCGTCAACATAGTACGGGTTGCCATTCGTATCCAAATAATACGGATTGCCGTTTTCGTCAGTGTAATACGCCGGCGCTTCCTGTTCCGAAGTCTGTTCAGACGCGTTCGGATCATAATAAACCGCCTGTCCGTTTTCGTCGACATAATAGGCTTGTCCGTTCTCATCGACATAGTACGGGTTGCCATTCGTATCCAAATAATACGGATTACCGTTTTCATCGGTATAATAAGCGGAAGCGTTCTGCGCCTGTTCCCCGACAGCGTTCGGATCAAAATAAACCGCCTGTCCGTTTTCGTCGACATAATAGGCTTGTCCGTTTTCATCAACATAGTACGGGTTGCCATTCGTATCCAAATAATACGGATTGCCGTTTTCATCGGTGTAATAATAGGCGCCATAGTTTCCGGCGGCGACATAACCGTACAGTCCCTGATCTTCCTGCGGGTAATCATAATAGGCCTGATCGCCTTCGTACCCTTCGGTATCCTGATAATTATAAACGTCTTCCTGCTGATCGGAAGCGGAATAATCCACCTCTTCGCTGGACGCGTCCGCATAGCCGTATCCCCAGTTGTCGTCCAAATCATAACCGGCTTCGGCAGCGGCTTTCTGTGATAAAGAAAAGGCTTCGTCCAAATTGGCGTTCCAATCGGACAAATCCATTTTCGGCAGTTCGCGCGATTTCTTTTTGGGCTGGCTTTCTTCCTGAGCCGGGGTTTCCACCGCGGCCTCTTCGTATCCCGACGTATACGGCGTATCGTAATATTCATGGACAGGCGGCTGAGTCGGCGGCATGCCCGATCCGGCAGGAAGACTGCCCTGAGTCCAGGTATGAATGACTTCCTGCGTCTTTGACTGTTGTTTGGCCAAAGCCGTCGCCAAAGCCGACGTTTGATCCATCTGTTTTTGGCTTAACAGTTCAACCGTTTCGGACAAAGACGTATTCTGCTGCTGCGCCATAGCTTCAGCAACGACACGCGCTTGTTCGGCCAAAGCGTCTGTCTGAACGCTGCTTTGAGATTCCGCCACAGCCTCCGCAACGACACGCGCTTGTTCGGCCAAAGCGTCACGCTGAATAGTCGCTTGCGTTTCCGCAACAACGCGCGCCTGTTCGGCCAGCACTTCTTTTTGAACGGCGCCCTGAGATTCCGCCACGGCCTCCGCGACGACACGCGCTTGTCTTTCCAAAACGTCGCGCTGAACGTTCGCCTGCGTTTCCGCAACAACGCGCGCCTGTTCGGCCAATACTTCTTTTTGAACGGCGCCTTGAGATTCCGCCACCGCTTCAGCCACGACACGCGCCTGCGTCGCCAAAGCTTCCGCCTGAACGCTGGCCTGAGATTCGGACATTGCCTCCGCAACAACGCGCGCCTGTTCGGCCAATACGTCGCGCTGAACGTTCGCCTGAGATTCCGCCACCGCTTCGGCCACGACACGCGCTTGCGTTGCCAAAGCCTCCACCTGCAGCGCATTTTGCGATTCCGTCATTGCCGTCGCAATCGCTTTGGCCTGCGCCGTAATCGTTTCGGACTGTGTCGCCGTCTGCGCCCGGATCATTGCCTGCGCAACAGCCTGCGCCTGAGAAGTCAGCGTTTCATTACGGATCGCCTTTTGCGCATTTGACAAAGCCAAAGCAATTTCCTGCGTCTGTTTTGAAAAAGCTTCCGCCATCAAAGTAGCCTGGAACCGCTGCGATTCTTCCTGACGATGCATCAGTTGGCCCATTGTTTCCGTCAAAACGGAACTTTGCGTCTGAGCCACAACGTCAGCAATCATTTTAGCTTGTTCCGCCGCTGACATACCGCCGCCCATCATCGGATTGACCGAAGCCGCCTCGATCATGGCTTTTTTCTGCATTTCCAGAATTTCTTTCTGCGCTTCGATCTGCGCCTGTGCCATGGCTTTTGCCTGCGCCGCAATGATTTCAGACTGGGACAGCGCCGCCGCGGTATTATTATTTTCTATCACAATCTGAGGCGTCTGCGCCGCCGGCAGCGCGCCTCCCTTTTGTATGGAAGCAAATAAAGACGCCAACGTTTCATTGGCGTGTTTTTGAGAATCAGCAATTGCTTTGGCAATTAAACTGCCCTGTACTTCCGCCGCGTTCTGCTGTGATTTGGCAAAAGCTTCCGCCATTGCCCGCGCCGTCATTTCCTGACTTTGCGAAAAAATCTTGGCCATCGTTTCAGACTGCGTTTTTGCCTGCAGTTCAGCCGATTTTACCTGCGCCTCCGTCAAAGCGGAAACCAAAGCGTCCAATCCTTTGGCGCCCGTTTCCGATAATTGTTCCAACCCGCCTTGAATAACATTGCCCGCCTGCTGCGCCTGAGCATATTGCGAACGCAGTTTTTCCTGAACCATTTCAATTTCTGATAAAGGCTCGTTTTCCTCCAGACCGGCCGCAAGATGAGAGTAATCTTCTTTTGCCTTTTTCAAAGACTGCGCCAACTCGGCAGCTTCTTCGCGGCGGGCAGGATCCCGCCGGGCTTCGGACAATGTTTTGGCCAGCATTTCCATATTACGCCGGGATTCTTCCTGCGCCTGCTGCATAACGGCCATTTGGTTTTGATTCATCTTTTCCTGCGCGGAAGACAAAGCGTCGGCAATCGCCTTTGCTTTGGCTTTTTCTTCCCGGGAAACAAAAACATCGTCACTGTCTTCGGAAACATAATCGTCCCCGTATTTCTGATGTTCCAAATATTCCAGATAATCGCGCACGTCCCGACCGCCGGGTATGTCCGTCAGCGTTGAACGCGCGTCCGAATCTATTTCCAGCAGCATGTCATTATAACGCGTCACCAAATCTTCGCGTAAAACATGCAGCTGTCTGTAAACATTAATAAAACGCTGAGCCGTTACATACGGGTCTTCTTCCCCGTCTGACGCCGCACCGGGAAATTTCGGCTTCCATTTTTTCATATCCTTTTTCGGCGGGCTCATTTTTTCTCCAAACAGGCACGGCTATATATCCCCGCAATTCAGGGATATTCAGCATAATACTACGACGCCGCAGATTAACATATCTTTAATCTGCGGCGTTTTTTTATTTTTATCTTTTTTACGGCAAATGAATCTGAACTACCCGGTGCAAAGTTGAAGCTTTGTCTTCGGGAATTTCAATTTTTTCTTCGGGATTCCATAAAACACCGAACATTCTGCCGTCAATATCTTCGCGTACACTGATTAAACGGGCTTCCGTTTCATTAATATACATCACGGCAATATCCCCCAAACCGACCATCTTCGTCGGGTCAACAATCAACACCGAACGCGCCGGCAGCAAATTCCCCAAACGGCGGGTACACAAAGAAACGGCATAAGACGACATCGGATTAACCGCGCCGGCAGAACAGGTCACCGTTCCCAAAGCAGCCTGACGATCAATAATAACCGTTCCGTTTTCACCGGCCTGACCGTAAACCTGCAAAACGACGTCCGGACGTTCCTGTCTGACCCCGGCAACTTTTGATACGGGCAATTCGGGGTATCCTGTTTTTACACCGGAAATTGTGCGGTAACGCGCGTCATTTCTTTGAATAAATTCTTCCAAAGCGCCGGCTTTGTCTAAATCATAAATCTGTTTTTGCAGTTCATCATTCGTATACCCCAGCGCCCGGGCAATTCTGGAAATTTCATCTTCGGAAACTTCACGCTGTCCCATTTCAATACGGTGATAAACGGACAATGTTAATTCGGAACCGTCCGCGACGTCTGCCAGAGTCAGGTTTTTCTGGCCGCGGATATAACGCAAGCCGGCCCCCAGCATTTTCAACCCGCCGCGTTCATTTACGCGGTTGCGCCGTTCCTGTTCGCGCCGCCAGGCCTGAACGACATCAGGCTGAGAACTGGCCTCATTTACAAAGATTTCCTGCAGCGGGCAATCCAAAAATTCTGCAATACGAACCAACTGTTCCTGATCTATACGTCTGTAGCCTTTTTCAATTTTACTGACCGCGGAAAGGCTGACGCCTAAAAAATCAGCCAATTCCTGCATTGAACGGCCGCGTACGCGACGATACATACGAATCTGATTCGGAAAGATAATCTCTTCCATTCACAATGCCCCTTAATCTGTCAATCGAAGGCCGAAACACCCCAGCCCTTCTTTTTATAACTGTTTTGAAAAAAAATTACAACACCTGGGTGCGCAAAAAACCGTATTTCTAAAAAAACTCCGTTTAAAACGGAGTTTTCTTTGAAAGATAAGCGGAATTTTTCCAAATTGAGTTTTAATCCTTGCGTTGGTGGAAAGCCATTTTTTGAGCCTTTTGCACCTTTTCCTGAATTTTTTGTACTTTTTCCTTTATCCTTCTGAGGTGTCTGATAATTTCCTGCAGCTTCCTTGCGCCATCGGACATATATTTGCCGAGTTTGAAAAGATACAGGCAAGACGTCGCGCCGAAAGTAAGAATGGTAATAACCGCCATAATCACATCGAAAATAAAACCGATTATCCCTTCAATCGCCCGGATCGCGCAATTTTTCGGATACCTTCCTTCACCCACATATTCATTTGCCACCTTGTCCGATTTGGAAGCGATTCCCACACCCCAGAAACAAACACACAGCACCAGAAACAAATTTATCAAGCCCTTACCGACTCCGCCGGCAAATATTGCGTCCCAAGCATCCGTATATTGGCTGGCTTCCATTTTAGACTGAAATTCCTGTATGACTTCCTGATCTCCGGCCCCCCAAGACTGATCAACCAAAGCCACAAGTATACAAACAATCAATGCGGTCACGACGAAAACAAGGCAAGACTGCACAAAAATATCCCACGCTTTTTTAGCATACGAGGCTGAAATCGGGAAAATCCAAGCCGCGATAAACAGCGGCAGCATACCGACCATTAATCCGATCCGGAAAATAACGTCCAGCATAACCAATGGGAACATAAAGGAAATAAACCAGAAAAAACAGCCAAAAGTTGCGCCGACGAGCCACATTCCCGGATGCGGGAAAGGATTTAAAAATCCGAAATCATAGAACATAGCGCCGCACCGCAACCCCTGAGCAATAGATTGGCTGCGAGCCATACCGGAAGCAATCTTTTCAATCATGCATTTCAGAGATTCGCGTACGCCTTCTCCCATCGGCCCGGTTGTCGGCGCTCCCCCGCCACCGGAAAATTCGCACCCCGGAGAAAGCCCCGTTTTTGATAAAACCGTTGAAGCCAAATTTGCGGCATCTGTTAAAACAGGATTTACGACATAATCAAAAGCCAGCATGGCCCCGCCGTTTAAAAGAGCAACGCCAAACCCGAGCCTGAGCATCATGCCGCCGATTTTCGTTAAAAATTCCATTAAATTGGGAGCGCTTCCCACATCGCTGAAAAAAATCAATGTGTGAATAGCCAACCATAACGAAGAAAGAGTAATAACAGCTTTTACAATATGGGGAGAAAGAGCCTGGTTGATTTGCCCCGCCGCTTTGTTGGCCGCGTCAAAAAGAAGAACAAAAATCTGACATGTCCAGCAATGTTCCTGTCCTTGATAATCCAGCATATTTTCAGACCATGAATCGCAAAAAGCTTCCATTGTCGAATCATACACACTGAAAGCATAAGCGGTATGAAAGGAGGCATAGGCAAATATGCCGCAAAACAGCAGCAATCCGATCAATAATCGCTTTAACACAAAATGTTTCGTCATATGCCAAAACCTTTCTTTACAATATTGAAGCATCGTCGTCTTCACGTTGTTCTTCTTTTTTTTGACGTTTTTGGGCACGAATCGCTATAGTCACAGCTATAATTAACAAAATCCCGATAATCCCCAAAACCGTATTCAAAAAAGAGGGTGATTGAAACGTCTGTTTTACAACATCAGCTTGAAAAAGAAACAATATCCCGCCAAAAACAATATACTGTTTCCATTTGGACATCTTTTTTCTTCTTTCCTTTTTCTCTCACCCGAAAAACACGCTCTTTTAATCAGTCTAAACAGTACCTCCTAATCGCCTACAAGATTTTTCATTCCCTTTTTTAGACCATCTCCCATGCGCTGCCTCAGCGATTTATCCCCATACATATCATTCACCAAATCCCCTTTATATCCGTCAGAAACTTCATTATGCCCTTCACTGTGATCATGGCGTGAAGCATTACCCATTACATCACTGTTCCAGTCTTGCGACAAACCTTTCAAAGTATTTCTCAAACCGCCTTTACCCAAATTATCATAAGCCTTTGTTTTATGCAGGCTCGCCCCCTTGTCCTGCGACACATGACCGTTTTTATCCTGAGCCAGATAACCGCGGAACATTAAACGACCGTTTGCTTTGTCCAACGCTTTTTGTTCATCTTTCGTCAGTGCTTTTCCGCTTGCTTTTTTCTTTTCCAAAGCTTCTTTTGTCTTTTTGGCTTTGGCGTCATTTTTTCTGGCCCTCCGGTTTATCGCAAACTTGCCTAACTGTTTGGCCATAGCGGCTCCCCCCTTAGCCGCGTCAATAGTGCCCTTTACCGTACTTCCCAATCCGCCCATGCCTTGAGAAAAATTTTCCATCAATTCAAGAATTACGCCGCCGAAAATACACAGGAACGTCAACACAAACATCAGCCCCGTCACACCCGGCCCTTGTATGGCTTTATCAAGTGCCGTCGGATCGCTTAAAAGAGAAGTCGGCTCTTTAACATATGGCAAAAAGGTATCAATGTATTCTCGGACGACCTCGACAACGACCGCAATAAAAACGCACATACCGGTAATTCCCAAGCCGACTTCAAGCAGAAGCTTTACGGTCTTTGATGCAAAATCCCGCGTACATTTAAAACAATAGGCTGTCACGCTTAATGGCAACATTGCAAGAATGATACAATATCTAAACACGCAATCCAGCAACAGCAGCGGGAAATAAAGCATCATATAAATGAAGAAACAATAAACCACAACTCCTAGAATAATACTGAAAATCGTCGGCCCGGTTGTTGCATTAAGATAAGCAAAAGCAATTCCGACATTCAGTTTTTGCTGTAATTCCGTAATCAGACAAATCATACCGGCCTCGGGATTCCCTGTAGAACAGGGGATATCCCCAAACGCGCCGATAACCAACAGTCCGACATCAACAAAGCCGGAAAAAATAGGTTTAACGATCATTTCCAGGACAGACGAGGAAGACCCGCCGGATAAATCCCGCAACATTCCGGCGCCCAGTGTTACAAAAAATGTCTGTACAGCCAACCCTTTCCAAAAAGCACCAGGATCCGGCGCTTTCATTGAAGAAATCTGTTTTAAAATATACACTGCCAGCCATAACCCATAACCGACCGCCAGCAGGGAAATTGCGCTGCCCGCGACAGAAGCAACCACTCCCGACGCCAAACTGTTGGCTACCCCGAACCCTAATTTAAAAAGCGAACATGCCCAGCAGTTCAGCGTTTCTTTTTCTGCGGCAACCGCAAGTTCCCCCTGCGAATGCGAATTGGGAGCAGTATCATCACAACCGCACAAGACCCCCAGACAAAGGCAAAGGAATAGGGCACACATAAAACGTGTGATACGATTCTTTTTCAAAAATGTTATTTCATGTTTTAACATTTGCCTATTCCTACCTAGTCAACGTAGTTGTTAAAATATCCCGGAAATCCCTTTTGTTTATCCTCCCGTAAAATTACTTTCCTCCTTGTCGGGCCAAAACCTTATCCCAAGAGGAACTTAAAAGATTCCTATTAACGTTGTGTTCAGCCTCCATTGCCATTAAGGCAGCCGTACTTTCAGAAATACGCTTGTTCTGCGCAATTCCTTCCGGTGTTTTGTCATAGTTGGAATCCGCCGCGCGCTTTTTCGCCTGATCAGCGACATCTTTAAAATGATCGCCTCGCATGTGATCATACGCTTTCTGATTTTGTCCTTGCGGCGTATTATCATACTTCTGATTTGCCAGATCCTGTTGATACTGATCAGAAACAGCCGCCATGGTCTGTGCATTTTCTTGTCGATTCATTTGCTGATGTGCCGTTTCCAAGACATTATCATTCACATTATATTCGCTTCTGATGTCTTGTAATGCGTTTGCCGTATCAGACAGATTCTGACTGGCAGCTTTTCCTTCAGCGCTGTTACGGTATTCAGGATCAGCCGCGGCTTTTTTATTAAAATCTGCCAAATCATTCAGCTGTTGACCACGTAACTGATCATATGTCCGCTGATTTCTTCCTTGTTCCGTATCAGGATACGTGCGTTTAGCCAATTCCTGATTATACTGATTTGAAAGATCTGACGTATACTTTGCCGCTTCTTGCGGTGTATTGACATGTTGCGACGACCGAGCCGTGCTTGTCCCGCGCGAATTTACATCAGACAGAGAAGATCTGCCCGATCCGGACGGAGCAGCGCCGCCAGCCGAAGCCCTATTACCAGCCGAAGCCCTATTACCAGACGAGGCCGAAGAGGCCGAAGATGCCGACGAAACAGACGATGCCGGCGCGACAGACTTCAACCTTTGCAATTCCTCCGCGCCGCGTTCGCTGTAAGAATTACCCATATTTTTAAATTTGTCATGCCGTCCCAGATCTTGAATACCTTTACCGATTCTATTTCCAACTTTTCCAACCTGTCTTTCAAAGAAATTACCGTTCCTTGTCAAAGACGATGCTTCCGATGAAAGCTTCCGACCAAATTTGGAAATCCCTACTTTATCTGCCAAACGGCCGACAGTAGCATTATGAACCTTTTCAAGACCGCGCATTGCTGTCCTGGCTTTACCGTTTTCCAACAGTTTAGCCATTTTTTGACCATTTTCCGTACCGTCGCGGTTTAATGCCCCGACACGATCGCTTTGCAGACGTTTTTTAGCAGCCTCAACTTTCTTTTGCTGTTTCGCAGACGGATTATACGGCCGGCCGCCGCTTGCCGCCACAGCACGAGCCTGCTGATCCCTTTCATAGGTACGCGCAGCCGCACGGTCTTTATGCGTTTGGATTCGATCCTTTACCGCTCCGGCTGCTTTAACAGCTGCCTTTCCTCCCTTCTGGACTGACTTCTGAACCATTTGAGCGGCACTTCTTGTCGCCGCGAACGAAGAATCCGCTGAGAAGCTAGTAGAACTGTAATAATTTGCCAGCTCGTTACCTTTTTGCAACAACAACCAACCATAGACGATACAGGCCAGGTAAACAAACATACCGTTTGTTTCACCTTTTTCTATACCTTCACAGACATCTTTATCCCCCAGGTACCCCCATCTGAAAGTACAGACAATCTGTTTTTTTTCATCATCGCTGCCCGTCTGCAGTTTATCCAAACCGGATCCACCCATTAACAGCTTTGTAGCGACAACAATGATTATTTTGATCATCATAAATGTAAATGCCACGTGCAATAATGCATTAAGGCCTTTTTTAGTAAAGTCTCTTGTCACATCAAAAACCCACGCGACAACGAACAGCGGCCCCAAAGCCACCACAATTCCCAGACGCACACAGGCTTCAATCAAATAAAACGGGAATAAAAACAGAAATGCATATGCCCCGAGAACAATAACGCAAGACGACATCCAGACCTTGGGATCCGGGAACGTTACATCGCCGGCGACACTCAGACTGAGTTTATGAATATCACCGATGCACCCCAAAAACCGTCCTCTTCCGATAACATCACCGATAAGTTGATGGGTATCATCAGCCATTTTCATCAAAGTTTCTTTAACCGCCATCAACCCGCCGCTTACATTTATTTCGCCCGGCGTTATTCCGCCGCCTGCCGCGCTCGCAATCGCACTTGTATCAACGAAACCCGCGCCGGTTTGAACAACTGTCGCCACTACTTTATCGAAAAAATAAGGCCCGTTCAAAAATATTGCCGCAATACCGATTTTCAGCATCATACCGCCGATTTTTGTAAAATTTTCCATCGGATCGGATTCCACCATGCTGCCGACAATCTTTAACGTAAAGATCGCCAACCACAACATACCGCCGACAATCATCAATTTTTGGGCACTGGGCGCAACAGTCGTGAACACAGTTTCACCGACCGTAAGCGCGGCGTTAAGAGCCGTTTCTAACGGAACCTTCCACCATTTCCCCTTATCTTTAGCTTCTGTTATATCGTTTGACAAATTGCATAGTTCATCATCGTCTTTTTTTTCTTCATCTGTATATTCCAGCGTTTCCCAGCCGAAATCCAGCCAGCCCGCCCGAGAAGGAACAACCGGCACAACGCTTAAAAGACATGCAAGCAAGAGCATACATAATACGATTTTATTTTCACCCTTTTGTTTCTTCATGCCGAACTTCCTTTCAGGTAAAGACTATACTTTAACAGATAGAACATATGCACCAATCAATCTGCAAAAACCTTATTATCCATAATAGAACAAAACCATACAAAGAAATATGACACTTTTTTGATTTTTGATCGAAACATACTTGTATTGCAGTGATTTTTTTATAATATTGACAGAAAAGCCTTTTGGCCTCAACATATTATTTTACATTGATGCAAAACTGTAACAAAAATAGTAAAGATATGGATTCGCAGCAACCGACATCTCCACAGCCCGTTGTAAAAAAAGTTCTTGTCAAAAAAGTAAAAGTGCTTGTCAAACGGCCAATATCTGCACCTCAGCCGGCAGCGCCCGCGGCAGGGCAGCCGGTTTTAGTCAAAGTCCCCGTCAAACGACCGGTGTCCGCACCTCAGCCGGCAGCGCCCGCGACAGGGCAGCCGGTTTTAGTCAAAGTTCCTGTCCAACGGCCCGTTCAGCAACAACCGGTCCGTCCTGACGTTCAGCCGGCCGTTCATTCCGATTCGGCGCCACGGCGGAAATCTTTTGTCGGTCAGATTGTAAACGGCGTGGAAATCAAAGCGCTGAATTATATTTTGCCGGACAATATTCTGGAAGCCATTGAACGACGGGAAAAAGTTACGGAAAAACTTTTCCTTTTGTACGTTTATACACGGATCTATGCGCAGCAGGTCGCCAAAGAGGAAGGATATGATTTCCCCCAGATGATGATTGAGTTGCCGGAAGACACCCTGCAAGCAGGCGAATTGTTGGACGAAATCGATAATGATCTGCTGGCCGCCATGCTGGACGATTTTGTCGAAATGGCACCGTTTGTCACCGGCATGGAAAGAATCATGGCGAACAAAGCGCCGCTGGAACAAATCATTCAGTCGGAGCTGAAGCGTATTGAAAATCAAGAAACTTTGTCAACAGCGCAGCAAATTCTGATTGCTTATCTGACTATCATGGTTGATATGCAGCTTATTCAGGAAAAGCTGAATATGCTTGATATTGAAAACGAATCAGATCAAATCATTGACGATATCAAAGAAATGAAAGAAGAAGAGCGTGAAATCAAGCAAAGCTTCATTGACGCCATTGAACGTAAAAATTTCCCGGTCGATGCAAAAAAATTGATCAATAATTACTTTACGTTGGCTAAAAAAGATCCGGATAAAGCATACGAAACTCTGATTACAAATCCGCTGTTCTTTTCACCGATTCAATTGGAACGTTTGCCAAAAAAATTTTTCGGATTAGTCAAACCGTCTGCAAAAGACGCAATTGCTGTTAATAAGCGACTCGCCTCTTTTTTAAAGAATTTAAAAGTATAGCAAAAGGCGGATTTATGAATTTTTAATGACGCTCTAGACAAAAAAAAAAAATTCCCGTATATTTGTTTATAAAGGTATATTGACAGATTCTGAAGGAGAGCTTCAATGGCAGAAATTGAAAAAACAGAACAGGAAAAAACTTCGGCAGAACAAGGAAATTTTACAGCCACGCCTCAGAAAACTGGTGAGTATACAGCTGAAAAAAAAGGTGAATATACAGCCGAAAAAAAAGGTGAATATACAGCCGAAAATCAGCCGGAACAAGAGCCACAGCAAGAACAGGTAGGTTCTTTTCATGCCAAAGCTCATGAAAAAAAGGATAAAGAAAAGGGGCCGAGTTATAATTGGCTGCAGATATCCGAAGAAAAGGACGCCGCGGAATGGTTGATTGCCATGCTTAAAGGGCCTTTGCAGGACTGGCTTATAGGCAATTTGGAATTTGTCAGTTACTATATCGGCAAAGGGCTTGATAAGGGCGTTGAATTCGTTAATAAAAAAAGAGAAAAAGAAAAACTAGGGAAAGATAAAGACCCTCAAGGCCCTAAAAAACAAGATAAAGATAAAGATAAAAACGGAAAAGACAACAAGAATAAAGACGAAAAGGGAAAAGACACCAAAGGCAAAGAAAACAGCGGTCCTAAAAAAACGTCCGCGCAGGAAAGAAACGATCATAAGGCACAAAAGGCTCAGGATCTGGTAAACAAAGCCAAGAAAAATATGGCTAACCGTAAGTATGATAATTCTACTTTGGGCAAAAACCAAAAAGCATACGATCAGATGACGGTGGAATCTCTACAGCACGAAGCAGATTACCGCCAAAAAGTTGCCGCTAATCCCGGTTATGCAAAATCGCCGGAAGGACGTAAGGCAAGAGCTGAATTGGTCGGCGACAGAAGAGCTTTAGCGGCCATGCAGAAAGAAACCGGAGTCAACAACAAAATCGTTGACGGAGACATCAAGAAAAAAACAAAAGCGCAAAAAGCCGTGCAACGGGCAAAAATCGGGTTAAAAGTAGCCGGTGCGGCAGCTAAAGATCAGAAAAAGAAAATTGCAAACAAGGTTAAGCAAGCCCAGCAAAAAGGTATGAAAAAACTAAAGCAGAAAGCTAATCTGAAAGTATTTTCCAATCTGAAAGCTCAAATGAAACATATAGCTCAGAAAAAGAGCAGACCGCAATCTCGTCAACAGGGAAATACCATGGCCAACACGGCACGCAAAAAACAAAATGCGGGACGGTAACCTTTTTCCCTAAAGGAAGGGGGGCTGTAGGCTCCCTTTCTTTTTGACATTTACCCGAATAGTTTTATATTCTATATTTAATTGTTCAAATTACAGGATCGTCATATGAAAAAAGGGAAAATACATTTTATCCGTCTTCTTTTTTCTGCGGTCGTCGGCGCCGTTCTTTTTTATATCATCGCCCGCGGAATTTTTCTGTTCTTCTGGAACTTTGACCTGATTTCCGAACGTCATTGGACGCATATCTGGAATAAATGGCAGGGCGGCTGGGTGATTCGCAAACCTAAAGAAGTGTTGTTCTTTATCGCTGTCCTGTTATTAATCCCCGGATTTTTACTGACATGGTTTTCGGTATATGTTTTTCCGTGGTTGAAATTTTTCCGGCTGCCTCTGACTTATTTTGAAAAAAAGAAAAAAGCACGGCTTCAGGCGCAGTCGCTGGCCGCGGCCGTCGGTCCCGCCGATAAACAAAAAGCTCTGAGTTCAAAGAAAAAAGAACCGGAAAAGGTTATTAAAATTTCCGCCGAAAAATTACAGCATATTGATCAATTACGCGGCAAAAAAGCCGGCGTGCAGCATGCGATAACGGCAAAATCCGCCGCTGTTGAAAACACCGCGGCCACCACCCGCCCGCGGACGGAAGGAAAAATGCCGTCTAAAGAAGACGAAGCCGTCGCTCGATTTGATTTATGGGAAAAATTGGCCCATTCTTTGGAAGCGGAAAAGATTTTCATTCTGCGCCAAATGAAAATTAAAAACTTTCCCGTCAACATTTTTGCCATAACACAGGAAGGAGTCTTTTTGCTATGCGAAGGACCTGCCGCGGGACATTCCTGGGAAATAGACGAAGCGGCGAATCCGCCTGTCTGGAAAACAGAAACGGCGCCGATTCCCTCACCGCTGAGACCTTTGGTCGAATCAAAGGCTGTCTTGCAGAAATATTTCGCAGAAAAAATGCCGCAGTATGCCGGTTTAGATGTTAACTGTTGCATGATTTTGGATCACGGCAATGTGACAAATCCAGACGAATTGTTAAAATATCTGGAAACTTGGGATATTTCCGTTTTGCGTATGGGATCGTGTCAAACGACCTCTCTTCCCGACACGCATGCTTTAACCGAATACATCAAATCCCAGCCGGCGTCCTCGCAGGCGTTAAATGACGCTGTAGCCGTAGCGATTCTTGATTTAATGGAAACGGAAAATGGCGCATAGATTATTTAGGAGAATTGGCCGGTGAAAATAATCTTTGCCGTTTCACGAATTTTTTTCATCTTATTTGTCTGGACAATCGGGTATTTCTTTTGGTTTCAGCGCCTGATGATTGCCATGTGGGGATTCAATCCGATGTCCAAAATACACAGGATTTATATCTGGAACGAATGGCAAAACGGCTGGGTAATTCAATCTGTACGGGAATGGCTGTTTGTTATCGCTTTGTTCGCCATGCTGCCGGTCTGGTTTACGGGGTGGGCGGTTTTATGCGCGGTTCCGTGGATTAAATGGTTTAAAATCATTTTATTATTTCCGATCCGGTTTGTTCTCAGCAAATTAAAAGAACGTAAAAAAGAGAAAAATGCCGCAAGACCGAAAGTAACCAAAAGAAAATCCTACAAACAGACCCGGCCTCCCGCGGTCAGAGCAGGATCCGGCCGGATCAAACACCCGGAAAAAGCGCCGGAAAAAGAAAAAGGGCATCAGACCCCGCCGCCGGCAGCAGCAGCCGCTGCGACTGTGGCGGCAGAAAAAACGCCTTCGGCTGGCGTTGCGAACGTTCAACGCAATTCCGCAGATGTTTCGGCATCGGGCAATTCCATTATGGACGTTTTGCGTTCGGCCGGTTACAGATTGATTTCTGATACAAAAATCGCAGGAAAGAAAATTGATTTTGTCGCTGTTTCCGCCAACCACATTCTATTGTGTTTAATTGATTCGGAAAGCGGAGACTGGCTGGCAGACGAAGAAAGATTCAATGATGAAGAACCATTGTGGTTTTCTGAAAGCAATCACCGGATTTCTCCGGTTCGCGTTATTTTGAACGCGCGTGACGCTTTAGGCCCCATGCTCGGCAGCGCTGCAAACGGCATGGAAATTAAGACGATGGTTATTATTCGTCAGGGAACGATTATTAACGCGGAAGACATGTTTGAAGTCTGGAACGGGCTGAATGTCACCGTCTGCCGTTATGAAGAAGGCGGCCCCGATGAAATTACGGCGCTGCCCGACGCGATTTCTGCTGTTTCGCCCCCTGACGACGGGCTGTATCACAGCGTTTCCAGCGTGTTGAACTGATTTACTTATCTTTTTTTTTACTTTTCTGTGGCATTCTCATGAAAAAGTGATGAGAGAATGTAGATTTTTGTTCTTATTTCTCTTATACTTAAAAAAGGTTTTTTGTAATGTTTTAAGGAGCACTCCCCCTAAATGGCCAGAACCGGAGAGGAATGGGCAGAAAGAGACGCGGCAATACAATGGGTGATAGTGACTGTTATAATCGCTCTTGTCGTATCATATCTGCTTGCAATTATTTCTTTTGCACTGACGAACCTGATCCCCCGGGGAATCAGTCAGGATAATATGTTGCTGATTTGGAAATTTGTCAAAAGAGCCGCTCTGGCTCCGGAATACTTGCTGGGAATTTATTGGAAATGGCTTGTTAAGGCATTCAAAGCGCAAACTTCTTTGCCTTTTTATTTCTGGCTGCCGATAATTCCGTTTTTTTCTTTCTTTGTGATTCTGACAACGGGTCTGGTAACAAATCCGCATTCCTGGTTATCAACCATTCACGGTTCGGGCCGCATTGCCACGAAAAAAGACATCGAAAAAATGGGACTGTTCAAAGGCTTCATCGTCGTTCTGGGCCGCTGGCACGGCAAACTTCTCCGCCTGCCGGAAACATTGTCCGTTTTGGTGCTGGCGCCGCCGGGAACAGGTAAAACGGTCGGCGTCGTTATGCCGACAATTTTCGAATCAAACAACATCAGCATTATCGTAAACGACCCGAAACCTGAATTATGTTATAAAACAAGCGGTTACAGACAAACCATCGGCCCCGTTTTCGTCATTAACTGGGGGGCCGAAGACGAACCGGAAAAAGGAATTTATTACCCCAGTTGGAACATGCTGTCCGGCACGTGTCTGCCGCCGTTCGGACCGGCGCGCGACATGTATGTCGATTCAATGGTCAACGTATTGGTTGAAGAACCTAAAGGCGGGGCGGACCCGCACTGGGCAAAGACGGGCCGAAATGCTTTGACCGGATTTATTCATTTCGTTGTCGGCAAATGCGAACGCGCCAGAGCCAACGATTACTTCATCGGAAAACTTTACGAAGGAAAGCTGGACGACAAAGACCGCGAAGTCCTTGAAGGATACTACATGGACATGACGGACGCCGACGCGGCCGAGGCTTTGGAGCATCTGCGCAACGGCACGCTGGATCTAAACAATTATGTTCCGATCGGAACATGGGAAATGCTGCCTGAATCGTGGGTGGGCGCCGAACCGTGCATCGCTATGATTTTGGACTGGCTGACCGAAGCGCAAATGCAGATGGCGGCGGAAATCAAACGCAAAACAGAAGAAGGCGACCAAATGGCCGCACTGGCCGATCCGATGCGCGATATGCTGGATCAGGCCGTAGCAGAATGTAAACGGTACGGTTACGCCCACCGCGCCGTGGTTGAATTGAACCAGCTGTCGGGAACGCCGGACAAAGAACGCGGATCTATTTTATCGACGGCGCTGACCGGTATCGGTATTTTCAAAAACTCCGCCGTACGTTCCAGAACAAAAATGAGCGACTTTATTTTTAAAGATTTGCGCGGCATGAAAGACCCGATCACGGGAGAAATGAAATCAATTGCGATTTACCTGTCTGTCAACCAGGTCGACGCCCGGGCTTTGAACATTATTACAGGCACGTTCGTTGAATTGATGAGCAACTTTCTGATTGCAAACCCGCCGAATTTCAAACAGGGCGACGGATCAATGACCGGCCCCTTCCCGACGTTGTTCGTGCTCGACGAATTCCCGCAAATGCCCAAACTGGGGGCCGTTAAAGACGGACCGGCGGTCGGGCGCGGTCAAAAAGTGTCTTATCTGTTAATCGGACAAGATCTGGGGCAAATTTCCGGCCAGTACGGAAAAGATGATCTGGAAACCATTATTTCCACAACGGCCGCTAAAATTATTTTGTCACAGAACAATGAACAGACGGCTCAGCGTTTTGAAAAGATGATCGGGACAAAAACGGTTGAAGTGGCTTCCAAATCAAGAACGGAAGGCTGGTCGAAACAGGCGACCCCGTTCTCGGCCAACGTTTCGCGTTCTTTGCAGGGAACGGCCGTGATCGGCGCTTCGCAGATGTTATCTTTGCCTTCAACGCAGCAGATTGTCTTGATGCAAGGATTTATGAACCGTCCGATTATGGCAGACGCACCGCGTTGGTTCCTAGATAAAGAAATGACAAGAAAATGTAATATTCCGCCTTCGCCGTTCGTGCCATACTGGGTTGTCGCGCAGCGTGAAGATACCGATGTCAACGCTTTGCAGGGGCTGATAGACATTGCGGAGGAAGAAGAAGACAGCACCGATGAATTCATCAAAGAATATCAGGAATACGATGTTGATGATTTTGATGAAGACGAAGATGATGAAATCTATGACGAAGACGAAGAATATGAAGAGGACGATGAGGAAAAAGGAGAATACGATAACGAAAATTACGACGACTTTATTGATGAAAAATTCTAGTCCTTTTTAACAGGATATTTGAAACGGGGGAAAAATGTGGGACTGGTCGGGAACTAAGACACCGCCGCCCGTACGTTCACGGAGCGAAGCCGCGGAAGAAGCGCAGAAGCAAGGCGTAACGCCTGTGCGCCGTGAAGTTCGTCCTGTGCCGATTTACAGGGATTCCCGCGCCTACAGAACTTTACCGCCGACCGCGCCGGCGTCGGCTTATCCGGATCCGCTGGATATTCCGGCTCCTCAGCAGCCGTATTCCGCCGTTCCGCCGTCTTATCCGCAGCAGCGTCCTATTTCTCAGCCCTATCCGCAGCGTCCTGTCATGCCTCCTCAAGCTCCGCCGGGTTATGCGGGGACGCCCTATACGCAAACACCACAGCCTTATATGCCTTACCCGCAGCAGCCGTATGTTCCTCAGCCCTATCCGGCCCAGCCTTATATGTCTTATCCTCAGCAGCAACCGTATGCTCCTCAACCTTACGGACCGCAGGCGCCGCAGTCGTATCAATCATACGCGCCGCAGCCTTATGCAGCGCAGCCGTTCGGTGCTCAGCCGCAGACGACACCGGCACAAATGCCGATGATGCCCGCTGCCCCCCGGCAGGAAGATAAAGCGTTATGGGAATGGCAGTTCCAGCAAACAGGGCTGACTAACATGGACTTGATTGAAGTCGAATTTGTTCCTTTAGACGCCGCGTGGCTGTTGGAATTACGCAAGGCATTTAAAAGAACCCGCCGCGATTTCTTAAAATACGTCGGATATCACCATGTCAACGAACTGCTGGCCGCCGGTATGACGGAAGACGCGATCAAACTGGTGAAAAAAGGAAAAGCGCCCGAAAATTTCAATATTCATATACGCGTGCCGTTTGATTACGGCGGCACGAACAGTTTTTCAAATCTGGTTTTAATTCAGACACACCCGTTTCATACGGAAATTCACAGATTTATTGACATGCAGACACTGGCGCAACCGAACCTGAAACCGCGCAAGTTATTTCTGCCTTCGCCGAAAGGAAAAGTTTATTTCCCGGGTGAAATTGAAATTTCTTCCGGCGGAACCAGCCGGCATGACAGAAGCGTTTATGCCGGATTCCTGGAAAGTACGTTTGAAATGATCGCGCAGAAATCTTCTTTGGGGCGCTAGAAAAAGATGCTGACAAGAATTTTAAATACTTTAAAAAAAGACAACGGTACTTTTTTTGATCCCGTAGACGAACGTTCTTTGCGTTTTATCAGTTCTTTGCTGTCCTCGCACCGTTTTCCGCCCGTCCCCGTGGATTACATCGCGCTGTTAAAGCAAACGGACGGTCTGAGCTGGAACGGCGTGGAGCTTTACGGAACACGCGCAAATGACAGAGAGGCGCTGGGATATACGTTGCCGGGACTGATTGAAGCCAATCTGGAATTTCAGCAGGCGGCTCCGATGCGGGGAAAATTACTACTGGGACGCGCGGCAGAAGAATTATTCGTATATGACAGCATGGATCAAAAATACCATATTATCAACCGTATGGATTTTTCGGACAGCTGCAGTTTCCCGACTTTTTCGGAAGCTTTGTATTTGTTTGTTGACGAACTGTTCTAACGCGTGGCGGCCGGCGCGGCGTCATCGCCGTCCTTTAAAAAGCAGAACATATAAACCAACGTAATCAGGATTCCCATTCGCCCCAACTGAAAAGAACTGCCGATCAAAAAACCGACGGCATTTAAGATATAAACCGGCAGAACAGACAACGCTGCCAGACGCATTCTTTGCTCCCATGACAGATTTTCGCCGGTAATATGCGTCATCGGATACGAAATAACCGCATAAAACACACATACCAGAAAATATAAACTGAAAGCGCCCGGAATACTGAAAAGGAACAAAAGCGGCGGCATCATAAAACGAAACAAGGAAACCATCTCATTTCCCCATTGCTGCATATTGGTCTGATTAAGGATTAAATTTTTTCCGTTAAGCAGCTGAACGAAAGGAATCCGCCTGATTTTATTCGCATTAACGGAAATTAGCGCATCGGAAGTAATATAAATTCCGTTTTGCGGCAAATTTTTTAATTTCAGCGGTTCTTCCGTCGTATCGAAAACAAAAAAGACATTCTGATTTGCAAAAACATAAGAATATTCATAATTTTCCGGAGAAACGATTTTTCCTTTTTCAATAACGATTTCGGGCAGCTGTTCAGCGATTTGGGCAACCAGTTGCGGCGTTACGGCGGAAAAAATCAAAAAAATCCTGACCGACAGACAAAACGCCACAAAAAGCGTCAGAGCAAATAACGGTTTCAGGCCGTAACCTTTGCCGTTTTTAACAAATGATCCGAACAACGTCCTGTCATAAAAAACACGATAAAGAAAAGAAAACATTTGCGCCCCGGTTTTTGCAACATCTTTTGTTACAAAAGTGTACACGCAAATGTTTCTTTTTAGCAATCGGAAAATCGTTTCGTTATTCTTCGGCTGTTTGTTGAACGGGCATTTGGGAAATATAAAAATAAAGGTAAATCAGCGTAATGATAACGCCTGCAATCACCCCTAAATCAAACAACCCAAACAACGTTCCGAAAAAGAAATTGAACACAAACACCGGTATGGCCGAAACTGCCGCCAGACGCATTCTGTTTTCGAACGGAAGAGAAACTTTTGAAAACAAAGTCGCTATATATGAAAATAAGGCCAGAATGTAAACCAGAACGACATATTTGAAAAACAAAACCGGCACGGCGATCAAAAAGACAAACAACGGCATGACAAACGTCAGTTCATCAGCGGCTTTGTTGACAAAATCCGTTATATTCTGCGCCGTAATCGTCATATTTTCCGTTCCCAGAAGTTTACTGATCGGCATCAGTTCCACTTTTTGCCCTTTAACGAACTGCAAGCCGTCTTTTGAAACGTAAATTTCATTAGGCGACGGATCTTTTATAATCTCGGTATCGCCGGTTGTATCCAAAGTTAAATGAACGCCGTTGCCCAGAGCAAAACGCTGAAAAAAGTTTTCAGGTTCGACGATTTTTCCGTCCCGGACTTCAATTGTCGGCAAATCAACAACTTTTTCAGTAATGATTTCCGGGGAAAAAGCGCTTAAAAACAAAATCGAGTAAACGGCATAGACCAAAGCGGACAATACCGCCAGCACAAACAGCGGAGAAAACCCGATTCCGTGTCCCGCAAGAATATACCCTTCTGCCAGCAGCTTGTCATAAAATGATCTGAGCAGCAAAGATACGGGACAAGTTTTCAATCGGCATGAAAACATATCGACCTCCTACAAAAATGAAAAAACAGGTTGATTATAAACGCAGCCCGGACGGCTGTAAGCCTGCCGAAACGGCTAAAACGGCAGGAAAAAAAGCTATATGATGAAAACCAGTTGACGATGAGGACAGATAGACTTATACCAAAAAGACATTTCAAGACCCTATCGTCTAATTGGTTAGGACAGCACCCTCTCAAGGTGTCAACACGGGTTCAAGTCCCGTTAGGGTCGCCATTTCAAACGGCAGATATAAAGACTGCCGTTTTTTCTTTTATAAATCAAGCACTTAATCGAGTTCGAATGTTTGTTTTTTTAATTTCTTGTTTTGGGAGAATTTTCCGAACTCGTTTGGATATAATCCTTTGCTTTTCAAGGTCTTAATAGAGTTGGAATCTCGTTAGGTCTCGGGATTGTCATTTATCCATAGTCGGATTTGAAACTTGCCTAAAATAAAAGTTTTTGACGTTGACGATGATTTATTTTTGCTAAAATAAGCAGGTTATAGCTAGGAGGATCGTTTCATCTTGGCTTTTTTTTTCTGCTTAAACAGTATCTCTTCAAAAAAAAAGGCTATTTTTTCAACTAGCCCCTTATAACGCGTAAGATATAATAGATGTTATTTTTAGTAAGGTTAAAATTTGTCCCATTGTTCCGAAATAATTTTAATAGCTATTTCTTTTGCTTTTAAGCTAGAAATATCTTCATTAGGAGTTTTGCCCAAATAAACACTAAAATAGACTTTTTTATTTTGTTTTTCAGCAAAACCAATAAACCATGCATCTACCGCTATATCATAATCTTTTCCCAAACCGGTTTTACCGTAAATATTTATCCCTTTCAGGTTTTGTATAAACATCATATCTTTCAATGTTTGCTGTGTTGTGTGTTGTTTCCGAATAAAGGCTTTTTTTATCGAATATGTTTTCCAAAACATCAACTTGCTCTTTCGGAGAAATTTTTAAGGATGATTCAATCCAGAAACCAGTTAAATCTGGATTATTATCATTGGTATTTTGTTTCCCGTTCCAGTCTGAGATGTCAGCATTACCATAGTGTAATCTATTTAACTCTGTTTGTATTGTAGTAGAACCAATCTTATTAATCAGTTTTCGGAAATACCATACGGCAGACACATGAAATGCTTCTGAAATATTGAGATTTTTGTTCCATGTAGATAGCCAATAATTTTCTCCGCTCCAAATCATAGTTGAATTTTCAGGATTTACAATACCTTTATCCAGAGCAATCAGACTTGAAATAATTTTAAATGTGGAACAAGGCGAGCGACGACGCATTGCTAATTCGGGGTTGTGAATATAATATTTTACATGATTTGGATTGTAGATGACTATTGATTCATTTAGTCCGTTTATATAAGCTGACCAATTAATTGGGTTATTTTGTGAATCAATTTTTTTATACAAGAACATAATACTAAAAAGCAGAGAATATATATTATGTATTTCATACCAATATCCCTTTTATATTTTTATTTTTTACATAAATTTTCTTTATAAAATTATAAAAGTCAAGTTATATTGTCTGTGAAGAAAATAGCTCGTAAACTGTGATGTAAGCTTCGCCAATGCAAAAGGCAGGTATTAAAACTGCCGTTTTTTTACCTGTCGGCCCCCCCCCCCCCCGCCCGTTTTACATAAAAAAACTCTTGACCTAAAGTTAACTTTAAATGTTAGGGATAAAAATATCATCGTAACTTTAAAGAGAGGAATAAAATGAAAATGTTTGCACTTTTAGGTTCCGCGGCTGTCGGCGCTTTATTAACCGCCGCGGCTTTTTATTGTTCCGATTCCAAAAAAGATTCGGAAAATCGGCCGGTTCTGACCGCAGAATGGGATAAAGTGTTTGAAAAAAGCGACAAGGTCGACACACGCAAAGTTGTATTTAAAAATCGTTTCGGCGTTACGTTGGTCGGCGATTTATATATCCCTAAAAACAAAAAGGACGAACAGATGCCCGCAATAGCGGTTTCGGGGCCGTTCGGCGCGGTCAAGGAACAGGTTTCGGGGCTGTACGCGCAAACAATGGCGGAAAGGGGTTTTATCACTCTTGCCTTTGATCCGTCTTTTACCGGAGAAAGCGGGGGAACTGTCCGCGACGTTGCTTCACCCGACATTAACACCGATGATTTCAGCGCCGCGGTCGATTATTTGACGACATTGCCCGAAGTTGATCCGGAAAAAATCGGCATTATCGGCATTTGCGGCTTCGGCGGTTTCGGGTTAAACGCGGCCGCGCAAGACACAAGAATCAAAGCGACGGTAACTTCCACAATGTATGACATGACCCGTGTTTCAGCCAAAGGATACAATGATTCCATATCGGAAGAAGAGCTGTATAAAATGCGCGAAAATTTGAACAACCAGCGCACTCTGGACGCTAAAAGCAATACTTACGCCAAAGCGGCGCCGCTGCCGGACAAGCTGAACGGCGACGAACCGCAATTCGTCAAAGATTACGTCAATTACTATAAAACGCCGGTCGGGTTTCACAAACGTTCAATCGGTTCAAACGGCGCGTGGAATACGACTTCCGCTCTGTCTTTAATCACGCAGCCGATCCTGGCGTACAGCCACACGATCAAAAACCCGGTTTTAATGATACACGGCGAAAAAGCGCACAGCCGTTATTTTTCGGAAGACGCTTTTAAAAAGCTGACAGGCGGCAACAAAGAACTGATGATCGTCCCAAACGCGAATCATACGGACTTGTATTATAAAACGGACGTTATTCCGTTCGATAAAATGGAACGGTTTTTCAAGGAAAATTTGAACGGGCGGCAGTAACTTCAACATCAAGGCAGCGCTTTAAAAGCGCTGCCTTTCGGCATTTGTTCCGATCGCCTTTGCAAATTTTTACGTTGCCCGGCCGGACAAAGAATCGGTTTTGCAAAAACAGCCTTCCAGATGATCGTTTACAAATCCCGCGGACTGCAAAAACGCATAGCAAAGCGTTGAACCGAAGAACTTAAAGCCGCGTTTTTTCATATCTCTGCTGATCGCGTCTGATTGTTCAGACGTCGCCGGAATTTGATCCAAAGTTTTGAAATGATGAATCAGCGGCGGTTTTTCAGGGAAAAACGACACAATATAGTTATAAAAGCTTCCAAATTCTTTTTGCACGGCGATAAACTGTTTCGCATTATCAACCGTGCATTTGATTTTCAAACGATTTTTAATAATACCGTCAAACCGCATCAGGCGATCAATGTCTTCCGGCGTCATCTGCGCCACCTTCCGCACGTCAAATTGGCAGAAGGCTTTTCGGTATCCTTCACGCCTTTTCAAAATATTGATCCAGGACAAGCCGGCCTGAGCGCTTTCCAGCACCAGAAATTCAAACAAAATCCGGTCGTCAGTTACCAACCGTCCCCATTCTTCGTCATGGTATTTGACGTATAATTCGTCCGTTCCCGCCCAGCCGCAACGTCCGTTGATTAAATCCTGCATATTATTCCTTTCCCGTTCGGATATCCGTTTCCAAAATCAAATGCAGAATCGGAAACGGATTACCGTAATCGTCAAATTCGCTTCGGCCGACAACTTTAAATCCCATATGTTCATAAAACCCGTGCGCCGCCGGATTTTGTTCATTCACGTCCAACCGCCGAACGTCATACTGTTCTATCCCCATTTTTAACAACTGCCTGCCCAACCCCTGCCCTCGGCAATCGGGGTGAAGAAACAGCATTTCCAGACAACCGTCCCCGATTCCCATAAATCCGACCGGATTTCCTTCGTCCGTTTCAGCTATAACCAATACGGGGATTTCCGTCAGTCCTTGTCTGACGACAGGCGTCAGACGGCGAATATCATCTTCATTCAGAAAAGTATGCGTCGCCCGCACCGACCGCGTCCACACGTCAATCAGTTTTTCCACCAGTACGGGATCCCTGACGGCAAGCTGTTTTATCTTCATACTCTATTCCATAAAAAGAACCGGCCAAAAAACAGTCTGAAAAAAAATAGCATAAACCGAAAAGCTATGCCACAATAAGCGCGTGTATTTTTTAAGCCGGGGGTTCAGATATGTTTTATTCAGACTTTTACACTTCACCGGTCGGGAAATTATTTATGACCAGCGACGGAACGAATTTAACCGGTTTATGGATTGAAAAGCAAAAATATTTTGCCGCCACCGCTCCGCAGGAGTGTCGGGAAAAGGCGGATTTGCCGGTTTTTATTCAGGCGGCGCAATGGCTGGACAAATACTTTCAAAAGCAAAATCCCGCGATTTCCGAACTGCCTCTGGCTCCCGAAGGCGGGGAATTCCGTCAGATGATTTGGAAAATTTTATGTGATATTCCTTTGGGACAGGTCCGGACTTACGGCGGTATAGCCAAAATGGTCGCCCGAAAAACCGGAAAAGCCAAAATGTCGGCGCAAGCCGTCGGCGGAGCAGTCGGTCATAATCCGATTTCCATTATTATCCCCTGCCACCGGGTCGTCGGAACAAACGGCAGCCTGACCGGCTATGCGGGCGGACTGGACATTAAAATCAAGCTGTTGGAACTGGAAGGCGCAGACATGTCGCGTCTGTTCCGTCCGAAAAAAGGAACGGCTTTGTAACCGTTTTATTTTTCCAACAGCGGCAGGCGCGCCAGCATGTTTTTCAGCCTGATTACCGTTCTGGGCATCGGTTCGGCGACCGTTAAGCCGACAAGATCCTTTTCGTCCGCAATATCATTAATCAAGGAAACAACTTCGTTTATTTCCCGGGGCGGATTATCGTTCCTGTTTTTGGTCAATCCGAGCTCAGCCGGCTGAAATTTTCATTTTTAAATTCGGCCATACAGCGGCGGAACTGTTCACGGTCTGACGGCGTCCAGCCGGTTATGCAGTCTTTGCCGACAAATAAAACCGGAAACGACGTCCGGCTTTTAATGCCGTGCGTTTCGGCCAGTTTGTAAAAACGTTTATAATTTTCTTCGTTCCGCATATCCAAAACGGTAAATTTAACGTCGGGATTGTCGGGAACAATCCAGGATTTCATGTCTTCCTTTAAAACGTCGCAGAAAAGGCATGGTTCGGAAAAAACAAGCACTTCCTTTTGAATCTCGGCCCGCGCGGCAAAAGAAAAGAATAAAAAAGAAAACAAAGAAAATAACGGCAGGTATTTTTTCATGGCGGCCTCCTTTATTCTATACAGCAGTCGACGGCCTTTCGGACAAAGGCTTTCATTTTATCCATGGCGCTTTGTTTTTTTTCCGTTTCGCCGGCGCGGGGAATATCTTTGCCTGCGGAAACGGCTTCGATTTTTTCGGACAGCTGAACTATGTCTTCGCGTTTGTCTTCAATCCATTTTACGTCCGAAGTATCCAACATATTCATGTTCAGTCCCCAAAACAGGCAGTACAGCTCATACGCTTGGGAAAACAATTTGTACGCCTCTTCTTTATGTCCCAGACTTTGCTGTTTCGTGCCGACTTCCATCAGCCGCATGGCCGAAGCCAGCAGATGTTTCGATATGCACCAGACTTCGCCTTCATACTGCGGAATGACTTTCTGCATCAGCGTCTTGCGCAATTCGCGGACTTCCTCGATTAAATCGTAAAAAGAATTCTTTCCCGTTTTCGCACCGCTGAAGACCAGATGTTCTTCAATCGAAATCAAATTCATGATCGCAATCGTTAAATCCTGATCGGAAGACAAATCTTTCGGATTAACTTTTTTCGTCGCGTCGATTCTTTCTACAAACTCTTTAACGTCTTTTGCTTTTTTCATTTTTCATCTCCTTACAGCGAAATGGGAAAATAAGTGAAAAACACACTGGCCGCCAACAGCCAGACGACCGGCAGAACGACCTTTTCAAACGGGAAATGAGCATGACCGCCGTTTCTTGCCTTCATCCACTGGTAAAATTTTTGGGAATAAATAAACAGCAGCATACCCAAAATCGTGCTGAACAAAATCGGGTCAAGATAAAATACGTTCCAGATAATCACCGGCGTATAAACGACTTCCTTGATATAAATAAACCCGATCATGCCGACGGAAACGGCCATCAGCACAAAATCGCGCCCCGGAAAGCGCCAGTTTTTTTTATCAAAAAACAAAATTGTCCAATACCCCAGCAGCGTCAGCAAAGCGCCCGCCCATAAACCGACGACAGCGTCCGCCACACCCAGTTTTCTGGCGATTTCCAGCGAAGCGCCGATCGCCACCGTACAAACGGCGCAAGCCGGATTGGCCAAAACGGCCGAAGGATAAAACAGTCCGGCGGTTAAAAACAAAACGAGTTTTTTCATGTTGACCTCTTTTTATATATATTTATCTTAATATGTATAATAATTACTATGTATTAAAATTGTCAATAAAAATATTTACACGCCGATTAATTTCTGATATATTTCAGAAAAAACAAGGGGTTAAAGTTTTCCATGCAGCAGCTGCCCGTCGAAATTATGGAACAAGCCGTCAGAGGAGTTTACTATATCGGTCACCCGCTGCGGCTGCGTATTTTGGAATTTTTAGACATTCACGGTCCGTCTTCCGTATCCGACATCACAAAAGGAATCGGCGAAGAACAAATTATTGTTTCTCAGAATCTGAAAAAACTGCGCGACGCCGGTCTGGTAAAAACGCAGCGGCGGGGCATTTTTATTTATTACGCGCTCAGCGGAGAATACCCGGCCAGCTTATTCCACTGCGCCCGGAAATTGTACGGCTATATGACGGACGATTTTAAATTTCTGGCAGACGGCGTTAAACTGCCATTGCCACGCGATTTTATGACAATGACGGCCAACCATATCAAATTGTTTGCGCATATTGATAAAATCAGAATTCTGGAATACCTGACCTTGTCCGGGGAAAGCTGCGTATCCGACATTGTCAAAGGCACCGGCATTGAACAGCTGAAAACATCGCAGTATTTAAAACGTCTGCGCGACTGCGGATTCGTCAAATCCAGAAAAGACGGCCGGTTCGTTTATTACGAAATCACGCCGGGAATCCACAAAACGATCATACAGTGTATTCATCGGCATTTTGATTAATCCAGCGTGTTTTTGTACGCTTTCATCGTAACGCCCGTAATAACTGCCATCAGCACCAGCAACGGCCACAAATGCGGAACGATATCCGCAAACTCCGATCCTTTCAGCATAATGCCGCGCACAATGCGCACGAAATAAGTCAGCGGAATACACCGTCCGATCATCTGCGCCCATTCGGGCATACCGTGAAACGGGAACATAAATCCCGTCAACATTAACGAAGGCAGCAAAACGAAAATTGACATTTGCAGCGCCTGCGTTTGATTTTTAGCAATCGTCGAGATTAAAAAACCCAAAGATAAATTGCAGATAATGAACAGAACCATACAAAAAAACAACAATCCGAAACTGCCGATTACGGGAATGGAAAACAAATAACGGGCGATTGTCAAAATCAGCAAAGCCTGAAACAATCCGATAAAAATAAACGGCGTAATTTTTCCGGCCATTACTTCCAGCGGACGGACGGGCATTGCCAGCAGATTTTCCATCGTGCCGCGTTCCCGTTCGCGCGTCAAAGCCAGCGCTGTCATCATCACGCCCGTAAAAATCAATACGATGCCGATCAGACCGGGAACAATGTTATAACGGGTAAAACCTTCGGGATTATAGGATTTTTGCACCTGAATGGAAAAAGCAGGCGATTCCTGCCGCAGTTTTGCCAGACTGCCCGTCATTTCACGGGTAATAACTTTGTCCGCAATCTGCGTCAAAGCGCCGACCGCTCCGCTGATCGTACCGGGGTCGGAAGCGTCCGCCTGCAGCAGAACGGACGGTTTTTGCCCGCGGATCACATCTGCGGTAAAATTGTCCGGAATCGTAACGACAAACATCACGTCGCCGCGGCGCAGCAGGCGATCTCCCTGAACATCGCTTGCGGCCGGCACGGTAAATTTAAAATAATCCGATTTTTCCAAAGCGGCCGTCAGGCTGCGCGTCAAAAACGTATTGTCGCGCGAAATCACGGCCGCCGGCATGTGTTTCGGATCCATGTTGATCGCGTATCCGAACAGCAGCAGCTGTATAATTGGCAGCATGACAATCATCACCAGCGTCGGCCGATCGCGTTTTAACTGAATAAATTCTTTGCAGATCAAAGCCTTCATTCTTTGCAGAGAAAAATCAAACATCTCAGTTTTCCTTCGCGTTTTTTAAATAATAAATAAACGCGTCTTCCAATGTTGTCGGAATTTCACGCCAGACGCAACCGTCCGCCAGACGCGTTAAAACCGTTTTCAGTTTTTCGGCGTCCGGGCCGCAGATATGCAGATGTTCCCCGAACAAAGCCATCGTCGTTATATCAGGACAATCTTCCAATTTTAAACGCAGAACAGCCGTCTGTCCGCCCGTTACATCAAATGTTTTCAGTCCTGTTTTCGCAATCACCTGTTCTACGGTTCCCTGCGCCATAATATTGCCGTAAGCGATATATACGATCTCATGACACCGTTCGGCTTCGTCCATATAATGCGTACTGACCAGAACCGTCAGCCCATTATCGGACAAGTGATTGATTTCGTCCCAAAATTCACGCCGCGCTTTGGGATCGACGCCCGCCGTCGGTTCGTCCAGCAGCAAAATATCCGGTTCGTGCAAAATACACGCGGACAGCGCCAGACGCTGTTTCCACCCGCCCGACAGACTGCCTGCCAGCTGGCCGGCGCGCGACGTCAGGCGCAGTTTTTCCAAAGCCTCGTCAACCCGGCGTTGGACATGATCCATACCGTATATATTCGCTGTGAATTCCAAATTTTCACGAATGGTCAAATCTTCCCAAAAACTGAATTTCTGCGTCATGTAACCGACTTTTTTGCGGATCAGCGCGCTTTGCGTCAAAATATCAAACCCCAGGCACGTTCCGTTCCCGCCGTCGGGCGTCAGCAACCCGCACAACATTCGGATCGTCGTTGTTTTTCCGCTGCCGTTCGGCCCCAGAAAACCATAAATTTTCCCCCGCGGCACCGTAATGTTGACATGATTGACAACCACGCGCGGTCCGAAAGCTTTTGTCAGTCCCTTTACCTCAATCGCCGGCGCGCTCATCATGATCTATCCTTACGTTAACGGGCAGTCCGGGCGGCAGATTCCGCGTTTTGTCATCAAAGACCGCTTCGATCATAAAAACCAGCTTATTCCGGCTTTCCACACTGTAAATGACCGGCGGCGTAAATTCGCTTTGCGTGGAAATAAAAGACACTGACGCCGCAATCCCCGCGGGCGGACAGGCGTCGCAAAAAACCGACACTTTCGTCCCCGGTTTAATTTGCGAAAAAACGTTTTCCGGCACATAAAAACGCGCTTTGACATTTTCGGGCGGCAGTACGGATACGACCGGCGTTCCTGCCGGCACAAATTCGCCGCGGCGGAAATAAACGTCCTGCACCCTCCCGGCGACGGGAGAAACCGCCGCGTTATTTGCCGCCTGTTTTTGTATTTTCTTTAAATCCTGAGCGGCGGCTTCAATTTCTTTGCGCGCCGCGGTTAATTCGTCTTCGCGCGCGGCCAAAGTCGCCGTTTGAAACGAAGCTTCCAACTCTTCCGTTTTTGCGCGGGCGTTTTCATAATCGGAACGCTTTTTATCATAATCCGACCGGCTGATATTGCGCGTTTTTATCAGTTCTTCCGCCCGCATAAATTCTTTGCGCGCATTATCCAGAACCGCCTGCGCCTGCGCTTTTTGTTTTAAAATAACGTCAAGTTCCTGTCTGCGCTTGCCTTTGCTTAAATTCGACAGGTTCGCATACGCTTTGTCCAGAACGCTTTGCGCGCGCGCCAGATCCGCCGCCCAAATTTCTTCGTCAAGGCGAAACAAAGCGGCGCCCGGATCGACAAGCTGTCCTTTAACAACGTCAATCCGATCCAAAATCCCGCCGGTATAAGCGGAAACATAAACATATTCGCCTTCGACATAACCGTTGTAAACGTCTGTTTTTTCCGATTGGCAGGAGGCGATCAGCAGGCAGAAAAGAAACAGCAGTTTTTTCATTATTCCTCCCTTAACGCATTTAAAACAGCGTCGCAGCTGCGCATTAACAGCAATTTTGTCCGTTCCATCAGTTCCGGCGTATATTTTTTCATGCCCAGCCGCCGCAACAAAGCCGTTTTATGGATTCTGAACATAGCGACCTGCCCCAGCAGAATATGCGTCTGTAAAACGGCCCGCCGCGAATCCGGCGGTAAATTCAATTCGGAAGCGACCAGGCCGGACAATCGTTTGTGCAGAGGTTCAAAAATCGTCAGATAAAACCGGTCATACGCCGCCGTCGGTTTTAATAATTCTTTCATCAAAAGCTCGGCCTGAATTTCAGACACGTCTTCACCGCATAAAAACTCAAAAAAATGTCCGATAATGCACTTTATTTCTTCCCGGGGCGTCATTTGTCCGGCCGAAGCGATTGCTTCGCGGACAGAAAAAAGAAAATGATCCGAAATATATGAAATCACGTCTTGCAAAACGGCTTCGTATAATTTTTGTTTCGTGCCGAAATAATAATTGATCGAACATAAATTTACCCCCGACCGCTTTGCCAGATCGCGGGTTGAAACGCCGTCAAGACCGTATTTGGCAAACAGTTTCGCGGCAGAGCGCAGCAGCTTCGTTTTTGTATCCGTCATACCTTTTTCCTTTTTTGAAAAAAGTAGCACGGGAACAGAATTAAGTCAAACGTTTGAAATAATACCCTTTAAAGATATAATATATCATATTGAATTAAAACTATTTTTTATAAATTAATAGTTTAATATCTCTTCAAACGACTTAAATTTAAAAAACAGGTGATGCCGCGCCGCCGCAACGATTCCGATTCTGCCGTCATAAAATTTCTTTTGATTATCCAGATTAAAAAACGGCTCGTTTTCAGAAAATACGGCTTTGTCAAAATCATCACGTATATCCGGTTTGCGCGACGCGTACAGTTCTTTTAAAAAATTCAGCTCCCCGGCGCAGCTTTCGACACTGCGCAACGACTGCAGACGATTATATTCGGAAAATTCCGCGTCCGTTTCAACCATATACTGCCGCCTGAAAGCCAGATAGTTATTCAAATCAACCGATTCCAGCACGTTTAAAATTCGTTTCGACAATCCCAGATCTTCATCAAACAAATACGGATTACCGTTGACCGCGACACGTTTTTTGACCCGCGGCAGTCCGGCGTTCAGCAAAGACGATACAAACACGCCGGCCGAATACGCAATCACGTTCAATTCGGCATATTTTGAAAAATCAAACGGGATTTTCAAATCGTCATAATCAAACAAAATCAAAATATCACTGCCGGGATCTTTTAATTCCGCGAACTGATGTTCATCGCACCCCCAGCCCGCAAAAAAAACGACCAATCGTTCCGAATGATGATTAATATACTGAAATTTCATTTTTTTCCTTTCCTGTCCAGCCAGTCAAAAACTTCCTGAACAAACAAATTAAAATCATCGCCGATTTCAAAAAACCTGATCTGATGTTCCAAACAGTTTTTTTTCACCGCTTCATTTTCCCGGATCATTTCTTCCGGACTGCGCGTTTCGTCATATAAGCGCGTTTCGATCACATTTCTGTATTTTATAATACGGCTGTCAAAATATTTATTAATATAAGCGGCAGAAAAACCGATACAGAAAAAAGCGGTTTCATCAGGATACTTTTCCTGCAGTTTTCTCAGTTTGTCCGCAGGCAGATAGCACCCCTCCAGAATGATATTCTGATGATTTTCAATATTAACTTCCATAATCCCGCGGACAACCGGCCACAGTCTTTGCGTGATTTGAGCGTCGTTTTCAACGTCCAGAGGTTCCCCGCCGCGGATCAACCCCATTTTTAAATGATCCAGAGAAATATACGGTACGGCATAACGTTCCAATAATTTCTGCGCCAGAAAAGTTTTGCCGCAGCTGCCGGCGCCGCCGATTGCCATAATCATTTTCATTCCTCTTTAAAAACCTTTTCGCCATTATACTCCCGCCGGCGCCAAAACGGCAAGACGACAAAAAACACCCGCTGTTTTTTAAAGAACTTGCCTTCGCCTGACCGAAAGGTATAATGAAAAAAATTTTTCAGGAAAGGCCGGAATATATGACAACAACGACAAGCGGCGAAGAATATAAACTTTTGCATCAAACATCGCCTTTAATAAAAGCGGCGCGGATTTTTTCCCTGTTATGGATTTTGCTGATCGTCGTTCCGGCCGTTTATTTTGCGGCGTCCCGCGCGGACAGTATCAAGGAATTTATCGCGGTTAAAACGATTGCCCAGGCCAACGGCATTTTAACGGAACAATACGCCGCCTTTTCCGACAAAGTTCTGGCCGGCATTGACATTGAAAAGTACACGGCAAAAATCAAAGTGCCGGAAATCAAGCTGGATAAAGCGGAACAAGCCGCCGAAAAAACAAAACAGGCCGCGTCCAAATTATCAAAACTGGGAATAAAAGAAGCCGCGAAAATCGGCGATACTTCCGCCGCGCTGCAAAAACAGATCGACAGTGTCAACAAGCAGCTGACGAAAACAACCGAACAGGTTAAAACGTCTTTGAACACGGAAATTCAAGCCGGCCTGAAAAAAGAAGTTTCTTCTTTGGCGCAAACGCAGATAAAAAAACAGCTGGCGTTAAGCGGCGCTTCTTATAAGAATATGATAAACGGCAAATACGGTTTGATGTCCGAAGCGGACAGAAAAGCGACAAAAACGATTTATACCGAACTGGCCGGAAATAAAAACGGCGTTTTCAAAGACTTGTTTGACGGCATTGAAAAATACTACCGTTTTGCCTTTTACGCCGCTGTCGCACTGATTTTGATTGTAACTTTGATTCCGCCGTTCATCGTCATGAAACTGGCGAAAAAGTTTTCCGCCGCCTTTACGCAGTGTCCCTATTGCAATAAAGTTTTTATGACAAAGAAAAACAAATTAAACCTGCTTAAACTGTTTAAATTCTGGTAATGCAAAAACACTGGTCAAAAGTCGAATATCTGCATCAAAGCGTCAAAAATCCCAACATTATCGTCAAGGGAACAAAAAGCTATTACAGCAATGCCTGGACCGAAAATTTTGAAAATTACGTTGTGCGTTATCTTTACGGCAACGCTTACAGCTTACAACACTGGCAGCCGCAATGGCCGATTGACAAACTTTACATCGGCAACTGCGTCTGTATCGGGGCCAAAACCGTTATCCTGATGGGCGGCAATAACACGCACCGCAACGATTGGTTTTCCAATTATCCTTTTATGGAAAAAATTGTTGAAAGCTATCGCCAAAAAGGCGACACCCATATTGACGACGGCGTTTGGATCGGCATGCGCAGCATGATTTTGCCGGGCGTGCATCTGGGCGAAGGTTGCGTCATAGCCGCCGGCAGCATTGTCGCCAAAGACGTCGAACCGTACACGATTGTCGGGGGCAATCCGGCAAAACCGATTAAAAAACGATTTGAAGACTTTGTCATTCAGGAACTCTTAGCCTTAAAAATTTACGACCGTTCCGACGAAGAGTTAGACCGGATACAGGCGGCGCTTTGTTCCGACGACTTGAATTTGCTGAAAAAAGAGCTTAATCAATTAAAGTGATTTTTTTTTTGCAAAAAAACATCTTGACTTAATGTTAACTTTAACTTGTAACCTGAAAACAATCAGCGATTCGATAATATATTCAGGGAGGTTGACATGATCAGTTGTGCCGTAACAACATCTGTTCTGGGGTGCTTTGCCACCTTTTTTCTGTTTTGGCGTTACGCATGGTTTTTGGATTTAACACGCAAACAAAAAACAGGCTTTTTTATCTTGTTTTTACTGGCCGGCTGTATCCCCGCCCTGACGTCCTATCAGTTTGAAAGCTTTTTGGGACGATACTTTGCCGCTTATCGGTATTCTTTATATTTCCTGTTTGTTTTCTGCATTATTTTATTTTCGGCAACCGTATTCAGGGATATTATCTGGACGGCTGTTTATGCAGTGGGACGGTTATTTAAAACGCCCGGAATTGTTTCTCCGTTTTCCAAAACGACTCTGATCCGTCTGAACGGCGTTTTGTTGGTTTTCAGTCTTGTCTGCACGGGTTGGGCCTGTTATGAAGGTCTCAGAATCCCCGCGGTAAAAACGCTGGAGTTCGCTTCCGGTAAAATCAAACGGCCGATAACGCTTGCCGTTCTAAGCGATCTGCATATTCATCGCGTTATCAGTCCGGATAAGATAAAGGGCATTGTCGAAAAAACAAACGCCGAAAATCCGGACGTCGTTTTGCTGGCAGGCGACATCATTGACGATGAACCCGGTAGAGTTTTGGAAACGGCAAAGCTGCTGCAAAAATTAAAAACTTCCGGCGGAATTTATTTCGTCACGGGCAATCACGAATTTTACGCCGGATATGAGCCAAGCGTCAACCTATTGAAAGAATTAGGTTTTTCTTTTTTGGAAAACAGCGGAACGGCGATACAGGATCAGCTGTACATTGCCGGAATACCGGATTTGTTTTCCGCCCCGGCTCATAAATTACAAATTGATCCCGCAGCCGCTTTTCAAAATGCCGCACCGGGTCAGTTCCGGCTGCTGATGTCGCACACGCCCGCCGATTTCGGCAAAAATAACGCTTTTGATCTGGAGGTGTCGGGACATACACACGGCGGACAGATTTTCCCGTTTCACATTTTTACCAAACTGTACAACAAATATCTGGCCGGCCTGTATGAAACGGATAACGACGCGGCGATTTACGTTTCCCGCGGCAGCGGCCAATGGGGCCCGCAAATGCGCTTTCTGGCGCCGGCGGAAATTACGATTCTAAAACTGGTTCCCGAAAAATGATGAGGAATGACATGAAAAAATACGAAAATCAAACTTTCGACACGGAACGGGCTTTGTACGCCCTGCGTTCGGGCCTTGTTTCAAACTGTTCTTTTCAAGGGCCGGCAGACGGAGAATCCGCCCTGAAAGAATGTGAAAACATTACCGTCGAAAACTGTCTGTTCGGCCTGCGTTACCCGTTATGGCATTTAAACGGCGGCCGGATCGAGAACAGCCGTTTTACGCCGGATTGCCGCGCGGCATTATGGTATGACAGCAATGCAGAATTAAACAACTGCGTTTTAAACGGCATCAAAGCCGTGCGCGAATGTGACGATACCCGCATTAAAAACTGCGCGATTCACTCGCCGGAATTCGGCTGGTTTTGCAGAAAACTGGAAATGACAGACACGGTTTTGGAATCCGAATATCCGTTTTTAAAAAGCGAAAGCATTAAAATTAACGGCCTGAAAATGAAAGCAAAATATTCGTTCCAATATGTCAAAAACATAACGGTCAGAAACTCTGTTCTGGATACAAAGGACGCTTTCTGGCATGCTCAGAACGCCATTATCGAAGACTGCGTCATTACGGGCGAATATTTGGGTTGGTATTCCAAAAATCTGCGCTTTGTCCGCTGTAAAATTACCGGCACGCAGCCTTTATGCTATGCGGAAAATCTGGTTTTGCAGGACTGCGAAATGATCGGGACGGATCTGGCTTTTGAATACAGCGCCGTTCAGGCAAAAATCAACGGTTCCGTTTTAAGCGTTAAAAACCCCAAAAGCGGCCGGATCGAAGCGGACGAAATTCATCATATCATTCTTGACGAAAACAAACTGCCGGGTTCGTCCTGCCGGATTATCAGCCGGGCGCGACCGGCCGCCTGAGAGCAATAAAAAAACGTCCGGCGTTTGCCGGACGTTTTTTTCTGTCCGAAAAAATTTACGGAACAAGTTTCAAACCGTCGACCCAATCCTGTATTCCCGACGTCCGGTTGCCGTAACCGGTCCAGCCGTTTTGTTCAACGCGGCAGCCTTTGCACTGCGCCGTCATATCCCGGATTGTATTCTGAACACCGCCGCCGCCGTGCGTAATAAACGGCACGACAGTTTTTCCGTTCAGATCATAACTTTCCAGAAAGCTGCTGACCTGCGGCGTAATCGTACCCCACCAGTTCGGTGATCCCAGAAAAACAATATCATACTGAGCGATATTGCCGACTTTTGTCGTCAGCTTCGGACGAAAACCGTCGGCGATTTCTTTTTTTGCCTGTTCGGTCATCGGGCGATATTCGGCCGGATAAGCGTGATCCGATTTGATTTCAAACAAATCCCCGCCGGTTTTGGCCTGAATGGCTTTGGCGACTTCGGCGGTATTTCCGCTGTAAGAATAGTAAGCGATCAGAATTTTCCGCTGTGAAACATTTCCCATTTCGTTTCCTTCCTGCGCGGTTTGCGCAAAAGCTTCGTTACTTCCAAAAACCAAAAGCGACAAGATCATAGATAAAAAAAGTTTTTTCATAAAACCTCCTTTAAGCTTCAAACGTTTTTGCGACTTCTTTCAACCATTTTGTAATTTCGATATGCTGCGGACAATGCCGTTCACACTGCCGGCATTCGATGCAGGCGGACGCTTTTCCGTGCGTTTTCGTCATGTTGTCATAGTAAATTTTCTGCGCCGTAAAAGGTTTGTCCGTACGTTCCTGCTTTTCGGCGTTGTACAAAGCGAAATACTGCGGGATCGCGATTTTCATCGGACACCATTCCACACAGTACTGACAGGCGGTGCAGGGAATGGCAATCGAGGCATGCAGCGTTTTAACAGCCTGTTCGATGACAGATTTTTCCTGATCCGTCAACGGTTTGAAATTTTGCATATATCCGGTATTGTCCAACAGCTGTTCCATATCAGACATGCCGCTTAAAACCATCATCACGCCGTCCAGGCTGGCCGCGTAACGCACGGCCCAGGACGCCACGGACATATCCGGTTCGGCGTCTTTGAATATTTTTTCGACGGCGGGCGGGACAACGGCCAGAGTACCGCCTTTGACCGGTTCCATAACAATGACGGGCTTGTTGTACTTTTGCGCGATTTCATAGCATTTCCGCGACTGAATACTGGCGTTGTCCCAGTCAATGTAATTAATCTGCAGCTGGACGAATTCGACTTCCGGGTGTTCTTTCAAAACGGTTTCCAGCAATTCCGGCATACCGTGGAAAGAAAAACCGATATGTTTGATTTTTCCTTCTTTTTTCTTATCCGCGATGAATTTAAAGCTGTCGTATTTTTTAACGTTTCCGATTGTTTCTTCATTAACGTTATGCACCAGATAATAATCAAAGTAATCCAGCCCGGTTTTTTCCAGCTGTTTGTTAAAGATTTCCTCCTGCTGTTCCTGAGACGTCAGATAACCGGCGGGCATTTTGCTGGCGACCGTAAATTTATCGCGCGGGTGACGTTTTACCAAAGATTCTCTGATCGCGATTTCGCTTTCATAACCCATATACATCCAAGCGGTGTCAAAGTACGTAAAACCGCGTTCCAGAAAAGTATCGACCATTTTATTTAATTCGTCGTAATCAATCGAGGTCTGGTCTTTGGGATCTTTCAGCGGCAGGCGCATAAATCCGAATCCCAGTTTGTTGGTTTTATTGATTTTACTTCGTCGGAAACGGCGATTGTCTGGGCGATTGTCAGCTTCGGCAGCGCGGACAAAGCGAACAAAGCCAGAGAATTCATTAAAAACGTACGCCTTTGCATGTTTTTTTCCTTTCACAGAATTAATTTTCAAAGACAGTTTAAAATTTAAAGCCAACTTTAAGGCAAGCGTTTTTTTATGCTTGTTTTTAAAAATCGCCGTCCTGTAAAATAGCAAAAACAGATCAGGGGGCTAAAAAGATGAAAGTATTAATGATCAACGGCAGCTCTAACGAACACGGCTGCACCTTTACGGCGTTAAGCGAAGTTGAAAAACCGCTGCATGAACAAGGAATCGAAACAGAAATTATTCAGCTGGGGAAACAGGCCTACCGCGATTGCATCGGCTGCAGAGCCTGCCATAAATTGAACAACCGCTGCGTTTTTAACGATGATATCATCAATCAAATTATCGAAAAGGCCGAACATTCCGACGGTTTTGTTTTTGGATCGCCCGTTTATTTCGCTCACCCCAGCGGACGGCTGTTATCCGTTTTAAACAGGCTTTTTTATGCCGGCGGAAAAGTTTTTGCCTTTAAACCGGGGGCGGCGGTCGTATCGGCGCGGCGGGCGGGAACGTCCGCGGCATTGGACGTTATCAATAAATATTTCAATTTTGCCCGTATGCCCGTTGTTTCATCAACCTACTGGAATATGGTGCACGGAAATACGCCCGAAGAAGTCATACAGGACAAAGAAGGCCTGCAAATTATGCGCAATCTGGGGAAAAACATGGCCTGGCTGTTAAACGTGATTGAATGCAGCCGCCGGGAAGGCTTGCCGTTTCCTGAAAACGAATTTGAAGCAAAAACAAATTTTGTGCGCTGAACGATTTTTTCAGCAGGACCGCAGCGTTTTTTCCACGCTGCGGTTTTTTTATAAAAACTTCTTGATTTAAAGTCAACTTTAACATTTATTCTGTCCGACGGGTCTATGGGGCGAAAGGAAAAGAATGAAAAAAATGGTTTTATCGGGAATAGTCGTATTCGGATTTATTATCATCGGACTTGTTTTGCACGCCGTACACGAAATGGGCGCCGCTCCGACGCCGGAGGAATTAAAATCTTTTGAAAAACTGCCTTATTTTAAAAACGGACGGTTCCGCAGTCCGGAACCCGTCCGCCCGCCTATGGCCGGAGAATATGAAGACAAAGTAAATCTGCTAAATCTGGTTTTTTCCAAATCTCACGGCCCCAAAAAACCGGCCGCGATGCGCCGCCTGACGGCTTCTTCTTTTCCCGAAACGCCGGAAAACAGCGCGGTTTACTGGCTGGGACATTCCGCGGGAATATTGGAACTGAACGGACAACGCATCGGTGTGGATCTTGTTTTTGATAACGCTTCGCCGGTTCCTCTGACGATCAAAAGGTATCAGCCCGCCCCGATCGCGCGCAGCGAATTGCCGAAACTGGATTACATATTGCTGACGCACAATCACTATGATCATCTGGAACGAAAAACCGTCCGATCAATCCGAAACGGGCATTTTATCGTCCCTTACGGTTTAAAGACCGCTTTGACCCGCTGGGGAATCGCGGCCGACAGAATTACGGAAATCGGCTGGCGAGAAACGTTTGAACAGGACGGTTTGAAAATCACCGCGGTCGAAGGAATCCATTTTTCGGGCAGAAGCCTGTCCGACGCCGATCAAACCCTGTGGAATTCCTATATCATTGAAACGCCGGATCAGAAAATATTCTGGGGCGGCGATTCCGGCTACGGACGGCATTACGCCGAAATCGGGCGGCAGTTCGGCCCGTTCGACTGGGCCGCGTTGGAAATCGACGCCTGGAATGGCGGGTGGCCGGGTATACATATGTTCCCTGACCAGACCGTTCAGGCCGCCGTTGATTTAAAGACAAAACGATTGCTGCCGATTCATTGGGGCGTTTACGATCTGGCCTGGCACGACTGGCAAAAATCAATCAATCGGGTCGTTGATGAAATCAGGGATAAACCCATAGACCTGATGACTCCGGAAATGGGCGAAAAGTTGATTCCGGGCAAAACAAAAACGGCTTTCTGGTGGCGGGAAACAGACTAAACGTCTTTGATTTCCACAACCTGAAAACCGGCGTCGGCGACAGCGTCCGACAGGGCTTTGTCTGAAACGTCCTTATTCGTCCGGACGTCGGCTTTTTTGGCCGCCAGATCAACGGCGGCACTTTCAACGCCGTCAACGGCCTGCAAAGCTTTTTTGACAAAGTTTGCGCAATGTTCGCATTTCATGCCTTCGATCATAATACTTTTATTCATAGACGTACTCCTTTTTAAAACAAGCGGTTTATCCGAAAACCGGCGCAGACGCAGCGCGTTTGTCACGACGCTGACGGAACTGAAGCTCATAGCGGCGGCGGCGATAACGGGACTGAGCATGACGCCGAAAGCCGGCCATAACACGCCGGCGGCGACGGGAATACCGACACTGTTATAAAAAAACGCCCAGAAAAGATTTTCTTTGATATTCCGCAACACCGCGCGCCCCAGCCGCAAAGCGAATACGGCAGAAGCCAAATCGTTCTTCATTAAAACAACCCCGGCGGATTCTATGGCGATATCCGTTCCCGTTCCGACGGCCATGCCGATATCCGCGCGCGCCAAAGCCGGCGCATCGTTAATGCCATCGCCGATCATGGCGACTTTTTTGCCCTGCTGTTGCAAACGGCGGATCTCCGTTTCTTTGTCCTGCGGCAGCATATCGCTGACAACACGGTCGATCCCTGTTTCACGGCGCACCGCTTCGGCCGTTTTCGCATTGTCGCCCGTCAGCAAAACGACCTCTATGCCCATTGATTTCAAAGCCGCGACCGCAGCGGCGCCGTCCGGTTTGACAGGATCGGCCACGCCGATCACGCCCGTCAGTTTCGCCCCCGCCGCGCAATACAAAGGCGTCCGCGCCTTTTCGGCCCATTCCCGTCCCGTTTGTTCCAGCGTATTGTCAATCCCGGCGTCACGCAGCATTTTCGCATTTCCGACCAGACAGGAAACGCCGTTGATTTTTCCCGAAATCCCCTGCCCCGGAATTTGGGTAAAGTCCTCAACCCGATCCGGAACAATTCCGTCCTGCACGGCCCGTTCGACAATCGCCGCGCCCAAAGCGTGTTCGGACAGATTTTCCAGCGAAGCGGCCATTTTTAAAACTTCGGCCTGTGAAACGCCGTCAATAACGGCAATGCCGGCGACATGCGGTTTTCCTTCCGTGACCGTTCCCGTTTTATCCAAAGCGACCGCGTCAATACGTCCGGCCGTTTCCAACGCCGCCGCGGATTTAAACAAAACGCCCCGCGCCGCCCCGCGCCCCGTTCCGACCATAATCGCCGTCGGCGTCGCCAATCCCAAAGCGCACGGACAGGAAATCACCAAAACGGATATGGCGGCAGATAAAGCGAATTCAACATCGGCCCCAAATATCAGCCACACGGCCGCAGATACGGCGGCGATCATAATAACGACAGGCACGAAAACGCCGCTGATCCGGTCGGCCAGTCTGGCGATCGGCGCTTTGGAAGACGTCGCTTCGTCCACCAGACGGATAATCTGCGCCAAAGTCGTTTCCTGCCCGACTTTGTCGGCGCGCATCAGGAAATGCCCCGCCGTATTGACGCCGGCCGTCATAACCGTGTCGCCCGCTTTTTTTTCAACGGGCAGACTTTCACCGCTCAGAGCGGATTCGTCCAAAACGCCGCGCCCTTCGACAATAACGCCGTCCGCGGGGATTCGTTCGCCCGCTTTGACGACAATAATGTCCCCGACGGCCAGCTGATCAATATTGACAACCGTTTCGGCGCCGCCGCGCATAACCGTCGCCGTCTGCGGCGCCAAAGACATCAGCCCGGCGATCGTTCCGGCCGTTTTGCCCTTTGCGCGGGTTTCAAAAAAACGCCCCAAAGTGATCAGAGTCAGAATCATGACCGCCGATTCAAAATAAAGGTTCGACGCGAAACGATGCGCGCCGGCCGGATCGCCCGCCCCCAGCAGGAACAGAATTTTATAAAGCCCGAACACGCTGAAAACCACCGCCGCGCCGGATCCCAGCGCGATCAGGGAATCCATGTTCGGCGCGCCGTGAAACAGCGTTTTGAATCCCATTTTAAAATAATTGAAATTGATAAAGATAACCGGAACGGTCAACAATAACTGCGTTACGGCGAACACGGCGGCATTTGCGGACATGTCAAACCCCGCCGGCAAAGGCAGGCCGAACATCGCGCCCATGGAAAAATACATCAGCGCCAGCGTCAGCATGACAGAAGCGATCAGACGGGTTTTTAAATCCCGTTCCTTTTCCGCAAAAACGTCTTCGGGCGCTTTTTGTTCAGCCGTCTGCCCCGCTTCTGCGGCGCCGTATCCGGCCTTTTCAACTCCGTCAATAATTTCCCGCGCCGACAAGACGTCCGGGTCATAGCTGACCATCATATTGTTTTTCAACAGATTGACGGAAACGTCCGCCACGCCGTTCAACGCCGCGACAGCTTTGTGCACGCGGGCGGAACAGGCCGAACAGCTCATACCCGTAATATTGAAAATTTCCTTGTTCATGCCGCCTCCGTTTAAATCAGACAGACTTTGTATTTTTATAGTTTTAGCGTATAATTTCTTTTATGCAAGAACGCACTTTTCAGATATATACTATCTAAAAGGATACTATGATGACACAAAAGACAGACGCCGGCCGCCGGTGTGAAATTCACTGCCCCGTCGAAGCGACGATCAATTTAATCGGCGGCAAATACAAATCGCTGATTTTGTGGAAACTGATGTCCGGGACGCTGCGTTTTTCCGCCCTGCGCCGGGAAATTCCGAACGCGACGGCAAAAATGCTGACGCAGCAGCTGCGGGAACTGGAATCGGACGGATTGGTTAAACGGCATGTTTTTCCCGTTGTCCCGCCAAAGGTTGAATATTCTCTGACGGCTTTCGGCAAAAGCATCAAACCGGTTTTGGAATCCATGTACGATTGGGGCGGCGGTTATTTGCGGCGGCGGGGAATAAAGGCGAATTGCACGATGAAACCTTTGGATTAACCCGAATTGATTTTTACCGCCCCCGGGCGGACGCCGGCGCGATAAGGCTTTCGCGCGAAAACGCCGGGCCGTCTTTGTATTCGTACGGTTTGTAACGTCCGCCCGCCTTGTTTCAACAGACTTTAGAGATATATCTTAAAATTGATATGACCTGACATATCGGCTAAACGGCCTGTAATTTATTGCCCTGCCATAAACTTTCTGATAACGTAAAAGGGCTTTTACAAAAAGAGTAAAAGCAAGGGCATAGAAAACCCAAACGATGATAGTCGCTTTGCGTATGGCGACTGAAAAATTATGCGCTGATCTCTGCCTCGGGCGGATCAACCCAGTTAAAAAGTATCATTTTTAAGATCGTCTTTTAATCGA
>URSF01000022.1 GCA_900550445.1 uncultured Rhodospirillaceae bacterium | reverse complement strand
AAAAAAAAAAAAAACGCGCCCCCCGCCGTTAATAATAATGTTTTTTTCATTTGTAAAACCTTTCTAACCATTTTCAATAAATGGATAATAGGCTAAGTACAATCCATTTAAAATATATACAAACGGTCTATATTCCACTTTAAGTTAGTAAATCAAAAGATCCTGTCTGACGTAGCGCTTCGCCTAATACAATAGCCCCCGAAACGGCTACATTGATTGAACGGGTTTCAGGACGCATCGGAATCCGCAGACGCGCATCGGCCGCTTGGTGAACAAAATCAGGAACACCCGCACTTTCGCGGCCTAACAATAAAATATCGTCGTTTCTAAAAGTGAATTTCTGATACGGTTCGGATCCTTTTGTCGTCAGTAAAACAATCCGCCCCTGCCGCCGTGCATAAAATTTTTCCCACGAATCATGGCGGGTGTAATCGACAATATCCAGATAATCCATACCCGCGCGGCGCATTTTCTGATCATTGAAAATAAAACCGCACGGTTCAATTATATCAACCGGCAGATTAAAACACGCCGCCAAACGCATCAGCGTCCCCGTATTTTGCGGAATATCCGGTTCATACAACGCTAAACGCATTTTTAAAACACCTTAGACATTAAACAGGAAATGGCAGATATCGCCGTCTTGCATAACGTATGTTTTACCTTCGGAACGCAGTTTGCCCATTTCCCGGGCTTTGGCTTCGCTTTTGCAGACAATGAAGTCTTCATATGAAATTACTTCGGCGCGAATAAATCCCTTTTCAAAATCCGAATGAATAACGCCCGCCGCTTGCGGCGCCGTCATACCGTCCCGAATCGTCCACGCCTTTGATTCTTTGGGACCGACGGTAAAAAACGTTTTTAAATTCAACAGCTTATATCCCGCCGCGATCACGCGGTTCAACCCCGTTTCCGCCAGCCCGAGCGTTTCCAAAAATTCTTTTTGTTCCTCGGCGCTTTCCAGCAAAGCGACTTCGGATTCGATCGCCGCGGAAATGACTACCGCCTGATTGCCCTGTTTTTCGGCCATATCAAAAACGCGCTTTGAAAATTCGTTTCCCGTCGCCGCCGCGGCTTCGTCCACGTTGCAGACATACAAAACAGGTTTGGAGGTTAACAAATACAGCTGTTTATAAAGTTTCTGCTGTTCTTCATCTTCAAAATGAACGGTGCGCGCCGGCTTTCCCGCGCGCAAAGCGTCCAGAACGGGCTGCATGACGGCAACCATTTCCTTGCCTTCTTTTTCCCCGGCGCGGGCTTTCTTTTCAAACGGCACAATACGGCGTTCCAAGCTGTCCAAATCCGACAGCATCAATTCGGTTTCTATTGTTTCCGCATCACGCACGGGATCAATTGATCCTTCAACATGAGTAATATCGCTGTTTTCAAAACAGCGCAGAACATGAACGATCGCATCGACTTCGCGGATTGACGCCAAAAACTGATTGCCCAGTCCTTCGCCTTTAGACGCACCTTTGACCAATCCCGCGATATCGACAAATTCCAGCTGTGTATAAATTGTCTGTTTGGAATCGGCCAGCTCGGACAAAATTTTCAGCCGCGGATCCGGCACGGCCACGCGACCGACATTCGGTTCAATCGTACAAAACGGATAATTTGCGGCTTGTGCCGCCATCGTCGATGTCAAAGCATTAAACAAAGTTGATTTGCCAACGTTAGGCAAACCGACAATTCCGCAGTTAAATCCCATTTTCTATTCCTTTTTTGATTTTTTTTGCTGATACACGGCCAACCTGGAAGTAAATTCGGAAACGCCGCCCGACAAAACAAAAGGAAATGTTTCGGCGATATCTTCCAATAAAACATGAATCTTTTCCAGATCTCCTTTGGGAAAATCGGCAATGATCCAATTAATGACTTGTTCTCCGTGCAACGGGCGACCGACGCCGATCCTGATCCGCATATAACCCGGCGTACAATACTCATCAATGCTTTTCAATCCGTTATGACCGCCCGCGCCGCCGCCGACTTTTCCTTTTAATTTCCCGATCTGGCAATCCATATCGTCGTGCAGCACAATCACGCTTTGCGGCGGAATTTTATAAAAAGACATCGCTGCCGAAACGGCGCGTCCCGAATTGTTCATGAAAGTATGCGGTTTTAACAGCAGAATCTTTTGTCCGTCAATAACGCCTTCAGCTGTTTCGCCGTTAAACCGTTTGCGCCAGGAAGAAAAATTATAGCGGCGGAACAATTCGTCCGCCGCCATAAATCCGATATTATGCCGACTGTTTTTATATTCGGATCCCGGATTCCCAAGACCAACCACCAAAAACATCGGCCTGATCCTTTATTAAGCCTTAGCCGCTGCGTCAGCCGCAGGAGCCGCGGCGGCAGTCGTATCGGCAGCCGGCGTTTCTTCAACGGCTTCTTCCATCGAAGACGGCGCCGCAATAGCGGCAATCGTTGTATCCATGTCTTCAACAGGTTTGACGCCCGCCGGGAATTTGATGTCGGACATTTTAACAACGTCGCCGATTTCCAAGCCGGTCAGATCGACAAACAACGTTTCCGGAATATCTTTCGGCTTACAGGAAACTTCAATGGCACGGTAAATCGCGTTCAGCGTACCGCCCAGTTTCAAGCCCGGGCAAGCCAGTTCGTTTTCGTACATGACGGGGACTTCAATCTGCAGTTCCGCGTTTTCGGAAACGCGCAGGAAATCAATATGAATCGGACGATCCGTCAGCGGGTGCGTTTGAATGTCCTGACAGATGGCGTGATACTTGTTTTTACCGACTTCGATTTCAAACTGGCGCGTCCAGAAACCCTTCTGGCGCATTTGCGCGTCCAGATCCAAGGCGGAAATAGAGAACATCACGGGTTCTTTCTTTTCACCGTAAATAACACCGGGAATTAAACCTGCGCGACGTTCCGCGCGAGCCGCCCCCTTACCTGCCGTTTTGCGTTCATTAACGCGAATGGAAGTAGTTTTAGCCATAATAAATTTTATCCTTTTAAAATCAAAACGGTTCTGCCTCCAGGGGTGCCTGAACCGTTATTTTCCGCACCATGCGGAAAGCTTTCGTCTGTTTACACCGTTTTAAAGACAAAAGCAATCTTTTTAACGCTGTTTTTCCCGTACAGCCGTTACTTTATAATCGCCGCCGTATTTGTACAGCAAAATACAGCAGCGGTGCTGCCCGTCAATAATGACATTATCTTTATTCAGAACAACAATGCACAAGGCCGGATTATATCCTTTTTCGTTCATTGATTTTTCTAAATTTTCAAAGCGTTCCGGCGTTCTGTCGGCATCAGCGGGCAGTACCCCCAAATCAATATGTTTTTGAATGTAATCGGCATAAATGCCTTTGTTTCTCGTCTGCAGATATTTAAACGGAGAACACTGCGTCAAAGGATACAGCTTTCCGTTCCATTTTCTGCGAATATCTTTTAAAGGAACTTTAACAATTTCCGTTTCCTCTATTAATCCGATGGCATCTGCCGGCAGGCGGATTCCCTGATCTGCCAGGCGTCGTGACAGTCTTTGGAAATTCTGATACCGGTAAATTTCCCGTATCATATAGTGATAATTCCAAAGCACGATTTTTTTATTCAAGATCCGATATACTTTTCGGATTTTCGTTTTATGAAACGAAAAAACTTTTTGTAAAACTCTGTGCATTTTCTGAACAATCCTTATTCTTTGGTTAAACAAAACCTACCTTTACAGGTAGGCGGATGTTCAGAAACCGTATAAACCTAAAACGGCTCGACCTATTGGGCGGATAGCCGTATTCAGCCGACATCCGCCTGTTAAGCAGAAATCGGCATAAATATTTAAAGTCGCTACATGCTATACGACTAGGTTTAAAAGGGTTTCTGACGCCCTGAACCCGTAAAACCGGATTCATATGTATACTATCGAAATTAAAAAAAAGAGCAATCAAAAAGCTCTGTTTATTGAACTATCCGCCGCAAAAAGAAAAAAATAACCCCCCCTTGCAGACCGAACAAGAATGCAAGGGGGGCTTCTAAAAAGTTTTATTTAGTAAAATAAACTGGTCACCGAACGTTCTTCGCTGATGCGCAAAATCGATTCGCCGACCAGCTCGGCAACGGAAACGACACGAATATTCTTCGCGTCCTTCACCGCCTGCGTCGGTTCGATCGTATCCGTAATCACCAAAGATTCTAACGGCGAATCCGTTACGCGTTTAACCGCTTCGCCGGATAACACCCCGTGCGTGACATAAGCATGCACCGAATTTGCCCCGGCATTCTTTAACGCAACGGCCGCGTTGCACAACGTACCGGCTGAATCGACGATATCGTCTACCAAAATGCAGTCCTGGCCTTCGACTTCGCCGATAATGTTCATTACTTCGGACACGCCTGCACGTTCGCGGCGTTTATCAATAATCGCCAAATCGGCATGCAGGCGTTTGGCTATTCCGCGCGCGCGTACAACGCCGCCGACGTCGGGTGAAACAATCATCGGCGTTTTATCCCGGAAATGATACATGATATCTTTTACCATGACCGGAGCCGCCATTAAATTATCAACCGGAATATTAAAGAAGCCCTGAATCTGTCCGGCATGCAGATCCATCGTAACGACGCGGCTGGCGCCGGCGGAAGTAATCAGATCCGCGACCAATTTGGCCGAAATGGGCGTACGCGGCGCGGAACGTCTGTCCTGGCGGGCATAGCCGAAATAAGGAACGACAGCCGTAATGCGGCGGGCGGAAGAACGTTTAAACGTATCCAGCATAATCAGCAGTTCCATTAAATGGTCGTTTACGGGCGAACTGGTCGGCTGAACGATAAAAACGTCCTGACCGCGGACAGTTTCCTGTACTTCGACAAAGATTTCATTATCAGCAAAACGGCGCACGGAACATTTTGACAACGACGTGTCCATATAAGCTGCTACCGCCTGCGCGAACGGAATATTGCTGTTACCTGAAAAAACTTTCATTTTCTATCCCTTATCTGTAATTAAAACAAGGCCTCGTCCAGCAGTCCGATCACGGAAATCTGTCGTCCGCTGTTTTCGCCTTTCTGTGCCGAACGGCGGTAAGAAAAGTATTCTTTTTCCAAAGCATACGTATCTTCGCCGACCCATTCGGCCGCTCCGATCCCCTGACGTTCCAGTCTGGCCAGAACATACCCGGGCAGATCAAATCTGTATTTTCCCGCTCCGGCGGGAACAAAAAACAAAGAAGCCTTTGCATCTGCCTGCAAAAAAGATTCTTTCATATCTTCGCCGACTTCATAAGACTGCGGCGCGATGCAAGGCCCGATCAAAGCGGAAATATTATCCGTTTCGGCCCCCATTTCGACCATTGCCCGCACCGTGTTTTCCAAAATGCCGCCGACCGCCCCGCGCCAACCCGCATGAGCTGCGGCAACAACCCCGTTTTGTGCGTCGGCCAGCAAAACGGGAGCGCAATCCGCCGTTTTAATTCCTAAAAAGATATTAGACCGGTTTGTCACCAAAGCATCGCCGTACGGCGTCTTTTCAAACGGTTCACGCGTCGTTACAGGTACGGCGATCGACGAATGTGTCTGATGCAGCACAAACAGTTTTTCTACGGTACAACCCAGATTACCCGCCACCCGGCGCATATTTTCACGCACCTTCGCAGGGTCGTCGCCAACCTTGACAGAACAATTTAAAGAAGCAAAATCGCCCGTTGAAACACCGTTTTTACGGGTAAAAAAACGGGACCGGATATTTTCTGAAAAACAAAGAGTCGTTTTTATCATTGAACATCGTCCTGCAGTTTATCCAAAAAAACCTCTTCCTGTGCCGCGATTGTTTTTTCCAGCTTTTCTTCCAGTTTCTTTTGTTTATTTTCAAATTTCAGCTGTTTAATTTCCATTTTATGTTCGGCTTTTTCAACTTTACGCTCAAACCTTTTTTGCGTCGTTTCTATTTTCTTTTCAAGTTTTTTCTGACGGTTGGCCAACCGCTGTGCCAAAGTCCTCTGTCGGCGGCGGATATACCACAATGTCCAGGTATACGCCCCCCAACCGCCGAAAATAATCCAGGGCACCGATCCGATCATCATCGCAAAACCCCAGTCTTTAATCAAAACGGCGCTCATAGCCTTTAAAGCTTCGATCACGCCGTTTTCATTCAAAACCGTTTTGATTAATCCGTAAAATTTAGCGTATGTCGTCCGTTCGCCGAATTCGCCCATCATCAGTTTTCCCGTTACGTAAAAAGCGTAATAAAACGGCGGAACGGTAAAAACGTTTGTAACCCAAGTCCAGGCGATTGCAACGGGCAGATTAAAATTCCATTTGAAAAATTTCCTACACGCCAACCATGTCATAAAAGCCAAATACATCTGAATGCCGACCAGCGGCGTCATCGCCCACCCCATGCCGACCATGGATCCGCGCGCCGTAATTTCCGGCGGATTTTTAGAACGAATCATAGGAATAATCAGTTTCATACGGATCAATGAAACGATTGTTTTAAAAAAACCCCGTCTTTTGAAACTAACCGGCATACTTCTCAAAGCCCTGAGTCTTTGCTGTTTCTTTTTATGAAATAGCAGAGAAAACACATTATGTCTAAGCTTTTTTCGCAGCCCATATCATTATCCACGCGCCACCGATCAGCATCGGAACAGTCAGCATCTGCCCCATCGTCACACGGGCAAACAAAAACCCTATCTGCGCGTCCGGCTCTCTGAAATTTTCAATAACACTGCGGACAATGGCGTAACTGAACAAAAACAGCCCTGAAAGAAATCCCGGCCGGATTCTGACCCATACGCTGCACGTCCATAAAAAATACAAAACGCAAAACAGCAGCAGCCCTTCAAATCCCGCTTCGTACAGCTGGCTGGGGTGACGCGGCAAAGGTCCGCCGTTCGGAAAAATAACGGCCCAGGGAACGGAAACCGTGACGCGCCCGTATAATTCCGAATTGGCAAAATTGGCCAACCGGCCGAAAAACAGACCGATCGGCGCAACGCAAGCCAAAATATCCGTAAACTGAAAAAAACTGACTTTGACGCTGCGGGCATACAGACACACCGCCGTAATTACCCCGATCAAACCGCCGTGAAACGACATGCCGCCTTTCCACAAAGCAAAAATCTGCAGCGGGTTTTCCGCATAATAGCTGAAATTATAAAACAGAACGTATCCCAACCGACCGCCGGTGATTAACCCGACAGTCGCCCAGAATATCACGTCGTCAACCATAATTTCCGTCACCGGATTCGGATAACGCCTGACCATTCTGCGTGCCAGAAACCACGCCAGCACAATTCCCGCCAGATAAGCCAGAGAATACCACCGCAAACCAAAACCGCCGATATGAACGGCGACGGGATCAATGTCGGGGAAAGGCAGCCCTTTATAAGTCATTTTTTACCTCTGTTATCTGTACGGATCAGCAGATTCCAAATACTCCCGGATATATTTTGCCACGCCGTCTTCCAGCGAAGTAAAAGGTTTCGTATATCCCGCCGTTCTGAGTTTTTGAATGTCGGCCTGGGTAAAATATTGATACTGCCCTTTGATTTCGGCCGGCAGATCCATAAAGTCCATTTCCGGTTTTTCGTCCAGCGCGGCATAAACGGCGCGCAGAACATCGGCATAAGTCCGCGCCTGACCCGTTCCGACATTGAACAGGCCGCTGATTTCAGGGTGCTGCATCAGCCATAAAATGACGTCGACGGTGTCTTCAATCCACATGAAATCGCGCATTTGCTCCCCGTCTTTATAAGCCGGGTTTTCCGATTTGAACAAAGGAAACAGTTTGCCGTTTTTTGCGGCGTTATAAATTCTGGGAATAACGCTTTGATGACGGGTATTATGATATTCGTTCGGTCCGTACAAATTAAAGCAGCGCAGCCCGATCCATTGAGGCGGAACGGTTTCGCCGCGGTTGATCGTATCAATGATTTTGCGGTCCAAAAACAACTTAGTCCACGCGGCGGCGGACAAAGGCTTTAATTTGGCCAGTTCTTCGGCGGAATCATCATCTTTAAATCCCAAAGATCCGTCCCCGTACACGCCGGCCGTCGAATCGTAAATAAAAGGCACCTGATGATGCGAACACCAGGACCACAACTGCCAGGTCAGATGAATACGGTCATCAATCAAAGCATCAACGTTATCTTCCTGAGCGAACCCCGTATAGTTGATATGCAGAACGGCGTCAATCCGGCCGGCATGCGCATCAAGATATTCAAAAATTTTTTCGGGGAAAACAATATCGCGCAAAGACCGCTTTGCTATATTGCGCCATCTGTCGTCCGTCTGAAAACGATCGACTACGGTGATTTCCCCCAGTCCCCGTTCTTCTATGCCGGCCGCAAGGTTTGATCCCAAAAAGCCGGCGCCGCCTGTAATTACATACATGGTACCCTCGTTATTTTTTCAGCTTTTTCTTTTATATGCCAAAACAGGCTGTTTCCTCAAATGTTTTTCTTTAAAAAAAGCGGGAATCGTCCTATTTTAAAAAAATTTCGGGAACATTAAGGAGCATTTTATGAATCTGTCAAATTCTCTTTTACTGATCGGCTGCGGAAAAATGGGCGGAGCCGTTTTAAACGGACTGTTGAAAAACGGATTTTCCGCCGGTCAGATACGTGTCGCCGAACCGAACGAAACAGTCAGAGCGCATTTAGAAGCGAAAGGCATCGCCTGCGCCGCTTCGGCTTCGGAACTGAAAGATTTTTCTCCTGACATTGTTTTTCTGGCCGTAAAACCGTTTTTAATCGAACAGGTAATCGGCGATATAAAACCTTTTACCGACAAAGGCGCCGCCGTTTTATCCATTATCGCCGGACGGCGCATTGAATGGTTCAAAGACAAACTGGGAAAGCGGACGGTCGTTTTCCGCGCGATGCCGAACACGCCTGCCGCCATCGGAGCGGGAATTACGGCTGTAACGGCCTGTGCGGAAGCTTCCGAAGAACAAAAACAACTGACGGAGCGTATTTTAAAGGCCTGCGGTGAAGTTATCCGGCTGGATTCGGAAGAACAGATCGATACGGTAACAGCCGTTTCCGGCAGCGGCCCGGCATACGTTTTTTATTTAACGGAAGCTTTGATAAATGCGGCAAAAGCTGCCGGACTGCCCGATGAAACGGCGGAAAAGCTGGCAAAAGCGACGGTTATCGGCTCTGCTCTGCTGATGCGGGAAAGCGATGAAACACCGGCTAAACTGCGTCAGAATGTGACAACGCCGAACGGAACAACCGCCGCGGCATTAGATATTTTGACCGATTCGCAGAAAGGATTTGAACCTTTGCTGGCACAGGCGGTTCAAGCGGCCGAACAACGATCGAAAGAACTGTCCGGAGCGTAAAAAACAACGTAAAAAAAGCCCGGCATTTCCGGGCTTTTCCATTTTATACCGTCGTGTCAACGTGTTCCGCCGGTTCCCGGCCGGGCTGAGGGCCGCCGCGGGTAACGACGACGACAGCTTCGCGTAGAACGCGGTCGCCGCCGATCATATAGCCTTTCTGCCATTCCTGCACGATCGTTCCGGCCGGTTTTTCCGGATCGTCGATTTCCTGCACGACTTTATGCAGATTCGGATCAAAAATACGTCCAAGGCTCTCAATCGCCGTTACGTTGTTTTTTTCCAGCGCCGAATTCAAATCTTTTTGAGTCAGCTCCAAACCGACAAGCAGATTTTTAACCAGATCATTCTGATTTTCCTTTTCCGAATCGGGAATACTGGCCATCGCGCGGGACAAATTGTCATTGACGGGCAAAAGATCCTGCGCAAAAGAAGAAACGGCAAACTTTGAACGTTTTTCCAATTCCTGCTGCGTCCTGCGCCGCAAATTTTCCATTTCGGCCTGAGAACGCAGATATAAATCTTTTAACTTGTCGATTTCCGCCTGCATTTCGGCAATTTTTTCGGCCTGAACCGCTTCGGCTTCTTCGGCGGCGCCGGCACATGCTTCGGCTTCCTGCCGGACTTCGTCCAGCTCCTGTTTTACTTCGTTCAGCTCTTCATCGCGTTTATGATGCTTTGTCATCTTTTCCTATCCTATCAATTTACTGACAACCTGTGACGTATAATCTACCAGAGGAATAATTCTGGCGTAATTCATTCTTGTCGGTCCGATAATTCCGACCGCACCGATAATCTTTTCCCGGCTGTTGCGATACGGCGCCGTAATCATCGAACACCCCGACAAATCAAACAATTTATTTTCCGATCCGATATATATCTGTATCCCATCGGCGGTTTCCGTTAAATCCAGCAGTTTTGTCATACTTTCCTGCGCTTCCAAAACGGCAAAAAGATTGCGGACACGTTCCAGATCCTCTATCGCCTGTATGTTTTCCAGCAGATTGGCCTGGCCTTTGACAATTAAAACGCCTTTTTTTCCGCCGGCCCATGCCGCCAGACCCGCTTCGACCAGACGGGAAGATACTTCGTCCAACTGTGCCTGATGCCGTTCGGTCTCTTTTAAGATCTCTTCCCGCGCTTCTTCCAGCGTCCGGCCGTGCAGACGCGCGTTCAAATAATTTGTCGCTTCGGTCAAAGCGACCGGCAGCGTCCCCGGCGGAATATTAATCAAACGGTTTTCCACCGCGCCGTCCGCCGTTACCATGACAACCAAAGCCCGGTCCGCCCCCAAATGCACAAATTCAATATGTTTCAGCGGCGCTTCGGTTTTCGGCGCGATAACAACCCCCGCACATTTCGACAAACCAGACAGCATCGTCGACGCCTGCGTCAGCATAGTTTCAATATTTATCCCGGCCGTGCGGCAGTGCGCTTCAATCGCGTGACGTTCGTCCTTTTCCAAAGCGCCTATTTCCAAAAACCCGTCAACAAACAGCTTTAATCCGCGTTCCGTCGGAACCCTGCCCGCAGACGTATGCGGCGACGACAGCAGACCGGCCGATTCCAAATCCGACATAACGCTGCGAATCGTCGCCGAAGACAGCGGAAAGTCCAGCAATCGGGACAAAGTTTTGGATCCGACGGGGTCTCCCGTTTCCAAATATGCGTCAACCAGCGATTTAAAAATATCGCGGGATCGGTTATTTAGTTCGGATAAAGTTAATATTTGCTTATTCATAGTTGATAAATGTAGTAATCGTAGTATCAAACGTCAACAGGACAAATGATTTATTCAACAGACAAGGACAGGAAAAATGGAAAGACCTTCAAAAAGACAACCCGATCAACTGCGCAAAGTTACAATCGAACCGAACATTAACAAACACGCCGAAGGGTCATGCCTGATCAAATGCGGCGACACGCACGTGATCTGTACGGCGACGGTTGAAGACAAGGTGCCGATGTGGATGCGCAACACGGGCAAAGGCTGGATAACGGCAGAATACGGCATGATCCCCCGCGCAACGGGAACCCGCACGGAAAGAGAAGCTAAAAAAGGGCAGACGGGGCGAACGCAGGAAATTCAGCGTTTAATCGGGCGGGCGCTGCGCTCTGTTGTCGATATGAAAGCGATGGGAGAAATATGCATAAAAATCGACTGCGACGTTATTCAGGCCGACGGCGGCACACGAACGGCTTCAATTACGGGCGGTTTTGTCGCTTTGCATCTGGCATTGCAGAAACTGAGAGAACACCGCCGGTTTTATACGCTGCCTCTGCTGGATACGGTATCGGCCGTTTCCTGCGGCATTTACGAAGGCACCCCCGTATTGGATCTGGATTATATTGAAGATTCCAACGCGCAGACCGATTCCAACTTTGTTATTACCGGAAAAGGCGGTATCGTCGAAATTCAGGGAACTGCCGAACGGACGCCGTTTTCTTCGGAAGAATTCAAAACACTGTACGAACTGGCCTGCAAAGGCACGGCTGAATTAAGCAAAATTCAACATGACGTTTTAGGAGAATAAAATGCGCAAACTGATTGAAAAGAAAATCGTTCTGGCAACTCATAACATCGGAAAAGTCAAAGAAATGCAGACGATTCTTGCGCCTTTCGGCATTACGGTTTTGTCCGCCGACGACTTGTCTTTGACCGAACCGGAAGAAACGGGAAAAACTTTTATTGAAAACGCGCGGATCAAAGCCGTCAGCGCTGCCAAAGAAGCCGGAATCCCCGCTTTGGGCGACGATTCGGGATTATGCGTGCATGCTTTGGACAACCGCCCCGGCATTTATTCCGCCCGTTACAACGAACCGAAAAAAAACGGCTTTATGTACGCGATGGAACGATTGAACGCGGAACTGGGCAAAGCAAAAGACCGTTCCGCCCATTTTTCCTGCGCCGTTGTTATCGCCTGGCCTGACGGAGATACAGAAGAATTTGAAGGACGCGTCAACGGTTTTTTACGCTGGCCGGTAAAAGGAGAAAACGGTTTCGGCTATGATCCCATGTTTGTTCCCGACGGTTACAGCCTTTCCTTTGCCGAACTGCCGTCGTCGGAAAAAAATAAAATCAGTCATCGGGCACGGGCATTAAAACAATTTACGGACAACTGCCTGTGAGCGGATTCGGCATTTATATTCACTGGCCGTTCTGCCGGTCAAAATGTCCTTACTGCGATTTTGCCAGCGAGCCGGCAAAAAATTTCGACTTTCAAATTTGGCGGAACGCCTATGCCAAAAGCCTGAAATTATATGCCGGCCGAACGGCGGATAAAACGGTATCCAGTATTTTTTTTGGCGGCGGAACGCCTTCATTAATGACGGCACAAACCGTTTCTTTCGTTATCGAAACGATTCGGTCGCTCTGGCCTGTGGAAAAAAATGCCGAAATTTCTCTGGAAGCAAATCCCTGTTCCGTCGATCTGTCCAAAATGCGGGCGTTTGAAAAAGCCGGCATTAATCGTTTATCCGTCGGCGTTCAGGCTTTAAACAATAAGGATTTAAAATTTCTGGGACGTCTGCATACCGTTGAACAGGCTTCAGACGTCCTGAAAAACGCCAAACAGATTTTTCCCCGCGTTTCTGCCGATTTCATCTACGGACGGCCGAATCAGTCGCTTAATGACTGGCGAAACGAACTGGAAAAAATCTTGGAGCTTAATCTAAAGCACTTGTCTTTGTACCAGTTGACAATAGAAGAAGGAACTTTTTTTCACAAAAAAGGAATACGGCCGCCGGAAAACGAACTGTCCGCGGATATGTTCGAACTGACCGACCGAATGACATATCAGGCCGGTCTGGAACGTTACGAGGTTTCCAATCATGCCGTTCAAGGCGAAGAATGCCGTCATAATCTGTTATACTGGCAAGGCGGAGAATGGATCGGTATCGGTCCGGCGGCGCACGGCCGTTTTACGCAAAACGGCCTGTTTTACGCAACGGCGCAAAACAGATCCGCCGCGCTCTGGCTGAAAAACCAAGACGGGGAAGAAATCGTTCTGACAGCGAAAGAAAAGGCGGAAGAGCTGATCTTTATGGCCCTGAGAACACGCGAAGGCATCAACAGAAAAGCTTTTCGCAACCTGCTCGGAAAAGAACCGGAAGCTTTCATGCATACGGGCACGCTGCAGGATTACCAGACTGACGGCTTTCTGATCTGCGATCAAAAAGGAATCAGAACCACCGCTAAAGGATTAATGATTCTGGACGCCCTGTGCAGAACCCTGATGACTTAATTCCGTTTGATTGCTGCCCATTTCCGAAATGTCCATGCTGCCCTGAGCCGCCGCTTCTTCCGGCGTTAAAGGAACCGTTACCAAATCGGGAGAATGACGGAAATCCTTGATATACACATCAGGTACAAAAACAGGAACCGTTTCAAACACTTCCAATGCCGGCGATAAAGTAACAAAGCCTTTCTTTTCAACGCCTAAAACCTGCAGGCCGCGCTCTGACAAACCGTTGGGCAGCAGGCGGAATAATCCGTCCACCCCTTTAAACCCTGAAACCGTCGTCAGGTTTTCATAAGAAAAACTGCCTGTTTCGGCCAGAATCGCCGCCAATGCGACAGCGTCATAAGCCTGTGAGGCAATACGCGGCGGCTTTTCACCGTAAATATCTTTATAACGCTGCGAAAAAGCGGCAAACCCTTCGGAAGGCAGATGCGAAAACCACCCGCCGATCAAAGCCGGTTCCCGCGCCGGACGGGAATCAGCCCATTGGGACGTTCCTAAAATACGAATGTCCGACGGAACGTCGTAATAGGAAAATAACGCGCCCAAAGAACGCAGGCGGCTGCCTTCTTCGGAAATCAAAACTGCGTCAAATTCAAACGGATCGCGAACCAGTTCTTTTTCTTTTAAAACGTCTATGGTCGCCTGCAGCTGTTCCAAAGACATATTGACTTCTTCCATTTCACCGGTTTCTTCGTTTTTCATTAAAACCGGTTTGCCTTGAACGACCAGTTCTTTTGATTTTTCCAGCCGCTTGACTTCTTCTTCGCGTTCCGCTTCCAAATCTTCCATCAGTCTGGGCATAATCAACTGAACCGCGGACTGCAAATCAGCCGCCTGCGGATCATAAAAAGCCGCTTTGGTAATCATGCCCCCGCAGGAATCGACGGCAGCTTTCGCCGCCATGGAAATAATATCCCCCGTCGCGTTATCCTGAGAAAGAACCGCCAAACGTTTATATCCCTTGTCGCAGGCATAACGGACAATATGTTCCACCTGCTGCGAGGTCAACGTGCTGATCGTATAAATACCGTCCCCCAAATTCGACGGATCGGAAGAAAATGTAATCACGCCGACGTCCGCCGAATGTGTGGCCGGACGAATGGCGCGGACGGATTTGGAAAAAACGGGGCCGATAATCAGTTCTACGCCCTGGCTGATCGCCAGTTCAGCCGCTTCTCGGGCGCCTTCCGCCGTTCCCTGCGTATCATAAAACTGCAAAATCAGACGCTGGCTGGAAATGTCAAACAAAGACATCATTGCCGCATTGCGCAGGACTTCGCCCAGTTTCGCCGAACTGCCCGTCAGCGGCACCAGCAAACCGACGCGAACCATTTCAACCGGAACAAGCGCCGGCGCGGCCGCTTCGCCTTTTTCGGCGATGTTGGCGTCGGCCACATGAAACGCGCTTTGGTCAACACGTTTGGACAACAAGGGTATTCCGCCTCTGCAGGAGGTCAATAAAAATACCGCAGCAAAAAAAACGATTGATTGGCGAATAATTTGACGCAAAGAATTGCTCCCGAATTTAAAACGTGGTTAGATGCATCTTAACTGTTTTTGCAAAGGAGTGCAAATGTCTGAAACTTCTTTTACCAAAGGATTATACCTTGTTGCAACCCCTATCGGCAATTTGGGCGATATTTCTGCCCGCGCCGCCGCCGTTTTGACAAACGCCGACGTTATTGCCTGCGAAGACACCCGGAACACAAAAAAATTGCTGACGCTGCTGGGCATTACGGGAAAATATTTGACGCCGTATCACGAACATAACGCCGATCAGGCCCGGCCGCATATTTTGGAACGATTGCGAAACGGTGAAATGATTGCTTTGGTTTCAGACGCGGGAACGCCGCTGGTCAGCGATCCGGGATACCGTCTGGTGCAGGACTGCATTGATCAGAATATTTATGTTACCGCCATTCCCGGAGCTTCTGCCGTATTGACGGCTCTGCAGCTGTCGGGGCTGCCCTGTCATCGTTTTCTGTTTGAAGGATTTCTGCCGACGAAAACCGTTGCCCGAAAAAAAGAACTGGCCGTCTTGGCCGATATTCCGGCGACTCTGATTTTTTACGAATCTCCGCAGCGGCTGGAAGAAACTTTGAACGATATGGCGGTTGTTTTGGGAACAAGGCAGGCGGCAGTTGTCAGAGAATTAACTAAAAAATTTGAACAAACCGTCCGCGGCACTTTTGACGAATTATCGGATCATTACCGTGCAAACGGCTGGCCGAAAGGAGAAATCGTCATCGTTGTTGCGCCTGCGGAACAAAAAATTCCCGGCCGGGAAGAAATCGACGCTTTATTGAAACGGGCTCTGACAACAATGAGCGTTAAAGACGCCGCCGCTTTTGTCGCCGGGCAGACAGGCGAATCCAAAAAACAGATTTATCAAACAGCATTAAAGTTAAAAAATGACGCCTGACAAACACAAAACAGGAAAGAAAGCTCGTGCGAACGGTTATAAAGCAGAAACCGCAGCGGTTTTATTTCTGCGTTTAAAAGGATACAGAATTTTAGAACGCAATTTTAAACCGCCCCGGGGTATCGGCGCCGGAGAAATCGACATTATCGCGGAAAAAAGCGGCGTTATCGCCTTTATTGAAGTCAAGTACCGTTCAACGGCGTCTGACGCGGCCGAAGCCGTTAACGGCTATGTTCAGGCCAGACGCATCAAAGGCGCCGAATATTTTCTGATGACCCGCCCCGAACTGGCGGATAAGGAAATGCGTTTCGACGTAATTTTAATTTCTCCGAAACATTTGCCCGAACATATTCAAAACGCTTTTATGTGTATATAAATTGAGACCGATCGTTTTTTTCAACCGGTCTCGCTTTTTATCAATCCAGATCTTCTGTCATTTTTTTCCGCCGTTCTCTTCTCTGAGAACGCTTTTTTCTTTCCATTTTTTCTTTTGAAGAGGTTTCTTCCTGTCTTTCAAGCCATTCATCTTGACCGTCTGTTGTGTGTTCATAATAAAAAACCAAATCCCTTTCATTTATGGTTTTAGCATCTATCACCGCCTGCGGAATCCCCCAAATCGGGGAAAGCGGCCATAATAACAAATTAACAACCCCATAAATGGATTGAGATCCATCGGCGGCATTTCCCATTCCCAAATAAAAATTACCAAATCCCGGAAGCAAATTTAAAACGCCGGCTAGAAGCGGACTGGCAGGTTTTTCCCACATGCCGGTTGGATTTTCAACGGAAATTCCGTCTGATTTTAAATCTCTTAAAACCAAACGTTCATGCCCTGTCAAAGTCGTGCAGGCACTGATTAAGCACAATAAAGAAACTAACAAACTTTTTTTCATTTTCTGAACAATCCTTTGTTAAGGTTAAACAAAACCCACCAAAAGGTGGGCGGATGTTCAGAAACCGTTTATCTACAAGGACGGCACGACGTTTTCGCGCACAGCCTTATAACGCCGTCATCCGCCCCGTTCAGGACAGAAATCGGCGTATAATTTATTAGTCGCAATACACAATGCGACTGTAGATAATAGGGTTTCTGACGCCCTGCATTTTTATCAAAAATGCCAAATCAGAATAGCAAATAGTTAATATGGAAACAAGGTCAAAAAAATCCCCTGCAAAAGCAGGGGATTAAAAATAAAGTTAATTAAAAATCAATCGTCCAGTTTATCCAGACTGATTACATCGTCTTCCAATGCGTTGGAAAAGGAATCGTCAAAAACAACTTCGCCGATTTCTTCGTTATCCATTTGTATGACGTCTTCTTCAACGGCGGAATCATCAGCCGAAACAATTTCCTGATCGCTGTCTTTTTTAGCTTCCGTTTGCGACCGGGAACTTAACTTGCGAATTAAAGTGTCCAGCTGTTCCAGTGTTTCATAAGAAAGAATAAGTTCGCCGCCGACGGATTTCGGACGAATGGAAACGGTAATTCCTAAAATACGCGACAAATCCGCTGCCAGAGAATCACATTCCTCTTGTTTTTCGGATTTTTTAGGATTTGGCTGTTTTCTTTTCTTTTCCAACCCTTCCTGCGCCAATTTTTCTGTCTGGCGAACGTTTAATCCTTTGGAAATAACCGTATCAGCCAATACTTCAGGTTCTTTTGCTGTCAGCAAAGCGCGGGCATGGCCGGACGTTAATTTACCTGTTTCCAAATATTTTTTCACTTTCTCCGGCAGGCCGAGCAAACGCATGGTGTTAGCTACATGACTGCGGCTTTTGCCGACAGCTTTGGCCAGTTCTTCCTGCGTGTTGGAAAATTCGTCCATCAAGCGACGGTAACCTTCGGCTTCTTCCAAAGCGTTCAAATCCTGACGCTGCAAATTTTCGATCAAGGCTACTTCCAAAGCTTCTTTGTCCGTAAATTGCTTAATCAACACGGGAATTTCCGTCAGTCCCGCCAGTTGGGAAGCGCGCCAGCGCCGTTCGCCGCCGACAATTTCATATTTATTTTCCGCCCCGTCTTTAACGCGGACGATTAATGGCTGTAAAACGCCTTTTGTCCGAATGGATTCAACCAAGTCATTAATCGCTTCTTCATCAAAAACGCGCCGCGGCTGAAACGGGCTGGGTTCCAAATCAGAAAGCATAACCATTTTGACATTTTGAGATTGTTCTTCGGATTCCCCTTCTCCTAAAAGGGCGTTCAACCCGCGTCCCAGATTCCTTGCTGTCATTTTTTTGCCTCCTGTTTTAAAATTTCGCTTGCCAGGCTGATATAGGCCTGCGCTCCTTTACTTCTGAAATCATACAATAAAATCGGTTTTCCGTGCGAAGGGGCTTCCGATACGCGGACATTCCGCGGAATAATCGATTTGTAAACTTTACTGCCAAAATAATTGCGCACGTCCTGGGCAACAACTTCGGACAACCCGGTCCGGCCGTCAAACATTGTTAAAACAATCCCCTGAATTTCCAGAGAATGATTAAAATTACGTTTCACCCGGTCAATCGTTTTCATCAGATCCGCCACCCCTTCCAAAGCCAGATATTCACACTGTACCGGCACAATAACGGAATCGGCGGCAACCAGCGCGTTAACGGTCAGCATGCCGACCGCCGGAGGGCAGTCAATAAAAATGTAATCATACGCAGGCAATTCGGAATCTAACGCTTTTTTTAAAAAAAACTGCGGCGATTCCTGATGCGATAATTCAAAATCCGCACCGGCCAGATCTTTGGAAGAAACGACAACAGACAAGTTTGGAATTTTAGTCCAAACAATTGTTGAAGAAATTTTCGATTCGCCCATTAAAACCTGATACATATTTTTAGGCGCATTCCGACGGTCAATACCAAAACTGACCGTCGCATTTCCCTGCGGATCCAGATCCAAAACCAGCACTTTTTTATTAACAGCCGCCAAAGCCGTTGCCAGATTAACAGCCGTCGTCGTTTTTCCGACGCCGCCTTTTTGATTTGAAACGGCAATAATACGGGGACGTTCATATAAAGTATTCATTTCTTTTTAACCTCTGAGAGTAAAAGAATTGTTCCTTCTTCACTGGTAACGCTTTGAATTTTTTCAACGTGAAAACGGTATTTTTTAAAAGCGGGTTCCAGTTCTTCGTCAACTTTTGCTCCTTTCATAAACAAACAACGCGTTTTTGTTTTCAAAAAAGGATACGCATATTTAATCAGCTGATCCAAAGGCGCCAAAGCTCTGGCCGTAATGACGTCGGCGCCGAACATTTCCATTTGTTCAATGCGTTCGTTATGAACTTCGGCGTTTAAATTGCAGGCGTCTATAATCTTATTCAGAAAAGCGCATTTTTTCCCGTCGCTTTCAACCAAATGAAAATCATATTTGTGTTCAAGATCCATAATAGCCAGAATCAAAGCCGGAAAACCGGCTCCGCTGCCTAAATCCAGCACGGTTTTATCTGTCGGCAAAAGGTTTTTAAACAGCTGCGCCGAATCCAAAACATGCCTGGTCCAGATAATCGGCAGCGTCGATTTTCCTATCAAATTCAGTTTAGATTGTTCCTGTTCCAACAGTTCAACATACCTGTCCAAATTTTCAACAACCTGTTTCGGCAGATGAAGCTGCTTTAAAACGATATCGCGGTCAGCCGTAATCATTTCCTTACTCTGTTGTTTCACGTGAAACATTTTCACAACGATTTTTTATAAAATAGCTTTTGTTGCCCGAAAAACTCAAGCAGAAAATTTTTTTATTTAAAAGAAGCTGCATTTTCCCTTAAAAACAAACAAAAATGTTTCACGTGAAACATTTTCAGTATATCAACATTCCGATAACCGCCGATCCCGAAATCAATGTAATCGGCGAAACATTAAACCGGTAACAGGCGATAAAAGAACCGATACATAAAACCCAGCTTTTATAATCAATAAAATTTTCCGGCGTCATCAAAATCAAAGCGGCCCCCAAAATCAACCCGACAACGCCGATTTTTAATCCCTGAAACGCATTTTTAACAAAAACGGATTCTTTAAATTTTCGCAAAAAAAGATAAAGCAAAGTCACAACAATCAAAGACGGCAAAGAAACGCCGACCGTTGCGCAGACGGCTCCCCAGATACTGTTTGTTGCCGTATATCCGATGTACGTTGCTGAATTAATTGCAATCGGCCCCGGCGTAACCTGAGAAACGGCAACAATATCCGCAAACTGTGAATTTGTAATCCAATCATGGCGGCTGACAACTTCGTTTTGAATCAAAGGCAGCATAGCGTATCCGCCACCAAAGCTGAACAGACCGATTGTAAAAAACGTATAAAACAGCTGTATGAATATCATTCTTTTTTACACCCGTAATACAGGATTCCTCCGGCGATTGAAGCCAAAATAACATAAATGGGCGATAACGGCGTAAACGTAATCAACAAGGCAATCATCACCGGAATTAAAAACTTAAATCCGACAACGCCCGTACGTTTGGCGATGGAAAACACGGGGACCAAAATCAAAGCAACAGAAGCAGGTTTTACAGCTTTAAAAGCCGCAATAAACAACGGATCATTCTGTATTCCACGGAACAGCATGGCGATCATTAAAATAATAATGAACGAAGGCAATACAGATCCGAATGCCGTTGCGATCAATCCCTTTATACCGGCAATTCTTAATCCCAAAAATACAGCCAAATTAACAGCGATCGGTCCGGGGGCGGATTGTGTTACGGCGACAATATCAATAAATTCGTCTTCATCAAGCCAATGACGCCGCGTAACCAATTCTTTTCTGATCTGCGGCATCATTGCGTATCCGCTGCCCAGCGTAAATGCGCCGATTTTAAAAAAAACAAAAAAAAGTTCCCAAGCCCGGTACATTTCTCACCAATAATTTCAATATATTCATTATTATACTTTAGTCACCGGTTTAAGCAAGAATTAAAAGTTTTGAATAATTAAAAATAAGAAAAACATATTTGTTTCGATTCTGAAATAAAGCTTATATACTACTGTATATACAAAAAATTTATTCCTATTTTTCAAATGAAAAAATGACACTTAAAATCGCTGTTTAAAAGCAATTTAAAAGAATAAAATCACTGTTTTTTGTATTTATTTCTATATCGTAATAATGCATATTTGATATGATATATAAAAAATATATCATATTTTTTTTATTAAAAATTAAGTATAAATTATTCTCATAAATATATATATTATTTATTTCTTAAAATAGTATTTTAAATTATTATAATAATGTAATAAAAATGAATTAAACGTATATGATATTGTTAAAAATATTTAAATTTTCTATATTTTTTGATATTAATTTCGTTATTTTAAACAAATAAAAAGTGGATAACAATGGAAATTATCCAATCGGTATTAAATGACAAACTTATTATTTTCATGAGTAGCAAATTATTTTTGCCCACGGCTCAGTATTGGAAAATACGATTGAAAAAGCTCTGCAAAACAGTAACTACATTGTTATCGACTTTAAATTAGTTTCTTCCGGGCTGCGCATTTTACTGGCAGCAGAAAAAAGTCAGATAAAAAGACAGAAAATTAACGATCGGAAATCCCTCTGAATTAGTCAAAAAAGTCTTTGTTTTAACAGGCTTCAGCAATGTTCTGAACATTTTAACACTTCAAAACTGATTTTTTTCGTTGCCGACGTTTCGGGAAAAGGTATCTCGACTTCTTTATTCATGACGCCGGCCAAAGCACTGATTAAACGATATGCACAGGACACGGTTATTCCAATTGATTATGGTATCCCTTTCAATCCGTTAAGCAGTCCGGAAGAAAATTTAGACGCCCCCGTTCACAAACGCGAAGTGGGGTATCTGGGAATTTTCCTGGTAAAAAATCTGGTCAATCAGGCGGATTACGAATACAAAAAAAACAAAAACATTCTGACTTTGTTCAAAAAATTATAAAATAAATTTCGACAAATCAGATGTTTTTGCCAGCGTTCCGACTTTTTCCAAAACTTTTTCCTTAGTAATAATTTCCGTTTCGCCCTGTCTTTCAGCAGCAGAAAAAGAAATATCTTCCAAAAGTTTTTCCAAAATCGTATGCAGACGGCGCGCGCCGATGTTTTCGACATTTTCATTCACTTCGGCGGCCAACGCGGCAATTTCCCGAATGGCTTCGTCTTCAAATTCCAATGTGAAATTTTCGGTTTTCAGCAATTCTTTATACTGCAAAATCAGATTTGCTTCCGGTTCGCACAGGATTTTATAGAAATCCTCTTTCGTCAGCGGTTTCAATTCCACGCGGATCGGCAGACGTCCTTGCAGTTCCGGCAACAGATCAGACGGTTTTGACACATGAAAAGCACCGGAAGCGATAAATAATATATGATCCGTTTTTACCATTCCGTGTTTTGTCGCAACTGTCGTGCCTTCAATCAGCGGCAGCAGGTCACGCTGAACGCCTTCGCGCGAAACGTCCGGATTTTTGCCTTCGCTGCGCCCGCAGATCTTGTCAAATTCGTCAATAAAGACAATTCCGTTGTTTTCAACATTCGTTACGGCTTCTTTAACGACCTTTTCCTGTTCAATCAGGTTATCGCTTTCTTCGGTCACCAATACGTCATAAGAATCCTTTACCGTCATCTTTTTTTTGCGATAAACGGTTCCTCTGCCGCCCAGCAGATCGCCCAGGCTGATCATGCCCATTTGTGCGCCGGGCATACCCGGAATATCAAACGTCGGCATGGAATTGTTCGGTGCTTCCTGAATTTCAATTTCGATTTCTTTATCGTCCAGAGCGCCTTCACGCAGCATTTTACGGAACTTTTGCCGGGTTTCTTCCGTCGCGTTTGCGCCGACCAGAGCATCAATTACACGTTTTTCGGCGGCTTCTTCTGCCTTGACATGAACGTTTTTACGCATTTTTTTGCGCGTCATTGTAATTGAAATTTCCAGTAGATCTCGGATAATGCTTTCCACGTCGCGGCCGACATAACCGATTTCCGTAAATTTCGTCGCTTCGACTTTAATAAAAGGAGCCTGCGCCAGTTTTGCCAGACGGCGGGCGATTTCCGTTTTCCCGACGCCGGTCGGCCCGATCATTAAGATATTTTTAGGAACGACCTCTTCCTTTAAAGCCGCAGAAAGCTGCTGTCTGCGCCAGCGATTGCGCAAAGCAACGGCTACGGCGCGTTTAGCTTCGTTCTGGCCGATAATGTGTCTGTCCAATTCGGAAACGATTTCACGCGGAGAAAAAAACATACTCATAATTTTTCCGTAATAATGTTATGGTTGGTGTAAATGCAGATATCTGCGGCAATATTCATTGACTTAGTGACGATTTCTTCGGCCGACAAGTCGGTATCGATCAATGCCAGAGCCGCCGCCTGTGCGTATGAACCGCCGGATCCGATGCCGATCAGCCCGTGCTGCGGTTCCAAAACGTCGCCGTTTCCCGTTAAAACCAGCGTTACGTCTTTGTCCGCGACGATCATCATTGCTTCCAGTTTCCTGAGGTAACGGTCGGTCCGCCAGTCTTTGGCCAGTTCAACACAAGCGCGTGTCAGCTGGGCGGAATATTTTTCGATTTTTTCTTCCAGCCGTTCAAACAATGTAAAAGCGTCGGCCGTCGCGCCCGCGAAACCGGCGATAATAGACCCATTTCCCAATCTGCGGACTTTTTTGGCGTTGCTTTTTAATACCGTATTTCCAAAAGTCACCTGTCCGTCGCCGGCAATGACAACAGAGCCGTTTTTACGCACGCACAGGATCGTTGTTCCCCTTAAAGACGGCGTTTGATTATCCATAAAGCCTCCTTTTGCTTGCACTGATATAAATCTGCGTTAAAGTGGTTTAAATCAGATTATTATCAAAAGAAAGGAAAAAAACAATGCGTCCGGCCGAAATAGAACGAAATACCATGGAAACGCAGATTAAAGTCCGGCTTGATTTAGACGGAACGGGTGTTTATGACATTCAGACCGGCTGCGGTTTTTTTGACCATATGCTGGCGCAGCTGTCCCGCCACGGACTGATTGATTTAAAAATCAAGGCGGCGGGCGACCTGCATGTCGACGCGCACCATTTAATCGAAGATACCGGAATTGCTCTGGGAAAAGCGTTCGCACAGGCTTTAGGGGACAAAAAAGGAATAAACAGGTACGGATCCGCCTGTATCCCGATGGACGAAACGCTGACCAGATGTGTTTTAGACCTCAGCGGGCGGTCCGCTTTTGTCTGGCATGTCCGGTTTCCCACGGAAAAGGTGGGCGATCTGGATACGGAAGTCTTTAAAGAATTTTTCGCGGCGATGGCCGATAATTTAAGAGCGGCCGTTCACATTGAAAATCTGTACGGCGATAATTCGCATCATATCGCCGAATCCTGTTTTAAAGCTTTTGCCCGCGCTTTGCGTCATGCCGCCGAAACCGATCCCCGCGCCGGAGATCTTCTGCCCAGCACCAAAGGAGCTTTATAAATGTTAAAATATATTCTCTATTTCATTATTGTTGCCACTGTTATCGGCGGTATAATCGGTATCGTTCATCTTTACCGTGTTTCCGTCAGAAACGAAAAAGAAATGGCTCCGTATATGAATATGTCGGATACCGTGCATAAAAACTTTGGAAAAACGCTGATCATCTATTATTCGTTAACAGGACATACAAAAGAAATCGCCGAAAAAATCCAAAGCAAAACAAATGCCGATCTCTTTGAAATTGAAACGCAAAAAGCTTTTCCGATGAAGCCGATACTTTTCTTTGCCGTAAAACAACAGCTTAAAGATAAAAAATATCCCGCCTTAAAAAATATTCCGGACATTACCGCTTACGATACGATTTTTATCGGCGCGCCGGTCTGGTGGTATACGGCCGCCACGCCTGTTCTATCCTTGCTGGATCAGGTTGATTTTCAAAACAAGAAAGTCGTTCCTTTTTCAACGCAGGGCAGCAATGCGGGTACTTTCCTGGAAGATTTTAAAGCTAAAATCAAAAACGCCGTTGTTTTGGACTATGCTTCTTTCAACAACATCGGCAAAGAATACGATCAGGCCGTTAATGCTAAAATCGCCGCATGGCTGAATAATTTGTAAATCTTATAAAAAGCCCCGTTTCGGGGCTTTTTGATTTCATATTCAAACGGCTGAAGAAATAATTTTGACCGCATCAATTTCTTTTGTGCATGAAGCCAACATTAAGCTCAACCGTTTTTTATTTATTCCAGTCAGACCGGACAAAGCCCGTAAGTGCTCCTGTTCCCCTTTTTTCAACGAGTTGAAATTAAACAGAATAAAACGTGTTATTTTCATCTGCTTTTCAAAATTGTTGCGCTGCACTTTTGTCATGTTTGTTTTTTCCATTTCAACATATACGGCATCGGGAGCATACCGCCAGACGCCATTTGACAAAAAATCTGTCGTCCAGCTGTATAAAGACGATAAGTTAATAATGCTGACCGGATTGATTTGAGATGATAAAACAGCCGTTACATTCTCATATCCGTCTTTTTTCAGCATAATAAATACGTTGCTTTGGCTTCGTTTTACATCAACGGCACATGGTGTTGAACAAACGGGCATACCATTAATATAAACCTTTGCCTCAGTGATATTGGAATTTACGGTAATGCTTTGTTGCGTTCCGGAAAAAATCGTTCCGCAGGCAGATAACAGCATCAACGGCAAAAATAAAAACTTTTTCATGAACTCTCCTTATGAAAAAAAAGCCGCCCGGAAAGGCGGCGGGGAGTTCAGAAATCACACATAAGAATGATCGTTATGACCTTTAACCCCGTACCAAAAAATCGGCAGAAGTCTGAACATACGTCAAAACCTCCCCGACCATAACAATGAAATCGGGGATATAATCCTGTTTTGTGTACGACAAGACAGGTTACGGCGTTCATATCAAACACCGCTTATGTGAGAGCTTCTGACGGCTCCGCGCCTGATTTCCAGACACTTACATAAACAAATATCGTGTTTATGCCTGTTTAAAGAATATAAATTTCTATCAAAAACAGCAAGTTGTTTCATTCACATATAAAAAAAACCCCGTTTCCGGGGCTTTTTATTTAATTCAATGTTTTGCCTAAATCGTCCACGTGCAAAATCGAATCATGAAATTTTTCGGCGCTTAATTCATAATTATCCACGTGCCAGCCGGGAACGTGCGTCGCCTTTTCAATCAAGGCCGGCAAATCGTCGCGGGTTAATCCGACTTCGGCCAACGTCACGGGCAGTCCCGTTTGGCGGTAAAAGCGCATTACACGGTCGCGCAGTTCCGTCTGGCCGTCGTAATCCAGCAGAACCAAAACGCCGAAAGCAACCAAAAATCCATGCAGATATTGATGCGAAACGGGAAAAATCGTCGCGCCGTAATAAAAGCAATGCGCCAGATTGGTATTATAATAAAATTCCGGACAAACCGTCATATTACTGACCAGCCCCGTTGAAATAACAATGTCCAAAATGACTTCCTGCAAAGCCTGCGACGTTCTTTTTTCACGGCAGGATTTTAACGCCTCTTCCCCGTATTGCAGCAGCGGTTCGGTACAGGCGGCACATAACGCTTTGCCGACCAGCAGATTTTGATCCAGCCTGACATGACGCAGCGCCAGCGCGACTTCGGCTTCTTTGCTTAAAGCGTCGCCGATACCGGCCTGCAGATATTCAATCGGAGAATTCGCAATAATTTTATCATTGATAAAAACGCACAAAGGCGGCTTTACACTGTAAAAGTTGTTTTTAAAGCTGCCGTCGGCGTTATACATGATCGCCAAAGCCGTACACGGCGCGCAGTTTGAAGAAATCGTCGGAAACGTAAACAAGGGTTTATCCAACCGTTCGGCAACGACTTTACAGGTATCGCAACATTTTCCGCCGCCGACGGCCAAGACAACGTCCGCCCGTTTTACCGTATCGTTATTGGTCAGCATATCCACATTTTCATATGTGGAATCTCCGCCGAACCAAACTTGTCCCAAAACGGCGATACCGTCTTTTTTCAAAGCGTCCGTCAGTTCTGATCCGGCAGCGGACATTGCCCTTTTTCCGCCGATAATCACAGCCGTACGGCCGTATTTTTTAATAAAAGAACCGGCCTTTTGATAAACGTCTGCACCGATCGCGTAATCCGGCAAAGTAACCACTGAACGTTTCATTTTTTCACCCCTTTTTATAAACTGAAAATATTGATTTTTTATAGAGTTTTTAAACAGGGAAGTCAATTCAAGATCAGCGGTTTCCTTCAGCGCGGTCATACGTGTTCCGAACTATTTCAGCCGTTTTTTCAAAGCGCGCGCCGCCGGCAGTTCAACAGCGTGACGAACGATAACACCTGATAAATATACAAGAAAAAGTGTTATAAAAACAGTAAGATATTTATAATCCGAATATTTTTGAAAAAAATAATCAGAAATCAGAAGTGTAATATCATGTCTGAAAATACTTTCTACAAAAGAAGCAAAAAAAGAAATTATAAAAAACAGATATCAAATTGTCGTCGGCTTTTCCGGGTACTGTAAAACTACTTCCGTTCCCGATTTCAAATCTGTTGAAAATGTGATTTTTCCTTTATATGAAAACCATACCCCTGTTGTTAAAAAGCTGTAATTGCGGCAAAAATCTTTTCCTTCATAAAAAAATCCCCCATAAACCGCCTTTCAGCGGCTCGGGGAGTTGAGAAAACCACAATAAGGTAAATGGTCCTTTTGACCTTTAAAGTCAGCCAATGCGGGACTTTACTTCTGAACTATAATACGAAAGATATGAATTTATTTCAAGGTATTCGCCGTAAGAGCGTCAGTTTTTTTCATGCTGTAATAAAAAACACCCTCCAAACGGGAATTTCCCGCCGGGAGGGCGTTTTCCACAAACGGGTAGTTCAGGAATTCATTGCGTCAAAAAAGTCGTGGTTGTTTTTCGACTGTTTTAATTTTTCCATTAAAAATTCCATCGCGTCGGCCGGCCCCATCGGCATCAGCACGCGACGCAGAACCCACATCTTGGACAGCATGTCTTTGCCGACCAGCAGTTCTTCCTTGCGTGTACCGGATTTCGTAATGTCAATCGCGGGGAAAATACGTTTATCGGATACCTTGCGGTCCAGAATGATTTCGGAATTGCCCGTGCCTTTGAATTCTTCAAAAATCACTTCGTCCATACGCGACCCGGTATCAATCAAAGCCGTAGCGATAATCGTCAAAGAACCGCCTTCCTCGATATTTCTGGCCGCGCCGAAAAAGCGTTTCGGTTTTTGCAAAGCATTCGCGTCAACACCGCCGGTCAGCACTTTGCCGGAACTGGGCACAACCGTGTTATAAGCTCGTGCCAGACGTGTGATCGAATCCAGCAAAATAACAACGTCACGTTTGTATTCAACCAGGCGTTTGGCCTTTTCAATCACCATTTCCGCGACCTGAACATGGCGCGAAGCCGGTTCGTCAAACGTCGAGCTGATAACTTCACCTTTAATCGTACGGCTCATTTCCGTGACTTCTTCGGGGCGTTCGTCAATCAACAGGACAATCAGGTAGATTTCCGGATTGTTTTGCGTGATTGCGTGCGCGATATTTTGCAGCATAACCGTTTTACCGGTTTTAGGTGGCGCGACGATCATTCCGCGCTGGCCTTTACCCTGCGGGCAGATCAGGTCGATGATTCTGGACGTCATGTTTTTATTGTCCAGATCGTTTTCCATTTTGATTTTTTCCGTCGGGTGCAGCGGCGTCAAGTTATCAAAGTTAATCCGGTAGCGCACGTTTTCCGGATCCGTAAAGTTAATTTTCAACACCTTAGACAAAGCAAAGTATTTTTCCCCGTCTTTGGGCGCGCGCAGTTCGCCTTCGACCGTATCGCCGGTTCTTAACCCGAATTTGCGCACCTGGCTGGGAGAAACGTAAATATCGTCAGGTCCGGGCAGATAATTGGATTCGGGAGAACGTAAAAATCCGAAACCGTCCTGTAAAACTTCGATAACACCTTCGTCCACCAGAACTTCGTCATTTTTAGACAGCTGCTTTAAAATAGCAAACGTCAGATCCTGCGTCCGCAGCGTTGAAGCGTTTTCAACGCCCAATTCTTCCGCCATGCTTAACAGTTCGGCGGGAGATTTCTTTTTCAAATCTTTTAAATGCATATAAACTCTGTTTGTTGTTTAAGGAAACGGGCCGTCAGCCCAAAGAAGAGAATTTCGTTTTATATTTTTTGGCACTGCCGGTCAAGTCGAAAAAAAAATTTCCCTTCAATAAATATATTATAAAATAAGATGTTGTTTTTTGTTGTTGCCTGTGGATAAGTCGGACGCAATTTTATCCACAGCTTTTTAACAGAAGCAATCACATTTTAAGGTTGTCGGTTAAAACGGAAAAAATAATTTTTTCGGGCGAAAATCAGCCGATTCGTTCCATAACGGGGATAACGGGGATAACTTTTATCCCGTTTTTAATCCGGACAGTGACTTTTTTTATACACATCTGCATAAAAAACGGGACATAATCGAATAAAAGGGATAAAACTAAAGAGTTCCTTTATTTATCAGACTTATGCACAGGGGCTTTGAAAAATGTTGATATTGGCTTCCAAAAGTAAAAGCAGGCAAGACCTTTTAGACGCGGCGGGGGTCGAATTTAAAAGCGTTTCGGCCGGAATTGACGAAGAAGCTGTTAAAAAAGAAATGCGAATTGCCGGACAGGACAGCCGCAAAACCAGTCTGCAGTTGGCTACGGAAAAAGCAATGGCGGTTTCTAAAAAATATCCCAGAGCTTTTGTTATCGGGGCGGACCAGATTCTGGATTTAAAGGGGGAATGGTTTTCAAAACCCGCTGATTTGAACGCGGCGCATAAGCATTTAAAAAAGTTAAGAAATAAAACGCATTTGCTGGTGAACGGCACGGCTGTTGTCAAAAACGGCAGTCTGGTATGGTTTGACAATTCCGTCGTTAAAGTGACGATGCGCGATTTTTCGGATAATTTCCTGGACGATTATCTGGCCGAAGCGGGGGAAGACGTCTGCAATTCCGTCGGGGCTTATTATATGGAAGATTTGGGCGCTCAGCTGGTCAAATCGTACGAGGGGGATTATTTTTCAATTCTCGGGCTGCCTCTGCTGCCTTTGTTGGAATGTCTGCGCACATGCGGAGAATTGAAAAAATGACGTTTCGTCGGGCCGGTGTTGTCGGTTATCCCGTTCATCATTCAAAATCGCCTCTGATTCATAATTACTGGCTGCAAAAGTACAATATTGACGCTGTTTACGACGCTTTTGAAATCAAGCCAGAAGAACTGTCCGCATTTACCGCGGGACTGGTTGAAAACGGTTTTGCCGGCATTAACGTTACGGTGCCGCACAAAGTCGGCGTTATGTCTTTGATGAAAGAGTTATCTGTCGAAGCGCAAAAAGCCGGCGCCGTTAATACGGTTGTCGTACGTTCGGACGGGACTTTTTTCGGTCATAATACGGACGGTTTCGGGTTTTTGGCAAATCTGATTGAAAACAAGCCGGATTTTGACGTTAAAAAATCTCCGGCCGTCGTTTTGGGAACGGGCGGAGCGGCCAGAGGCGTTTGCGCCGCTTTAATTCTGGCGGGCGTTCCTGAAATCAGGCTGGTTTACAGAACAAAAGAAAAAGCCGAAAATCTGGCGCGGTCCGTCGGCGGCAATTTCCGCCTGATTGAATGGGAAAAAAAAGAACGGGCTTTATGCGAAGCGGGGCTTTTGGCCAATGCGACGACTTTGGGCATGAACGGATTTGATCCGCTGAAAATTGATTTAAGCGATCTGTCCGAAACGGCTGTCGTTGCCGATCTGGTTTACGCGCCTTTGAAAACGGAATTGTTAAAACTGGCGCAACAAAAAGGCTGCCGTACGGCGGACGGTCTGGGCATGCTGCTGCATCAGGCCAGGCCGGCTTTTCGGGCATGGTTCGGAATTATGCCGGAAATTACGCCGGAATTAAGGGAACTTGTACTGAAATGAAAAAAAGTATTGTTGTCGGATTGACGGGCGGCATGGGCGCGGGAAAGTCAACGGCGGTCAGTATGATTAAAAAAATGGTGATTCCTGTTTTTGACAGTGACGAAGCCGTACACAGGCTGATGCGGGACAACGCGGAAATGAAAGCCGTATTTTACCGGAAATTTCCGCAAAGCCTTGTAAACGACCAAATTGACCGCTCCGTCTTATCCGCGTTGATTAAAGACCGGCGGCTGGACGTCAGGGAACTGGAAAAAATCATTTATCCTTTTTTGGAACAGGAATTACAGGCGTTTTTCGCCCGCCACCGGTTTGAACCGGTTGTTGTATTGGACGTTCCTTTATTGTTTGAAGCCGGCTGGAATCGGTTTTGTGACAGGATAATCGTTCTGAGCGCGCCGGCGGACGTTTTAAAGCAGCGCGTTTTCAGCCGTCCGGGAATGACCGAGCAGAAATATGACGCTTTGACAGCCAGACAGATGCCCGATCATGAAAAGTGTTCAAAGGCGGATTATATTATCGAAACGCAGTACGGTATCGAACCGGTACGGAATAAACTGACGGAAATCATGGAAGAATTAAAATGCGTGAAATCGTTTTAGATACGGAAACAACGGGATTGGATCCTTATTCGGGGCACAAGCTGGTTTCTATCGGCTGTGTCGAACTGGAAAACCATATGCCGACAGGCAAAACGTATTACCAGTTAATCAATCCGGAACGCGACGTTCCCGAAGAAGTCGTCAAAGTGCACGGCCTGACGAACGAGATTTTGGACAAAGAACCGCCGTTTCGGGATATTGTCGACGACTTTCTGGCTTTTATCGGCGATGCGCCGTTAGTCATTCATAACGCCGAATTCGATATGAAGTTTATCAATGCGGAACTGTCATGGATTAAACGCGATCCGATTCCCATGGACAGAACGATTGACACACTGCTGATTGCCCGGCGGAAATTTCCGGGATCACGTGTTAATTTGGACGAATTATGCCGCAGATTTGACATTGACAATACGAAAAGAACAAAGCACGGAGCTTTGCTGGACTCCGAACTGCTGGCGGAGGTCTATCTGGAACTGCTGGGAGGACGGGAACCGGGATTTGTTCTGGGAATGAAAGAAAAAGAAAGCGTTTTGGAAATCAAAGCGCACGGGGAAATGGAAAAAAAGCCCCGTAAAGAACCGCGGCCTCCGGTTTTTCTGGAAGGCGAAGCGGAAAATCACGAAGCTTTTTTAAAAAAACTGAAAAATCCCGTCTGGCTCAGTTAACTGTAGCGTTTTCTTTCTGTTTTTTGATTTCTTCCATACGCTTATGATACAGACCGACGAAATCAATCGGGTTGATCATCAGGGGCGGGAATCCGCTTTCACGCGTCAGATCGGCGATGATATTGCGGACAAACGGAAACAGCAGGCGCGGAATTTCGATTAACAAAATCGGTTCGACATGTTCGGCGGGTACCTGAACGGAAGCGATGCAACCGTATTCGACTTCACACAAAAAAGCTACCTTGTCTTCAACCTTGGCTTCCGCTTTAATTTTCAAAGCAACCTGATATGTCGTTTCCTGTACTCTGGCCGCCTGAACGTCAACGGAAACATTAATTTCGGGATTGGATTTTAATTCTGTAAAGATTTGCGGAACATGGGGGGCTTCGAATGAAATGTCTTTGACAAACTGAGCATTGATCGCGATTGAAACCTCTTGCGTATTGTTTTCGGTATTATTTTCGTTCATAAGTATTCTCCTGATTAAAAAATCTGCTATACTCTACCTTAATCGAATAAGGAATAAAAGAAGGAAGGTTAAAATTATGTCACAACAGTTCCAATTTTTGGACATCATCTTTTTGGGGATAATTGTTCTGCTTTTGATCAATCGCCTGCGCAGTGTTTTGGGAACGCGTCCTTCGTCCGATGAAACGGTTAAAAATACCGAAACGGCACAGCCGGCTTCTTCGTCCGATAAAATTGTGGATATTTCCGAATACCGCACAATCGAAAGCGCCGGCGGTTCGGCAAAAATGGAACATGACCCGACAGCCGGCGGGGAATTTGAAGAAAATGCCGAAGTTGTTCAAAACTTGAAAAAAATCAAAGAAACTTATCCTTCTTTTGACCTGGTCGATTTTATGCAAAAGGCGCCGCGTGCTTTTGAATATATTGCCGCCGCTTTTGCCAAAGGGAACAAAAATGATTTAAAACCGCTGCTGAGTCCTGAAATTTTTGCCAGTTTTGAAAAAGTAATCGATGAACGCAAAGAACGCGGCGAAACGGCCGAATTTAACCTGATCGGATTTAAGACGATCCGTTTGACCAAAGCGGAAACGGCCGGCGATGACGTCGAGCTGACCGTTGAATTTGAAACCGAGCAAACAAATATCGTCAAAGACAGTCAAGGACAGTTGATTGTCGGCGATCCGACGTATATTGAAACGGTAACGGACGTCTGGACGCTGCGAAAAAATATGAAATCCGGCAGCCCGATCTGGGTATTAACGGCGACGCATAGTAAAATATAAGCGTGATGAAACGCGTTATTTCAGGTTTGGGACTGGCCGTCGTTCTTTTGTCCGCGGTGTTTTTAAGCTTAAAAAAAACGCCGCCGCCCGTGTTGTCGGAACAAACGGACGATTTAATTCAAGAACAGCCGGATAATCTGCGGCTGACCGAAACGACGTTTGACAAGCTGGACGGATTTGAAACAGATCAAATAAAGCAGGCTTTGCCGGCGTTGAAAAGATCGTGCGCCGTTTTGGAAAAACGTTATGCGCGCTGGCGGGAATTTTGTAAAAAGCTAAATCAGAAAACTTTTACGGCAGACGACGAATTGCGTTCCTTTATCAAAAAAGAAATGCTGGTTTTTGCCGTCAATAACAGTGAAACGGGATTATTTACTGGATATTATGAACCTGAAATAGAAGGTTCTCTGGTAAAAACAAAGGAATACACCGTTCCCGTTTACGCTTTGCCACAGGATATCGTCCGGATTGATTTGGGAAAATTCAATCCGAAATTCAAAGGGGAAATTTTATTCGGAAAACAGGACGGCAAGGAAATAAAGCCTTATTTAACCCGACGTGAAATCGAAACGGGAAAGGTTAACTTTCCGGCGAAAATTATTGCTTGGGTTAAAGAACCGGCGGAATTGTTTATATTACAGATTCAGGGATCCGGAATATTAAAACTGCCCGACGGAAAAAAAATCGGAATAGGATATGCCGGCAATAACGGCCATGCTTTTACGGGGATCGGCAGCGTTATGGCGCAGCGGGGGTTGTTAAAGGACGGCGTTTATACAATGGCGGAAATTAAAAACTGGCTGATTGCCAATCCACAACAGGCGCAAAGCCTGATGCATGAAAATCCCCGCTATATCTTTTTTAAAAAAACGGATCGTCCCGGCGCCGTCGGGTCTTTGGGCGTTCCTTTGACCGCGGGCAGAAGTCTGGCGGTTGATCCGGCTTATGTTCCTTTGGGCAGTTTTTTATGGCTGCAGACGACGGCGCCGGACGGATCGGCTTTAAATCGTCTGGTCACCGCTCAGGATACGGGCAGCGCGATCAAAGGCGCCGTCAGAGGCGATTTTTTCTGGGGAACGGGGGATAAAGCCCTGAAAGAAGCCGGACGCATGAAAAGTCGGGGAGTTTATTTTCTTCTGCTGCCCAAAAGTAAATAAAGGAATAAAGTAATGAAGTTGCCTTTACCGCCGCCGACACGTGAAGATATGATTATTTTTCAAGGACTTCAGCGTGCTTTGGTTGAAAAAAAAGCTCTTGTCAAAATTGATTTTAAACGGTTGAACAAATTTAAATCTCCCTTTTTTAATCCGTGGGAAAACGTTTTGCCTCTTTTGGTTATTCTTACATTGTCTTTGGCTTTGATGATTGCCGACAGCCTGATGACGGGAACGTTGGTTTTAATGGTCTTATGCGTCGGGTATGCTTTTTTAATGCCGTATTTTCTGGAACCGTTTATGCACAACCGTGTTGTTAAACGGATCATTCCCAGAATAGAAAAATTCCTGATTGCCTGGCGATATGGCGGTTTTTCTATTGTATTGGCCGCCGATCCGCGCTATTCCTGTCAGGCGCCGCTGGGAAACTGGCAGCAGTTTACACAGGCTTATTTCCCGGATTTAATTCCGCAGAATATGGACGGAAAAAGCGATGGCATCGGATAACGGTGATTTGGAATTATGGAAAGCCGTAACGGAAACCGTTCGGCCGTTGAAATCAAAAACGCCCGCAAAAAAAGCAGAGCATGTTTCTTTGCGCAAAAAACTGACCGTTGATGTCAAACCTGTCCGTCACAGCCCGAATCTGGATTATGGAATTACCGACGTTTTAAGCGAAGGTGATATTCACGCGATGGATAAAAAGACGGGACAGCGGTTCAGAAACGGCGATATGCCGATTGACGCCGTTTTGGATCTGCACGGCCATACGCTTGAAAGCGGCTTTAAGGCGCTGGTGAAGTTTATTTACGAACAGAGCAGGCGTAATGCGCGCTGTCTGCTGCTGATTACCGGAAAGGGCGGATTTTTAGGCCGCGGCGTGCTAAAAGCGGAAGTGCCGGCCTGGATTAATTCTCCGGAAATTCGCAGTTTGGTTTTGTCCTATACGCTGGCAAAGCCCAAAGACGGCGGAGAAGGGGCTTTTTATATTCTTTTAAAACGCAACAGATCGTGATAAAACAGGTCTGACAGAAAGGATAGAAAATGAACGGGACTATTTTTGCGCCGGCAACGGCTTCGGGCAAAGCGGGGGTCGCCGTTATACGCGTTTCAGGGCCGCAGGCGCTTGAAGCCGTTAAGAAAATGACGGCAATCAAAACGCCGGTTCCCAGAAAAGCAATGTTTTCCGAAATTCATACGCCGGACGGCACGGCGGTTGACAACGGGCTTGTGCTGTACTTTCCCTGCCCGAACAGCTTTACCGGCGAAGACGTCGTTGAATTTCAAACGCACGGCGGACGCGCGATTATATCGGCCGTTTTAAGCGGTTTGGCGCAGATTAACGGTTTCAGACCGGCCGGCCGCGGAGAATTTACCAGACGCGCCGTTGAAAACGGAAAAATGGATTTAACGGCGGCCGAAGGACTGGCGGATCTGGTCGACGCGGAAACGGAACAGCAAAGAAAACAGGCGCTGCGGCAAATGGGCGGCGCTTTGGCTAAAATATATGAAGACTGGCATGACCGCCTGCTGCACGTTCTGGCGTGGATGGAAGCTTATATTGATTTTCCCGAAGAGGAAATTCCCGAAAACGTTTCCGCGGACGTGCGCGGCAAAATTGCCGGTTTAATGTCTGAAATTCAAGTTCATTTAAATGACGGCCGGCGCGGGGAAAAGTTGCGCGACGGGTTTCAGATTGCCATTATCGGCGCGCCGAACGCTGGAAAATCCAGCCTGATGAACCGACTGGCGCAACGTGATGTGGCGATTGTTTCGTCAACGGCCGGCACGACGCGCGATATTATCGAAGTCCGGCTGGATATTAACGGTTATCCCGTGATTGTCGCCGATACGGCTGGGTTGCGCGATACAGATGAAGAAATCGAGGCCGAAGGCGTGCGCCGCGCCAAAGCCAGAGCGGAGGAAGCCGATCTGGTTTTATGGCTGTCAGACGCTTTGAAAGGTAAAAATAATACGGAAACCGAAAAAATTGATTCCGAAAAGATTTTCTGCATTATGAACAAAGCCGATCAGGCGGAACCGCAAAACGACGATAATATTTGGATCTCCGCTAAAACGGGGCAGGGGATTGATGTTCTTTTGGATCGGATCGGGCGCTTTGTCGAAGAAAAAATGGCTTTGCGCGAAGAACCGTCTTTGACCCGCCTGCGGCACAGAAAAGCGCTGGAAGAATGTCTGCAGTGCCTGAATTCCTCTTTAAAAGCGCCTGAAATAGAGTTAATGACGGAAGATCTGCGCATGGCGATGCGGTCTTTGGGAAAAATCACCGGACAGGTGCAGGTCGAAAAATTGCTGGACGTTATTTTTAAAGATTTTTGCATAGGAAAATAATGACGAATACTTTTGACGTAATTGTTGTCGGCGGCGGCCACGCCGGGTGTGAAGCGGCGGCGGCGGCGGCGCGCATGGGGGCGAAAACGCTGCTGTTGACCCACAAAATCGCAACGATCGGCGAAATGTCGTGCAATCCGGCGATCGGCGGATTAGGAAAAGGTCATCTGGTGCGCGAAATCGACGCTTTGGACGGCGTTATGGGACGCATTGCCGACAAAGCCGGAATCCAGTTCAGGCTGTTAAACAGTTCCAAAGGTCCCGCCGTTCAGGGGCTGCGCACACAGGCTGACAGAAAACTGTACCGGCAGGCAATGCAAGCGGAATTGTTAAACTATGAAAATCTAACAGTTAAAGAATGTGCGGTCGAAGGGTTGCTTTTCCGTGAAGATCCTGTACGTGTAACGGGCGTCGTCGGCGGCGACGGAACGGAATATACGGCCGGCGCCGTTATTTTGACGGCCGGAACGTTCCTGCACGGGTTGATGCATGTCGGGGAAACAAAAACCGTCGGCGGGCGCGTCGGGGACGTTTCCTGCGAACATTTATCCGGTTTTTTAACCCGTCTGGGATTGACGGTCGGGCGGCTGAAAACGGGAACGCCTGCCCGTCTGGACGGAAAAACGATCAATTATGACATTATTCAGCGTCAGGAAGGCGATCCGGATCCCGAACCGTTTTCTTTTCTGGACGATAAAATCACAACACCGCAGATTGCCTGCTACATTACGGCGACGAACAAAACGACGCATGACATTATCCGGGCGAACATGCATCGCGCGCCGTTGTTTTCCGGACAGATTAAAGGCATCGGGCCGCGTTATTGCCCCAGTATCGAAGACAAGCTGGTTAAATTTGCCGGCAGAGATTCACATCACGTGTTTTTGGAACCGGAAGGTCTTGACGACGATACGGTTTATCCTAACGGCATTTCGACGTCTTTGCCGGCAGACGTGCAGGACGCTATGATTCATTCGATCAAAGGATTGGAAAACGTTCGCATTATCCGTCCGGGATATGCGATTGAATACGATTATATCGATCCTTTGGAAATGCGTACGACGCTGGAAACCAAAAAAGTATCCGGCCTGTTTATTGCGGGGCAGTTAAACGGTACGACGGGATATGAGGAAGCGGCGGCTTTGGGATTGCTGGCGGGCGTGAACGCCGCTTTGAAAGTATCCGGTTCCGATAAAGAATTTACGCTGGACCGCGCGGACGCGTATGTGGGAGTCATGATTGACGATCTGACAACCAAAGGCGTCGACGAACCGTACCGCATGTTTACGTCGCGCGCCGAATATCGGCTGCTGCTGCGTTCCGACAATGCCGATATGCGCTTGACGCCCAAAGGTATTGATGTCGGCTGCGTCGGGTTGAAACGCCGGCGGTATTTTGAAGAAAAAGTCAAAGCTTTAAACGAAGCACGGCAAAAATTGAATGCAGTCGGCGGAACGCCGAAAGAATTGGAAAAACTGGGATTTGAAGTCAATAAAGACGGGTCGCACCGCACTGGGTTTGATTTGCTGGCGTATGACAAAATCAACTGGGCGGATCTGGCCGCCGTATGGCCGCAACTGGGCGATACCCGCAAAGACGTTGTCGAACAGCTGGAAATCGAAGCCAAATACCGCGGCTATTTGCAGCGTCAGGAATCTGACATAGCGGCTTTTCGCAAAGACGAAGCGTTAAAAATACCGGCGGATATTGATTATAAGAAAATCGGCGGTTTATCAAACGAAGTCGTGATGAAATTAAACAAAGTCCGTCCCGAAACGCTGGGGGCCGCTTCGCGCATTTCCGGCGTAACCCCTGCCGCCGTAACGGCCGTTCTGGGATATATCAAATCGGCGAAGCCTTAAAGCGATCAGCGTTCGTGATTTTTTATTTGTTTTATTGCCGAATATACTCCGGAAGAAGACTTTTCGGCTTTTTTGATTATTTTTGTTTGTAAAGATTCTTTGCTCGGTTTTGAAGCAATCATTGCGTCAAATTTTTTTTCTTTTCCCGGGTACAGCATACGATATAAATTTTTGAGGTCTTCTTTTTTGACGTTTCCTTTATTTAATTCACGGATAAACATCATATCGTTAAACGCCAATCTGTTATTTCGGTCGTTTGCTGTTTGCGGCGGAATGTAAGCGTCCAAGCGCTGTTGCGCAGCGGCGTTGATTTCGGATTGGTTTTCCGTTACGGCCTTTAAAGCGTCTTGTCCTTTTGTTTCAAAATCAACGGCAAATCCTGTCCGTTCGCAGGATCGTCCTTCTTTGACAAAACAATGGCCCGTCGCTATTTTAATGCCGTAATCAAATTGATTACGGACACAATCTCCGCTGTTTTCAGCATAACAGCCGGACGTGTTTTCTCCGGCGATCGTCAAACCGGGATGACCTTTTAAATATTGACATAAACTTTCGCCTGCAGAACCCGTTTCTCTGTTGGTTAATAACGTAACGGGGCGTTTGAAACCGCCGTTAGCGAACGGAGGAAATTCCTGTTCATGACCGGAATAATCACAAACGGTTACAAATTCTCCGGTATATTTATGTTCTTTTTGACGTTGCGTGTATTCTTCCATACTCATTTCACCGTTTGCGCAACGTAAATAATCGTTTTGCGGCGTATCTCTGTAAGACATTTTTTCAAACGGAGCGACTTCGTTGCCATACAGCATTTGACCGATAAGTTCATAAGGAATTGACGGACCGCCCGGATTACTGCGAACATCAATGATTAAGGAATCAACTTTTTCGGTACCGTTTTCGTTAAATAAAGTATTACGTACCTGATTACGCAACTCTATCCAATCTTTGGGACTGGTTGATCCGAGATCGTTAATGGCAAGAATTGTTGATTTTCCGTCTTCGGATAATTTAATTTCCCAAGGTTTTTCTTTATCACAGCTGTTTTTTCCGACTTCTGTCGGGTTGGGTTCGCGCGGTATTAAATTTCCCTGCCCCGGAGACACTTTTAAATGTTCATCGGGCAGAATTTGCAATGCCGCGTCAACTTTGTTGTAAAAACCGTCTTTCTGTGTGTTTTTAAGATCAAGAGGTTCTGAAATATTATTATAAAGTTCAGCGATAGCCGTTTCAAATTTGTCAGTTGTTTCTTTGTCCCATAAAGTATATCCGGCATGTCCTTTTGAAATCAGCAGAGCGATTTTGGCTAACTCTTGGCGTTGTTCGTCGGGAGTAATTGTTTTTCTGTCTGTTTTTTCCGTTTTTACCGCCGGGTTTGGTAAAGTAACCGAATTAATAATTTGCTCAAACGTTAATTTTTCAGACATACTATTCTTTCCCTCATTCTAAGAATAACTTATATTTTAAGTAGAATGGGGGAAATTTTCAATTAAATTTCCTGCCGGCAGATAAAACGCTTAATCTGCGCGTTAATAAAATTTTGCAGCCATTCCAGATCGTCTTTGGGCAGGCCGCGGCCGATATGGGTCGTTTGGCCGTCCGCACCGATGACCAGCGTATATTTAAAATCATAGCTGTTGTGAATAACGTAAATATATTCCAGTTCTTCGGGTTTGATCAAAAAGCCGAAAGACGGAAAAAACAGCCACCGCGATTTGATGCGTATGCCGTTCGGGGAAACAATAATTCTTTTGCGTCTGAAAAACAGCGACAGAGGAATCAGCACGAACAGCACCAATGTTGCGAAAATAACCGGCAGATAAGAAAGCGTCAGGTGAAAAATAAACCCGAAAAACAGAATTGAGAAAAAAGCGCAGAAACACAAAATTCCCGAAAACACGGAAAAAGCGCTGTCGCGGATTTGCGGATCAATCTGACAGGTATCGGCATTTTCTATGATTTTAAAAGAACGCGGGATTTTATATAAGTTTTTGTCCGAAACAGGAACTTTTCCCTGCATAATCAAATCGGGCAGCGCTTTTTGAATATCCTCGGGCGCGATTTCGATAATACCGTCCGCTGTATTAAACACGGCTGGCATTTGCAGCTGGCGGGCCAATTCTTCCCATTTTTGAGAAATATTTTCACCGTCCTTCGTAATATACAAAGGAATGGTTTTTGTTTCGTTGGGGTGCTGCAGATCGATTATATGCTGCGTATAAGACGTTAACCCTAAAACGTTGACAATCCTTGTTCTGTAACGCACACCCAGATATTCGGTCAGGGAATCCGCCATTCTGGTGCTGTGTTCAAACGGTTTTTGAATAACGACGGCGGCAAATTTATGCCCGATGAAAAAGTCGCGGCCGTAAAACATTAACATCAGCCGGGTGATAATCAGAAACAATCCCAGTCCGACAAACAGCCACGAAGCGGGCAGTGTGTTGTTTGTTGCCGGTAAAGGCAGATTGTCGACTTTGGAAAACAGGGAATCGTCTGTTGTTGTAAAATCAGCCGCGACCCCCAGGCCGATTAACAGTATTCCCAGACCTATTCCCCAATAAACACGTTTTTTGGATACCCGGTCTTTTGCCTGAGTCGGACGGCGAGAAATGTCAAAATCCAAAAAAGAAGCCAGCGGACGCAGCCGCCGCGTTTCAATTTTTTCTTCGCTGACAGACAGGCTTTCCAGTTCGTCTAAATCAGTGTTTTGCAACAATTCGTCTTGAACCATACCTTCCTCAAAACCATGTTTTTTTTAAGTTATGACAAATTCGTCTTTGCTCTGCAATAGCAATATACTATAAATAATATGAAAAGGATATTTTTTCATTAACGGAAGTGATATGGAAACAGCTCTGACTTCAACCGCCGGCCTTATTCCGATGCTGCTCAGTTTGGTGGGCGTGTTGGTAACGCTGCAATATTTAAAGGGAATGGCCGATTTTTCTGCGGCGATCCGGTTTGTTTTCTGGGGGTTTGTTTTTATTTTTGCCGCGAAACTGCTGGTGTTTGCCGCCGGTTTTATGCCGCAGGGATATTATTATTTTTGTTCGCTGTTGTTTCATTTGTGTTCCGCCGTTTTTCTGACCGCCGGCAGCCTGAGTATCAAAGGGGTCAAGTTTTTTAACAAAACGGTCATTATTTCCGCATGTCTGCTGGCCGCGGTATGGAGCTGGTATGTCGTCATTATTACGCGGGACGCCGGAACGCTGACTTTGTCTTTGGCGGCGTCGACGGCCGGATATGCGTTTTTGGCCGCATCGTTGTGGCGGCGCAAAACACTGCGCAATTCAATCGGTTTTGTCATTACGGGTTGGTTCAGCGTTTTTCTGGTGCTGTACAACTTGCTGTCATTGATGTCGTGGGGGCAGAGTCTGCTGTCGCCGGCGTTCGAAACATTTCTGTATATCGCCATTATGTGCGGCTGGATATTGATTTCAAACAATATGATGGCGCATCAATTCGATACGCTGGAACAAGTCGCCGAAGAAAGCAAAGAACGTCTGCGTCTGATGATTCAAATGTCGCCGTTTCCGATTATTATTTCCCGGTTAAAGGACGATCAGCTGATGCTGATTAACAACAAAGCGGGGGCTTTATTCGGTTTGGACGTCAAACACCCGGGCAATTTTAAAACGGTTGATTATTTTGCCGAACCGTCCAAAAGAACGGAACTGCTGGCAAAGCTTGAAAAACACCCGGTTGTCGATGATTTTGAATTTTTGGTCAAACCGCGCAAAGGCGAACCGTTCTGGCTGTTGTTGTCTGCCCGCGTGATAGACTTTGAATACGAAATCGCGCTGTATATGGCTTTCCAGGACATTACCGACCGCAAGAAAAAGGAAATGCAGCTGTTTGATCAGGCGACGAAAGACCCGCTGACAAAATGTTACAACCGCCGCCAGTTTGAAGAGCTGGCCAAAAACGAAATTCAACGTTCGCGCCGTTACAATCACCCGTTCTGCCTGTTTATGATTGACGCGGACCACTTTAAAAACGTTAACGATACGCACGGTCATGCCGTCGGGGATCTGGTGCTGCAGGCTTTAGCCGATTGCTGCCGCCGGACATTGCGAGAATCTGATATTGTCGCCCGTTTCGGCGGGGAAGAATTTGTTATTCTGCTGCCCGAAGCGTCTATCGAAAATGCTTTCCGCGTTGCCGAACGATTAAGAATCAAAATTTCCAAGCTGGTTGTTAAAAATGAACAAAATCAAGATGTTCAGTTTACGGTCAGTATCGGTCTGGTTTCGTCAACCGTAACGGACGACATTCCCGAAATGTTGAAAATGGCGGACGAATCTTTATATGTCGCCAAAGAAAACGGCCGAAATCAGGTTGTCGTTTATGAAAACGACGGCCCGAACAAGGATTTGCCGAAACCGGAGGGGGAAGATATTGACAAAGCCAAAGCAGAACCTTTGTATTATTTTAAACCGACAGGAATTCCGGCCGTTAAAAATCAGTCAGATGAACCGGCAGAAACAGGGGTTGTCGGGTTAAGCGGCGCTGCGGGAGCCGATGAGGCTGAACCGTCTTTGGACGATGACGGTGACGAAGAAATTCAAGCGCCGCCACAATCGCACGGTGTTTCGTTAAGTTCTTTGTATGACGACGAAGACGGTGACGACGCCTTTGTGCCGACCTCAAAACCGCCTGTTGCTCCGCCGGTTCCTTCTTCGCCGTCTGCTCCGGTTGTTCATGCGGAAACGAACGATCTGCCCATAACAAATGATCCGTTTGCAACAGACGCAGTATTTGCTGAAGATTTACCGCCTGAAGAAGAAGCTTTACCGGAGGAATATCCGCCCGTTGAAGCGGAACTGCCGCCTGAAGAAGAAGCTTTGCCGGAAGAATATCCGCCCGTTGAAGCGGAGCTGCCGCCTGAAGAAGAAGCTTTGCCGGAAGAATATCCGCCTGTTGAAGCGGAGCTGCCGCCTGAAGAAGAAGCTTTGCCGGAAGAATATCCGCCTGTTGAAGCGGAGCTGCCGCCTGAAGAAGAAGCTTTGCCGGAAGAATATCCGCCTGTTGAAGCGGAGCTGCCGCCTGAAGAAGAAGCTTTGCCGGAAGAATATCCGCCTGTTGAAGCGGAGCTGCCGCCTGAAGAAGAAGCTTTGCCGGAAGAATATCCGCCTG
>URSF01000021.1 GCA_900550445.1 uncultured Rhodospirillaceae bacterium | reverse complement strand
GGGGGCATATTTTTAACAAAACTGTAACATTTGAAAAACGCGGAAACGATTGGGGAAACGAATCTGTTAAAAGCAAAAAAGAAGAAAAAGACAAAGGTTTTGATAAGCACGTAAAAGAAGAAAAATGTTTCGTTGATCTGTCCGCCGTTTTTTTGCGAGCAAACGACATCTGTTTCAAATGAAAAGGGGAGCGAAAAGTGATTTGGTCGTTTTTGATAAAAAAAAACCACCGGATCTGTTCAATCCGGTGGGCGGCGTTTTGAAAAATTCCGGTTAACGGCCTGTGCGGGCGGCGGCAGCTTTGGCGATCAGAACGGATTTCTGCGGCTGTGCTTTTTTGCGTTCCGGATCGACATATACCATGTCGTCCGTCCAGGGGATTAATACCTTTTTGGAATCGCCGGTCTGCATCTGCGCCACCTGCGGATCCATAACTTTGTGGTGCAGTTCGTCGTGCGGTTTGATCGGCATTAAAATCAGATTGGAAAATTCATTCAGGCCGCCGCCGTGAATCGGCAGTTTATGATGAACGTTATAACCGACGGGAGCATGTCCCTTTTTAACTTGTTCGATCTGTTTGTCCGTCAATCCCAGATCACGCAAAGCCGGTTCCATCGTCGCGCCGATATGTTTTAAAAATTCCTTGCGCACCGAATCGAAACCGCTGCGCCGTCTTTTGCGGGTTTGTTTGTCCGGAACGGTCCATTCGACTTCCTTTAATTTAAAGCCGTTGATTTCCGTAAACGGGAATTTTCCCGCCTGAGCATTTAACTGTGCCGCCGTTTTTACGGGTTTACCTTTTTTGCCGTTTGATTTGCGCTTGGCGTGCACCAGACCGTATTGCTTAACCATAAAAATCACCCTTTCCAAAAGAAGTCTTTATGATTAAAACTTTGCCACAAAAAATATTTTTTGTCTATTTTTTTATCTTGTCAGCTGCATTTTTTGTAAAACAGACGGTAGAACGGGCTGTTTTAAGGCGGCCTGAACGCGTTGTTTTTCCGACGGCGGTATGAAAATGCTGCCGTCCGGAACGGGCATCTTGACGATTTTTGTTTCCCCTTCCTGCATTTTGCAGATCTGCAGGTCGGATACTTTGTGAATATCGGTGTGATACGGATCGTTTTTAATCAGGATAAAATTGGAAAATTCGTTTTTTCCGCCGCCGGCCAAAGGCAGTTTGTGATGAACGTTGTATCCGTTCGGCGCGTTGCCTTTTCCCATTTCGGCGACCGCTTTGTCGGACAGTCCCAGCGCCTTTAAAAGCGGCGCCTGTGTTTTGGCCAGATTTTGTAAGAAAGCTTTGCGCTGCGGGCCGAAAGACCTGCGCAGCTCTTTGACGCGCTTTTTCCCGACGGCCGTATAAGAAACGTCAATAACGGGAATGTCATGCACTTTGTCGGGCAGGGCGGCAATTTTTTCGGCCCGTTCCCGTTCCTGCTGCGCCGCTCTTTGGGCGCGGCGGGCTTCTTTTTCCGCTTTGGTCGGTTTGTGATGAATGTAATCCGTCATTGTCAGCGTCCTTTCCCTGCGGCGGCCAAAAGCGCCCGCCGATTTATTTCGTCGCTGACTTCGGCAAAAGAGGTGTTTTTGTTCTTTCCGTAAGTTTTGCGGCCTTTTTTTGCCCATTTTTCCAAAAATTTGTACTGCGGCGAAGGAACAAAGACGGGAGTCTGCGGATCGGGAATAACGACCGATTTTTTGTTGCCTTCCTGCATACCGCGGATCTGCGGGTTGATCAGGTGATAATGCATCATGTCGTGATACGGTTCGCGGCGAATCAAAACCAGATTGGAAAAATCGTTTGTGCCGCCGCCGTAAATCGGCAGCTTGTGATGCGTATTAAATCCATGTGGCGTAAAGCCGTTTTCCATGCCGGCAATCTGCTTTTTCGTAATGCCGGCCGCCAGTAAAGCCGGCCGCTGCGTTTTAGCCAGAAACTTGATGAATTCCGCCCGTTTTTCCTGTTCAAATTCCAAACGTCGCGCGGTGCGTTCCTCCTTTGACGGGACGCGGAAAATTACTTTTCTGCACGGAACGCCCAGAAAACTGTCGGGCATTTTTGAGGCGGATACGGGACGTTTTTGTGTCGGTTTTCTTTTGTTTTTCTGCCGCTTTTGATGCAGGAAACGATCGGATTTTTTTGTGATGAAAGGCTTTTGCGGAAAATCTGACATAAAAAAGAATCCTTTTCGTTTTTTGCGCACCCGGTTCATTTAGAGGCTTGCCTGAGTCCTTATAAAAAGAGTATACCATATTAAAAGAAGACTACAAGAGTTTTGACAAAAAAATATTTTTTCGAAAAAAAAGAAAAGTTTTGGGCGGAAAATGAACAAAAAAGAAACGGGAATTGTTGCCTGCCAGGGAGTCATGGGGGCGTTCGCACATTTGGCGGCAAAGGAAATCTTTCCTCAAAAAGAGGTTTGTTTCTACGCGACTTTTGAAGACGCGCTGAACGCGGTTGCCGGCGGACGGGCGGACTGCGCCGTGCTGCCGGTTGAAAATTCTGCCGCCGGCCGGGTTGCGGACATGCACCGTTTGATGGGAAAAACGGAATTATATGTCATCGCTGAACATTTTCTGCGGATTCGGCATTGCCTGCTGGGAATGCCGCAAGCCCGCGCGGAAGATGTTAAAATCGTCCGTTCTCATACACAGGCGCTGTCGCAGTGCGCCGCGTTTTTAAAAAAGCTGAACGTCAAAACCGAATCGACGGGCAACACGGCCGCCGCCGCGCAGGAAGTCGCCGCATCGGGGCGAACGGATATCGCGGCGATCGCTTCGCAAGCGGCCGCGGAATTGTACGGATTGAAAGTGTTGCGGGCCGGTATAGAAGATTCCGATCTGAACACAACGCGGTTCTGGGTGCTGGCGCGCAATCCCGCCGAAAGGGTTGACCCGGCGCTGGCAGTGACTTCTTTTATATTCTGGGTAAAAAACAAACCGGCCGTTTTATACAAATGTCTGGGAGGATTCGCAACAAACGGGATTGACCTTTTGCGTCTGGAAAGCTACGTTGATCCCGAACGTTTTTTGACTTCCGCCGGTTTTCTGGTCGACGTTGCGGCTCATGCCGGTTCGGATTCCTTTAAAAGAGCGTTTGAAGAATTGGCTTTTTTTTCTGAAAAAGTAAAAATTCTGGGAACTTATGCCGCTGATCCGTATCGGGCGGAAATGAAAAAACGACAACAGGAGAACCTCGGGTGAAAAAAGTATTATGCGCTTTGATCCTTTTGGCTGCGGGAACTTTTCCGGCTTTTGGCGCTGATGGCGACGACGGATTTTATACCCGCGCGGATATCGGATATGTCTATGGAACAGGGAACGGCGTAAAAAAAGGATATGCGGCGCAAACCGGCTTCGGACAGAAATGGGGCGGTTTCCTGCGCAGCGAATTTACGTTTGAATATACGCGCGCCCGGTTAAAAGGCCCCGACGCCTTTGACAAAACCGGGCAGACCGTTCGTTCCCGCCTGCCGTCATGGGCGGCGATGACGACGACTTACGCCGATTTGTTTTCCTATAAAGGCATAACTCCTTATATCGGTGCGGGAATCGGCGTTTCACGCAACGATATGCCCGATATGGTCGTCAACGGACGGCAGAAATTCGGCGATACGGTTTTTCGTCTGGCTTGGAAAGCCGTCGGGGGCGTGGGTATTGATCTGCCGGAAAATCTGGTGCTGGATATCGGTTATGTTTATGCCGATCTGGGGCGTTTTTCCACAAAGGCCGTTTTCGGCCCCGCTATGCATCAGGACGTAAAAGTGCGTAAAGTTTATATCGGCCTGCGTTACAATTTTTAACCGGAGCGGTTTTCTGTGATACACGATTTCTTGTTTTTTACCGTTTTGCATCAGCCGTTGTGGATATGGCTGATGTTTTTGGGAATCGTCTGTGCGGTTTTGTTTCTGGATTTGGGAATTCTGGAAAAAAAAGCGCAAGAAATCAGCGCGAAAAAAAGTCTGCTGCTGTTTTCAACGTATGCCGCCATTGCCTGTTTGTTCGGCGGCTGGATCCATTGGTATTTCGGCGAAGAAATGGCGTCGGAATTCTTTATGGGCTACATCGTCGAAATGGGGCTGTCGATTGATAACGTTTTTGTGATTTCTCTGGTTTTTTCCTATCTGGCGATTCCGCGTCCTTTGCAACACCGCGTTTTATTCTGGGGGATTTTAGGGGCGGCCGTGCTGCGCGGCATTATGTTCGTCATCGGGGCGGAGATTTTGGACAGATACGATCCGGTGCTGCTGATTTTTGCGGTATTTCTGATTTATTCGGGATTAAAAATGCTGTTGTCGGACGAACCGGCGATCAATTTATCCGACAGCCGTATGCTGCGTTTTTTCCGTCATTATCTGCGGGTGACGAACGAACTGCACGGCGAACATTTTTTTGTCAAGCAGCCGTCGCAGTCCGAACCGGGAAAAATGAAGTGGTATGCGACGCCTTTGTTTTTGGCGCTTTTGCTGATTGAATTCGGCGACGCTTTGTTCGCGATCGACAGCGTGCCCGCCATGTTGGCGGTATCTCATGAAACATTTGCGGTTTATTCCAGCGATATGTTTGCCGTTTTGGGGCTGCGGGCGCTTTATTTCCTGTTGTCCGCCGCTATGCATCGTTTTTCTTATCTGCAGCCAGCCTGCGCGATTCTGCTGGTGGCGATCGGAATCAAAGTGTTTATCGGCGAATTCTTTTTCAAAGTGGACGACCGGATTTCTCTGCTGGTCACCTTTATTCTGCTGGCCGGCGGCGTTTTGCTGTCTTTGTTTAAAACGGCGGAGAAAGAAGAACAGAAAGAAAAAACGGCAGAAATGCAGTCGCAGCGCAAAGCGTCTTGAAATTTATTTTTGCCCTTTTAGAATCGTGCTACAATAACTTTTTGCATAAAGTCAAAGAGGTGCCGGTGAAGTTTATTCTGTTTTTCCTGATGTTTTGTCTGGCGGCCTGTTGTGCGCCGGTTCCGGTTTTAAACGAAAAATATGATTTATGGATCTACGCGCGGTATATCGTGACCAATGACGGCGTATTGAAAAACAAATATGTCGGCATAACGCGGGACGGAAAAATCGGCGATATTTCAAGCCGGAAACCGCAGCATGAAACAATTATCGACGCCGGACGGCACATTTTGGCGCCGGGATTTATCAATGCGCACGATCATCTGGCGTACAATCACCGCGGGCCGTATTACGAATATTCTTTTCCCCGTATGGAACGGTATAATCACCGCCGGGACTGGAGCGGCGGCTGCCGCGGTTATGAAAAGCGGCAGAACGCCAAGACCGGCCGTCCCGAATTTTTAATCTGGAACGAACTGCGCCAAGTCGTCGCGGGAACGACAAGCAATGTAGGCACCGGCGGATATCCGGGATTTCTGCGTAATTTCGGCGATGTGCCCAACGAAGGGCTGAATCTGCCCAAAACGGTATGGAGCGATACGTTCCCTTTAAAAGACAATGATAAGTGCAAATACATGATGCCGAAAGGGGACGGTTATCCGTTCCACCCGAAAAACAAACCGGACGTTGTTTATATCGTTCATGTCGCCGAAGGCAAAGACGCTTTTGCGCGCAACGAATTTGTAAATATCAGCTCCGATGAGGGAAAAAGAAACAATATTCTGGGGGAAAACATCGGTTTGATTCACATGGTCGGTGTTTTGGAGCAGGATATTAAAAAAGTGGCCGACGCCAAAGCGACGGTGATCTGGTCACCGCGGTCCAATTTCGCTCTGTACGGCGTGACGGCGCCGGTGTCTTTGATGAAAGATTACGGAATTAATCTGGCGCTGGGGACGGACTGGGCGTATTCCGGATCCGTGCATATTCTGGAAGAATTAAAGGTCGCCGCGGATTACAATGCCAAATACCTGAATAATATTTTCACGGCCAAAGAGCTGTGGCAAATGACAACGGTCAATCCCGCGAAACTGATGCAGTTGTCGGATCAGATCGGCGATATTCGCCCGGGCATGCAGGCCGATCTGGTTTTGTTTAACGCAGAAAATAGACGGTTCAAGACGGACGAAGACATTTATAAGGCCGTGATCGGCATGGATTCGTCGAAAACGGAACTGGTGATGCGCGGCGGAACGATTCTGTACGGCAAATGGAAATTGCTGGACGGGGTGATTTCTGATATTCCCGGAGATACCGACGAATTTTTCGGTGAAAAATATTATATCGGCACGACGGTTGAAACGGGGTATTCTTATCAGGAACTGCTGGCGGCAAATAAAAAAGCGCAGACTTACCGCCTGTTCCCGGATTTAAGGAAAAAGAAAACGCCGATTGCTTATCCGGTCAGTCTGAAAAACCGGCTGTATCCTTCGGCGCCGACGTGGACGGGGATAACTTCGCCGTCTGATCCCGACGGAGACGGCGTAACGGCGGGCGACAGCGACGCGGGGTATTTTAATCCGCTGCGTCCGGTCGATCTGACGGATAACGGCGGGAAACAGACGCGGGCGCGCCGTCAAAACAAAAAATAATTTTCTCCTCTTGAAAGAAGAAAGAAGCGGGACTATATCCCTTTTATCAGGATATCGCCGCACAGGGGTGTTCTGGTGACGGGTGTCTTTTGGAACCCGCCGGTTATTTGCTCATTTTTAGGAGAAATACAATGGCTTTATTAACGTCTAACAATCCGTTTATGCTTGGTTTTGATTCTTTGGAACGCATGCTTGACAGGGCGGCGAAAAATTCGGAAAGTTATCCGCCGTACAACATTGAACAGATTGATCCGTCCCATTTGCAGATTACGATTGCCGTCGCCGGTTTCGCCGAAGAGGATTTAACGATTGAAGTCGAAGACAAGCAGCTGGTAATCCGCGGCCAGCATGTCGAAGACGAAAACGCGCCGGCGCGCCAGTATTTATACCGTGGCATTGCCGCTCGCCAGTTCCAGCGTTCCTTTATTCTGGCTGACGGAATCGAAGTGATCGACGCGCATTTGGACAACGGTCTGCTGCATATTGATTTGAAACAGAACGAACCCGAATCAAAAGTCCGTCAGATTAAAATTTCTAAAAAAGATCACGATAAAAAGATCGAAAAAACGCCTGAAAAGGCAAAAATAGAAAAGAAATCTTCGTAAACTTCTCAAAGCAGCAAAGGAGGTCGTCGTGCTGATCAAAACAGATAAAAAAGACATAACGACCGACGATTTGGCCAGGTTGGGCGTGAATTCCGTCGCGTACATCAAAAAAAAGATCGTCGATAATCGCAAAATGTGGTTCATTTATGCGGCCGAAGGGACAGAATTAGCCTATACAGACGATGAAAATAAGGCTATATCTCTGGTCATTGATAATGAACTGATACCGGTGAGCGTCCATTGACACATACTGCGAACAATACCTGCATCAGATGCGGGAAACCTTTACAGCTCTGCGTTTGTACGAACGCAGAGCCTTTTGATAACCGCCATTTTGTGCTGATTTTGCAGCACCCGCAGGAACAGGATAAAGAACTGGGAACCGCGGGAATTATCTGTTCCATGCTGAAAAATTCCCGGCTGGAAATCGCGTTGTCGCGTCCCGGTCTGAATGCCGTTTTAAAACGTCCGGCCGATCCGAAAAAATGGGGCGTTCTGTATTTGGGGGCGCAGAATGAAACGCCTGTCGCACCGGGGCTGTACGCCTTAAGCCGCAAGGGAAATCTGCTGGATAACACGGCCGAATGTCTTGAAAAATTGGAAGGCGTTATTCTGCTGGACGGATCGTGGAGCCAGGCAAAGGCTTTGTGGTGGCGCAATCCGTGGCTATTGAAAACGCAGCGCCTGCTGTTGGTGCCGCAAAAGCGGTCTTTGTACGGCCGGCTGCGCAAAGAACCGCGCAAAGAAAGCGTTTCAACGCTGGAAGCCTGCGCTTTATGTCTGGATTATCTGGGCGAAGATCCGCGGATATCCGCCGGCTTGACGGACGCTTTCGCCCGGCTTTTGGAAAAATACAAAGCGCTGCGCGCCGGCGCCGCGCCAGACAAAAGATGATTTTGATTTTTTGAAAAACTTCTTTTATCCTGAAAACAGGTTAAATGTTTCAGGAGAATTTAAAATGTCCGAATTAAAACTGGCCGAAATCGCCATCGTCATTTCCAACCGTGAAAAATCCGCATGCCCCGTTAATGACCTTTTGACGCAGTACGGGGATTATATTATCGCCCGCATGGGGGTGCCGCATCGTTCCCGCCAGATGTTTATTATTTCTGTCGTTATGGAAGCGCCCGCGGAAAAAATCACGCAGCTGTCCGACGAATTGAACAAACTGGGAAATATTCAAATAAAAACGATGATGATCTGAGGCATTTTTTAGACAAAAAATACCTTTATTTGCCAAAAAAGGTGTGTTAGGCTGTTTATCAGTTGCACACCTTTTTTTATACAGGATTTTTCATGGTAAAAGAATACACCCATACAAAACGCGCCCGCCGGGGAAATGCCGGGGCGCAGTATGGTTACAACAACGGGCGTCCGGCCAAAACGGCGGACAGGGAACGCGCCGCGCGCGGACAGTTTGACTTTGACGTCATCAACGGCTTTCGTTTAAAAGAGGTCGAATTTAAGTCGCCGCCCAAAAAACAGCGCGAAGCGATGCGCGAACAGTTTAAAAAGGAAGTCCGGCCGGCCTTTTTAAAATACGTTGCCGAACATTTTGAAAAGGAATTGCGCGCTATGGGGATTTCGGATACCGGTCTGGCTACCATGCGCAAAGGGTACAGCGTCAACGGGTACAACGTTCACCATAAACTGCCGATTCATGGCGGCGGCACGAATGATTTTAAAAATCTGATTATTATGCCGATCAAACCGCATGACGAGCTGCATCATGACGTTATTGATCCGCAGATCAAGAACCAGAACTTAAACGCGGGCGTGAAAATCAAGCTGCCGTGGAGCGACGATATGGTCTGGAAACGTCCGGTTCGGTCGCGCGAACAGCTGAATACGGCGGTTGTTCAAATGGCGCAAAAACGTCAAGGGCGTTAAAAACCGTTGAAGAAACGGATTTTCTCCTCTAGAATACACCGAAATTGGTTTACCACTGTTTAGGAAAGAATAATGATTGAAGATATTCTGAAAAAACTGGCCGACGATGACGGCGCGATGATTGTCCGTCCCGCTTCCAGCAAAGATCTGGCTCAATGTCAGAAGGATATGGCCGAAATCGGCCTGCCGCCCGTTCCGCAGGGATATATTGATTTTTTAAGGGAAGTCAACGGCTTTGCCTGGAACGGCATTGAATTTTTCAGCACCGATCAGGTAACGGATCCCGAAAGCAATTATACGTTAAACGATATCGTAACGGCGAACGAAGATTTTTCCGAATACAATGACGATCTGGAAGGCTGCGTTCTGCTGGGCCGCGCGGACGATGATCTGTATGTTTACAACACGGCTAACGAAAAGTACGAAGTCCTGGATTTTACGGGCCATGACGTCATGGAAGATTTCGATGCTTTTGACGCCATGTTTGAAGGTGTCGTTTCTCCCCGGTTGTAATGCTTTGTTAGTTTCCGATTTCGATTTTGTTCTGCCGAAGGAAAGGATAGCTTCCCGTCCGGCGGAACCGCGGGAATCCGCCGGGTTGTTGCATGTCTGCCCGCCGGATTCTTTTATTGACGGCCATATTTCCGATTTTCCGTCTTTGCTGCGGCCGGACGATTTGCTGGTTTTCAATGATACCAGAGTGATTCCCGCGCGCTTGTTCGGCAAACGCGCAAACGCCGCGATTGAAGCGACGCTGTTTAAGGCGATCGGTTTGAATCAGTGGGAAGCTTTGGTTAAAAATGCGCGCCGTCTGCGTGAAAACGACGTCGTGTGTTTTTACCCGCCGAACGATCCGCAGGCCGATCCGTTGGAAGCACGCGTTCTGGGCCGCGGTGAAAGCGGTACGGTCGTGCTGGAGTTTTTGACGGATTCTTCCGTTTTGTTCGCCGCGCTGGAAAAGTACGGCGTTATGCCTTTGCCGCCGTATATTCATCGGGAAAAGGCAGGCTACGAAGACGATAAAAGAAATTATCAGACGGTGTATGCCGTCCATGACGGCGCCGTTGCCGCGCCGACGGCCGGTCTGCATTTTACAAAAGAGTTACTGGCGAAGATTGACGCGATGGGCATTGAAAATGTTAAAATTACGCTGCACGTCGGCGGCGGGACTTTTCTGCCGGTAAAAGCGGAAGATACCAAAGATCATGTTATGCATGCGGAATTCGGGAATATCTCGCCTCAAAACGCCCGTTTGCTGACGCAGGCGAAACATGACGGTCGACGGATCGTTTCAATCGGGACGACGGCTTTACGGCTGCTGGAAAGCGCCGCGGATGAAACGGGAACAATCCGGCCGTTTCATCAGGAAACGTCTATTTTTATCACGCCGGGATATAAATTCAAAGCGGTTGACGCTTTGTTTACGAATTTTCATCTGCCGTGTTCCACTTTGTTTATGCTGGTTTGCGCTTTTTGCGGAACAGCGTGTATGAAGGCCGCTTATCAGCACGCGATACAAAGCGAATACAGGTTTTTTTCTTACGGGGACGCCTGTTTTTTAGAAAAATGCTAAAGTATATTGATTAAAACTTGCACTTTTCTTGAGATTATTTTAAAAGTATATTGATTAAAACTTGCACTTTTCTTGAGATTATTTTATAAGAAACCCCGTAACATTTGATCAGGAGATGATAATGTCTGAATCTTTTACAAATGAAGATCTTTTAGCTTTTACAACGGAAATCGTTTCTGCACATGTTTCCAACAATGAAATATCTGCAGCCGATCTGCCGAAATTAGTTCAGGACGTATACCGCGCTTTAGCCGGTATTATTGCGCCGGAACCTGAAGTAGAACAGCTGCAGCCTGCTGTGCCGGTTAAAAAGTCTGTTTTTCCGGATTATATCGTTTGTTTGGAAGACGGTAAAAAATTAAAAATGCTTAAACGTCATTTAAAAACAGCTTATAATATGACTCCGGAAGAATATCGCACACGTTGGAACCTGCCGGCGGATTATCCGATGGTTGCCCCCAATTATGCGGAGCGCCGCTCCGGATTGGCCAAAAAGATAGGCCTGGGAATGCGTTCTAAAAAATAAAAAAGAAGGCATTACTTTCGAGTGATGCCTTTTTTTAAGGAGTAACGTTTGAAAAAACAAAACCGTTTCTGGGAAACTAAAAAACTGTCGGAAATGACACATGAAGAATGGGAAGCTTTGTGTGACGGTTGCGGCAAATGCTGTTTGGAAAAGGTTGTTTTTGAAGACGACGGAACGTTGGCGTTTACAAATATTGCCTGCCGTTTGCTGGATCGCGTCGCCTGCCGGTGTCGGCATTATGCAAAACGCAGTCGTTATGTCCCGGAATGTAAACGAATCAGTCCGGAAAATCTGAAATATTGTTATTGGCTGCCGAAAACGTGCGCTTATCGTTTGCTGGACGAAGGGCAGCCTTTGCCGGTATGGCACCCGTTAATTACGGGGTCGCCGTTAAGCGTGCATCAGGCAGGTATGTCCGCCGCGGGACGGTGTGTTTCCCCAAAACCCGAAGAAGAATTTCAAAATTATATCGTGGATTGGGACGATTTATGATTAAAGAAAACCGGCAGACAACGGCGGCGGTTTGCTATCAGGGAACAAAAATTCCCGTTACGATCGAACGCAATCCGCAGGCAAAACGCGTCCGTTTAAAGCTCAGCCGCAAATCCGGCGGAATTGTTTTGGTTCTGCCGCTGCGGGCTTCTCAGCGGGTCGGTATGGCTTTTGCCCAAAGCAAGGCGGACTGGATCGCAGCTCAGCTGAACAGTCTGCCGCGGAAAAACATTTTTCAAGACGGCATGCCGTTATCTTTTTTGGGAACGCAGGTTGTTATTCATCATTCTCCGTCTGCGCGGCGCGGCGTCTGGCTGGACGGAAATGTGATCTGGGTGTCGGGGCGGGCGGAGCATCTGCCGCGGCGCGTTCAGGATTTTTTAAAAAAGGAATTTGCCGTTTATGCCTTGAAAAAAGCGCGGGAAACGGCCGATCTGGTTAAAGTGAAAGTACAAAAGGTCACCATACGCGACACGGTGTCCCGGTGGGGCAGCTGTTCGGGATCGGGGCATTTGAGTCTGTCCTGGCGGTTGGGACTGGCGCCGCGGTTCGTTGCGGATTATGTGATTGCGCATGAAGTTGCGCATTTGGTGGAAATGAATCATTCCGATGCGTTTTGGCGGGTTGTCGCCGGGTTATGTCCGGTATACCGAAAAGCTGAACTGTGGCTGAAAAAAAATGCGGCTTATTTATACAGTTTTGGCGGCGGAGAGGAAAAACAGTCATGTTGAAGAAATTATCGGTTTTAATTTTTATCACTTTTTGTTCTGCCTGCTCTTTTTTCCGGCCGTCTGTTTTATCTGCCGCCCAAAAAGGGGAATGGAAAAAAGTTTCCGTTCTGGCCGAGCAAAACAATGACGTCAATATTTCCGACACCGACGGTATGACGCCGTTGATGCTGGTGGTGGAACGGGGAAACTGGGACGAATTGAACAAAACGGAATCGCGGCCGGAAAATATTTTTCAGGCGTTGGAAACTTTTTCCGCTTTGAAACAATCGCCCGAATATGCGGCATTAAAAGCTTTGTTGGCCGCGGGCGCCGATATTAACGCTACGGACATTCGCGGACGCACGGCTTTGATCATTGCCGCGCAAAAGGAAAATGCGGTCGCCGTTTCCGCGCTTTTAAAAAATAATGCCGATCCTTCAATCCGGGATATGTATGATTATACGGCTCTGTCTTATGCGGAAAATCAGGAAATTATCCGGCTGCTGGTTCAAGCCGGAGAACGGAAAAATTAAAAACCGTTCTGCCAGCCTTTGGCGGCGCGGCTGTATTTTTTGTTCCATTCGTTTTTAATCAGTCCGGTCGTCTGATACTGTTCCATTAATCGGGTCAGCAAATATGTTTTTTCCGTCGTCCGCGGCAAAATGTAAATGCCGGCGATTGTCGGCGTTTTGCAGCCGGTGGTTTCGGGAAAGCTGAAGGGTTCTCCGGTAATGCGGCATTTAGCCATGTCGGCGAAAATACGCGCTTCCATATAGGCGCCGCTGTAACCGTACCTGTCCGAAAAATCGGCCAAAGGCGGATTGGAAAAGCGCGTTCTGATCCGTTCAAACAGCGCTTTATGCCGGTCTAAAACCGGCCCGTTTCCTTTAAGAAGTTCTTTAAAATCTTCTAAAACGACAGGATTTTTCCACCCGCCGCCGAACAGCAGGAACGTATGCGGCATTCGGACGTTTTCGGGAATAAAGGACAACGTGTACAGAAACGTATAAGCGCTGAGATATTCAATTGTCCGAAGCGTATTTTTAAATCCGTATTCTCTTTGCGCGGCTTGCAGATCCAGACGATACCAGCCGGGATCCGAAGATTTCGGCGGCGGCTGCAAATAAAAATTTTTACCTTCGTTTGTAACGGCGGCCGTATCAAACAATTCGGATAAAAGCTCCATGACGATTTGTCCCTGCCGGCCGTAACGACCGTCCGGATCGTACGGTTCGCCTTTGGCCGAACGGACCAGCATGTCGGCGAAATGATTAAAGGGGCCGATATCCCAGCCCTGCGTAACGTCCCGGTGATCGTTTGTTTCGGATATAATGGCGATATTACCGGTATTGCCCGCATTGCAGAAAGCAACGGGAAAAGCGCCTTTTTCCCGCAGATCGGCGGCGATATGCCGATTGTGGACAGGAGCCAGAGGCGCCGCTTCTCCGCCGTTCATTAAATCGTCGGAACGGAAATCATAAATTACCGGCAGATCGGTCAAGTCGGCCAGACGAACCGCATCGGCAACCTGCAGGGTATAAGGCTGCTGCCGTCCGGCAATGGAAGGCGGAAAATGTCCGCATGTCTGCCCGTGCCAGCCGACGGCGGCAATGTCCGATTTGTTAATTCCGGACTGATCGCACAAAGCGTTAACCGCCTGTGCCGTTAAAAGCGTGTAGTTTTTTAAAACGCGTTCAAAAAACGGATTGTTTTCCAAAAACACCGGATCGCCGTCATGCGCGGCAATTTGAGCGCGCAGCCGTATGACGTCATCGGTTAATTCCGCCGGATACTGCCGGGTGCAAAAAGCCAAATCTTTGATGTGTCCGTTGTCAAATTCGCATAAAACCGCATCAACGGCGTCCAAAGAATTGCCGGTCATAATGCCGATTGTTTTTATAGACAAGGCTTCCTCTTGCGAAAGATTATTTTAACGGCAGCGGCGTGACCTTATACTGACCGGGAGCCAGCTTTGCCGCGTCTGTTTTGACGCCGTATTCCTGCTTGGGCTGTCCCGAAGCCGTTGTCGGCGTCGTCGGCGTTTCCTGCGGACCTTTGGGCAGAACGAATTTTTTCGGATCCGACGGGAAAGCGTTTTTCTGGAAACGCATCAGCATATATCCCGCGCCGCCGCCGTATGCGGGCCCCGCGACGCCGAACGAATAATTCGCCCCGATTACGCCGTAATCCAAATCGACATAATCAATGGCAAACACGTTTGAAACCATTGAATCCGAAGTCGTCGTAAATTTACAGACATAACCGGTATCTTCCATTAAAACGTAATCCGGTGATTTGACGAACAAAGCGTTTGCCGAGCTCATGCATGCCGGGCGGACAGCGTTGAAATGCATGTTGTAATCCAAAGCGACATTAATGATCTGCGCGTCTTTCTGCAGTTTAACGCTCAGGATTTTCGCGGAATCAATAACGACGGTTGCCGGCGTGACGCCCGCTTTGATGTTAAATTGAATGTAGTTTTCAAAGCACATTCTGGAATTCGGATCGGCGTCGCAGATTAAAACGGTTGTTTCCACATTATTGTCAAACAGGTTCAACAGGCTGTTGTATAAAAATTCACGAGTCATATTTGTTCTGGCCGGCGCGCATTGCTGAGAACGGCAGACGATAACGGAAGACGGCGCTTTGGGCGTAACGATTGTACGCTGGGTAAACGGATCGGGCAGCCCTGCCAGGCCGCAGGCACCGATTAATGCCGCCGTTGCCGTGATAACAAGCGTTTTAACGGAAATATGAAAGTGTTTGGGCACGTCGAACCTCTTCAACTTAACCTGATTATTTTGTTTACGATAACAGGACTTTCTTACGAAAAGATAAAAAAAGAGTCGGTATGACCCGACTCTTTTGATTTTTTATCAGCCTTTTACGACTTCCGCGGCGGTTTTGCCGACGATTTCCCTGTACATTTCGGGATCCGTCGCGCCTTCCGAAGAAAACAGAATAATAACGCTGTTTTCGTCCAGTTTTAACGCTTTGCGGAATTCGGGATTTTCACATGCCGTGACCAGACCGGCCAGTCCGGAAACACCCGATTCACCGGAAACGACGGGAGTTTCGGCACATTCTTTATTCGCCAGATCACGCATCATGACGGGAATCAGCGTATCGGGAATAGTCATAAAGCCCGTGGCGTATTCTTTTAAAATATCCAAAGCCAGCAGCGACGGTTCCCCGCATGACAATCCGGCCATAATCGTTTCCAGATCGCCGTGAATGACGGTATATTCGTCATTTTTAATGCTGGCATACAGACAGTCCGCGTTTTTGGGTTCAACGACCGTAAACAGGGGACGATTTTTATGCATGCGGCAGCAGATGCGTGTCGCCACGGCCGCGGCCAGCCCGCCGACGCCGCCCTGAACAAACGTGTGTGTCGGTTGTTCGGGGATTTGCGTTAACGCTTCGTCCACCATAACGGTATAACCGTGCATAACGTCGCAGGGGACTTCCATATATCCGGGATAAGACGTGTCCGAAATGACAAACCAACCGTTTTTCGCCGCGTCATCGGCGCAGTCATGAACGGAATCGTCATAGTTGCCTTTACAGCGGACAACGGTCGCGCCGTATTTTTCGATTGCCGTTTTGCGGCCTTCGCTGACGCCGGCATGAATGTAAATAACGCATTTTGCGCCGAACATCTGCGCGCCCCAGGCCACGGAACGGCCGTGGTTGCCGTCGGTGGCGGAACAAACGGTGATGTCTTTGACGATATCTTTATATGTTCCGGCCAACAGGTCTTTTGTCGTCGCGTCCTTGCCGGTTGCTTCTTTGATTTTGTTCAAAAGCAGACGGCAGACGGCGTAAGCGCCGCCCAAAGCCTTGAAACTGTCCAGTCCGAAACGAGTGCTTTCGTCCTTGTAATAAACCGCTTTAACCCCCAGCTTGCGGGCGTACTTGTCCAGACTGACCAGCGGTGTTTCGGCGTATCCGGGCCAGGTTGTGATTTCGGCTTTTGCCGCCTGGAATCCCTTTTCGTTTAAAACAGTTTCCGCGGCGCCGCCGATTTTATTCGGTTCGGCTTTCGGGTTGATCAGCAGTTTTGCTTCGCCGGCATCAAACATTTCCATTCGTGTATTCCTTAAAAATTTTTAATCCATAAAGACAGATTTTGATCTGTCTTTTTACTGTTGTATTATCATATCAGTCTAATTTGTTAAGGCAACTGATTTTAGGAGGATTGAATGTCAAAAATTTCGCAGGCGGATATCGACGTTTTATTTAACGGCGCGCGGACTTTTTTTACGTGGACGGACGAAAAAGTTTCCGACGGCGTTTTAAAACAGGTTTATGATCTGGCGAAAATGGCGCCGACGGCCGCGAACTGTCAGCCGGCCAGAATCGTTTTTGTCGTTTCCGAAGAAGCCAAGAAAAAACTGGAACCGTGTCTGGATCCCGGCAATGTCAAAAAAACGATGACGGCGCCCGTTACGGCCATTATTGCCGGCGATACGGCATTTTATACTCATTTTGACAAGCTGTACCCGATTTCCGACGTACGCGCCTGGTATGAAGGAAAACCTGACCTGATCGAAGATACAATGCTGCGCAATACGGCTCTGCAGGGAGCTTATCTGATTATGGCCGCGCGGGCTTTGGGATTGGACTGCGGCCCGATGAGCGGATTTAATAATAAAATGGTTGACGACGTTTTTTTCAAAGGAACAACCTATAAATCAAACTTCTTATGCAACCTCGGTTACGGATCGCGGGAAAAGATGTATCCGCGTCTGCCGCGGTTTGATTTTGACGAAGCCTGTAAAATTATATGATCAGCGGCTTTCGTTTTTTTGTCTGCGGTTGATTATTTCCTGTTTGCGAACAGCGGTATGTTGCTGTACGTCAAACTTGACGTCGCTGCGTCGGTAATAGGTTTCCCATTGTTGTTCGGGAGAATAGCTTTTTCCTTCGGTTATCATATTTTCCCATTGTCGATCAGCAACGGGAACGGATAATTTCTGTTCTAAATCGGTTAATTCCCGTTCGTTCATTTTCGATAAATTATTCCGGATCATTCCTGGTATATCAATGATAACGCCGTTTGTTTTATTGGCGGGCGTGTTTTTTTTATCATCATTAAATCCCATCAGGAAATCCGTGCCGTTTTCGCGGCGTTCATACATCATCATATGGTGCGGTCTGCCGTTTTTACGCGTAGAAATAAACAATGTTCCCGGCTGTAACTGCTGTTTGTCGGATAATTCGGTGAATTGTCCGGCCGATACATGGTGTACATAAGGAGAGTCTTTTAAATGTTCTACCAGATTTTCCGGCCAAACGGCGGTTTTGGCTTCCGGCAGAAAGTCAAAAGGTTTGGATCCGAAATAATCTTTCATTTTATACAGGCTGAGAACAATGCCGGCTGCACAATAACCGTCCAAAGCTTGTTGTTTGCCGTCAACATTTACAGTTCCGTCAAAAGGTGTGTGGCGGTTGATCTGTTTTTCCAAAAGCTCTGTTTTGTTTTGAAATAAATTCTGCTGACCGTGCGGTCCGATATACCGCCAGCCGCCCTTTTCCGAACGAATTTTGAAAAAATCAGGCTGATTTTTTTGTTTTTCCGCCTGATACATTTGATTTAACGCCGAGGCATCATGTTTTTTTAAACACTGTTCCAACCGTGAAAATTGTTCGGTATTGTTTTTATAAAATTTGGTTAAAACATCTGCCTGAAAATCAGGGGAAATATTTTCGAATGACTTTAAAAAATTTTCTTGAACAACAGGGGAAGACCGATATTCTGCCAATGCCTGATTGTTCATTGTCGTCATTAATTCGAACCGGTTTTGAACATCGGAAAAATAATCATTCATCAACGCCTGAAAAATTGTATGCCGTCGTTGTTCCAAAGCGGCAGCCTGCGAGTCATACAATTTGGTCATCAATGATTTTTCTGTCAAAATATATTCTCCCCCGTCAATTAAAGTAAGATTATAATATAAAAAATTGCATTAGTATAGAGCATCAAGTTTATACAGAAAGCTTGAAAAACTTTGCGGCGTCGGTACACTATAAAAAAACAAATGCGGGGGAACATGTTTCAAAAAGTCTTTTTGCAAGTCAAAGAAAAAATTTCCCTGTCGATGCTGGTCTTAATCGCTGCGGGGCTGCTGAATTTCTATTATGTGCTGCGTTACAGCGTCAATATGCCGCACCGCGCGGAATGGGATTATTTGTTTGTTTTTCCGCCCGAAGGATCTGTTTTTCATGCCGGCCGCACGTCGCGTCCCGTTTTGGCAAACGCCGCGGCCGATGTTTTTTATCTGCTGAACGGGTGGAATATTCCTTTTCATCTGATTTTTAATTATTTTGTTTATGTGGCGGATATTGTTCTGCTGTACCGGCTGATCGTCAAAGCGGCCGGAGAATACCGTTTTCTGCCTTTGTTTTTTCTGCCCCTGTTTTCCGATTTAAACGCTTTGAATTTAACGCAAACGACGGCTTTGCAGTTTCATTTCAGTGTGTTGTTCGGTTTGATCGCCGCGGATATCGGATTTTGTCGGCCGCCGACTTATCATAATTCTTTGAAATTTATTTTCTTCACCGCTTTGTCTGTTTTATCAATGAATCTGGTCTTTATGTTGGGAATCCTGATCGGCTGGATTGTCATGGAAGCCCGGCGGAAAAATTTCGCAAGAATTCTCGGGGTCTTTTTTTTCATGATGGTTATTTTTCAAGTGTGCGGCGGCAGTTTGTCCGTTTTTGCGGGCAAACAAATCCTGCGGCCGGCCGTTATTTTATTTTCCGCCGTTCTGACGGGGCTGGATATGGTAACGCCGCTGCATATTATTTTGATTTTGCCGGTCGTTGCGGCTTTGGGATACGCCTTTTATCAGCGGCGTTTGTGGGAAGACTGCGGCGCTTTGCTGCTTTTTTCGATTATTCTGGCGGCGTTTTTGTCGGCGTTGAACGGCGAACAGAATGAAGATCCGTTTGTGTTTATTCATAGCGGAGCGGGAATTGTCCTGTTTGCCGTTCCCGTTGTTTTTACTTTGCTGCGCTTGGTAAAGCCGGTTTTTATTTATCTTTGCTGTCTGGGAATGATCGGATACAGCGCCGCTTTTTCCCCGGCCTATTTCAAGGCGGAAGCCGCGGCTCGCCGCCAGACTTTGGAATGTGCCCTGAAATATTATGACGGCGCCGGAGACGGTATTTGCCCGAATATTGATAAATATCGTTCCGCTTCTTTTCTTGATGTATCCGGACAGCTGGGATTAAGCTTTACCCGTCGGAAATAATTTACCGTATCGTTTTGGCGGCGGCGTTTCTTTCCCGTTGTTTTTTGGCCAGCCACTGATCCGATTTTTCCTGAGAATTATCGGCCCAGCGTTGATTAAACAAGGTTTGATGCTGGGCTGTATACTGCGGTTCGTTGATGAAAATATCGCAGACTTCTTCATTTTTATGAACGGCCGGTTCTGTCCAGTTAAAAGAACCGCTGGATACGGACACGCCGTCGTAAATCGCAACTTTTGTATGCATAATCCGTTTGTGCGTATGGACGCGCAAGGGGATTTTTGCAGCGATGATGTCCCATATCCGCGATGACTTTCCCGCCGCCTGAACTTTGTCTGTCAGAACGCGGACTTTTACCCCGCGCCGGTGGGCTGCGATCAAAGCGTCAACCAGTTGTTTGTTGTTGATCGAATAAACGGAAACATCTATATAATTTTTTGATTTTTCAATCAGTTCGACCAGTTTTTTTTCACAGTCTTCTTCGTGCAGGACAAGTCCTTCCGCATGCAGAGAAAAAGGAGAAAAAGCGATGAAAAGCAATAAAAAAAAGTGTTTCAGCATCAAGGATCCTTTAAAGAATTACTTACTTTATCAGGAAAGGACATAAAAAAAAAGTCCCATTTTTCAACAGGACTTTTTGCACGCAAAAGGTGTGTTTTATTTAAAGCTCTTTTCGCGGCAGAGCGTATAAATATTATCGCTGCTGCCGATAAAACGCCCGTCCACGAACATTTGCGGAAAATGTGTATAATTCGTGTATTGGCGAATTCCGTCAAACAGCGCCGGATCGGAAAGGACGTCAACGCTTTTATATTCTACGCCGGCTTCCCGCAGTTTTTTTGACGCTTCGGCCGAAAAGCCGCAGCGTGGGTGAGAAGGTGTTCCTTTCATAAACAAAACAACGTGATTGTTTTTCAGTTCGCGTTGAATACGCTGAAACGTTTCGTTTTTTGTCATTGATGTAATTCCTTTTGAAAGAGTAACAACAACATCATGCCGCCGACCGGCATTTTTCCGCCGAACCACAAGCGGACTCTTTCTTCGCCTTTTGAACATATTCAGTATACACCACTATCGGCTTTTGCGAAAGACTTAATCTTCCAATACGCGTTCAACCGGTGCCGGAACGGACGAAGCGGCAGCCGGAACGGATGTTTTGATTAAATTGCCGTCATTTTGACCGGCCGATGTGGCAGAAGAAGCCGGTTCACGGATTAAATCTTCATCGTCCAGTCGGTTTTCTGTCTGTGAAACTTCCGGTTTTTGTTCCTGTGCGGCAACCGGCTGTTTTTGTTGCTGCGTTTCCGTTTTGGCAGCCGGAGCCGGCATATGAACCAAATCCTGTTGCAGTATTCTTTGAGGAGGTTCTTTTTTCTTAAAACGGTTGGGATTGGGTTTGCGTTCTATGAAAATATAAGTTTCGATTTCTCCGTCATCATTTACCCGTTCCGTAATGGTTTCTTTAATAATATCCAGCTGATCGGCATTTGCCGGCGGAGGCGGCGCTTTTTTCTGAATTTCTTTGGCTTTAGCTTCCGCTTCGGTCTTTGCTTTGGCTTCTGCTTCGGATTTGGCTTTAGCTTCCGCTTCGGCCTTTGCTTTGGCTTCTGCTTCGGCTTTGGCTTTAGCCTCCGCTTCGGATTTCAGTTCAGTCTCTGCTTTTTCAGTCGTCGCCGGTGCGGTCTGTTCTGTTTTGGCCGGCGTTTCGGCGGCGGGAACCGGAGTCGGTTCGGAAATTTCCGGTACTTCCAAAGACGTCGGCTCTGCTTTTGTTTCTGCCGCAGTATCAGCTGCTTTTTCAGCCGTCGCCGGTGCGGTCTGTTCCGTTTTGGCCGGCGTTTCGGCGGCGGGAACCGGAGTCAGTTCGGGAACTTCCAGCACTTCCAAAGGCGGCGTCACGGCTTGCGGCTGATCAGTCTGCATTTCCGGCAGCTTTTGCAGAGTGTTTTCAGTTTCCAATGTTGGCAAAGGCAACACTTCCACTTCCGGAGCGGGCGAAGGCTGCGGCGCCGGAGGTTCCTGTTGTTCCGCGGCCGGAGGTGGAACGTCTGCCGCTGCTTTCTTTTCGGCTTCCGCCAAATCAGGCAGTAATTCCAAAGTCGTTTTCTGCCCTTCTTTAATATCCGTTGTTTTCCATTTTTCTTCCATAGACGAATCTATTTCGGGCAGGACAATGGGTTTGGGCAATTCGCCGAAATCGTCCGCGATCATGTCTTCCGTCTGTTTTTTCTGTGTTTCGGAAGAATCCTGTTGTTCCGGCTCGGCAGAAATCGACGTTTCTCCTGTCTGTTCTGCCGCTGCCGGTATTTCGGCGGTTTCGTTTTGTTTATCTGCCGTTTTTTCATGATCTTCGGGCTGTTTGACTTCTGAAGATTCTTTTTCGGGAACGGGAACAAAGTCAGTTGTCTTTTCTTTGGCCGGATCAGGCATATCAGATTGTTTTTTCTGATCTGTTTCCAAAAATGCCGGCGGAGCGACAAAACTGATTTTAGAGGTTTCCGCCTGCGCTTTCCGGGCTTGTTTTAACCGTTCGTCCTGCGCAGCCATGAAAGCCTGTCCGCCTTTTTCCAGCCAGGAAGAATATAACGGTTCAAAGCCGGCGGCCGGGAAATAATTGTCCGCAATCGCAGAAGCCAGCCAGGCCAGCGATTTATCCTGTTCTTCCTGTGTGTATCTGGACAAATCGGGCGGTTGGCAAGCCGCGTCGGGATTGCCCAATAACTGGCTGGCGATCAGAGTGCCGATGTCGCAGGGAGATTTGTTGATTTCGGCTTTTTTATTCTGCGGTTTGTAAATACCGAAAATCGTCGTCATGTTGTTTTTAAAACGGTTGACCGCTTTATCAACGCGCGTCAATTCCAGATCGTCGGTTTTTTCTTTTTGAATGTTCGCCCCTTTGTCGCCATGAATAACGATCGTCGTCTTGTCCAGCAGTTTGGCCGCTTCCAGTTCTTTGATCAGATAGTTAATTTGACCGTATGTGCAGAACAGCTGCTGATTATAATCTTCCCAGCGTTTTAATTCGCCGTTTAATTCTTTTTTATCAGTATAGGGGGCATTGCCGCGCCAGGCCATCGGATCCGCCTTTAACTGGCAGTTTTGGTCGTAAACGTACGGATAATGCGGCAGGTTCAGATGAGCAAAAAAGGCGTTCTTTCCTTTCGCCGCCAAAACGTCTTTGCGCAGACCGGATAAAACCAGCGGCTGGCCGACCGGCAGCGACATGGATAACGGATTGCCTAAAAACGGCACGTTTGACAGACTTACTTTGTCTTTCAGCTTATTATAAATAAACTCGGCAGTTCCTTTACCGAACGGCGTTGAGTATAACCAGTGTCCGACCAACAGCATCAGCCGTGACGCCGTCGTCATGTTTGTCTGATACAAAGCCCCCAGCGGCGCCGGATATGTCTGGCAGAAATCAACGTCTTTGGCGCCGGCTCCTTTGCAGAAATCAAAAGGATACGTCTGGTAAACGTTCAGGCGGTACCCTCTTTTTTTCAATTCTTTGAACAAATCGTTGCGCGTTGTATAGACCTGCGCGTCTTCGGAACTGACATAATACGCCGCGTCATCGCGGTTAAACAAATCGTTGTTGATTTCCGTCAGGGACGGGTTCAGGATATTTCCGATATTGCGGTATTTGTCCTGATAACGCAGGTATGCGGACGGGTAAAAGGTGAATTTGTTCGTTTGATAAAACGCCGGGATAAACGTCGGGTTAAACGGCAGAGCAATCGGATTTAAGGCTTTGGAATTTAAAACCTGCCAGCTTTCAACCGCCGTCGCGTAGCCGGTATGATCGGCCAGAATCAGATAAATCAGGTTTTCCGTTTTGGCTTCCGCCGCTTTGTCATTTGCGGCTGTCATTTGTACCGTTTCGGGAATTGTCTGTTTTGCCGCCGTGTTTAACAGCATGAACAAAGCCACCAAGACGGGCAGGGACAGGAATGCCATTGCTCCGCCTTTAAAGATATTCAGCATGATAAAGAAAACGATGCCGGCCAGAACCGCGATGGTCTGATTGCCGTTTTCGGCGATATACATCAGTACGTTTTGCGGCAGAAACGAAACGTAATGGGCAAAATAATTGCCGATATTAAAAGGATACAACAACCCTAAAATATAAGCGACGGCCCCACCGGCGACGGCTGCAATGAAAACACGCGCCAGAAAACGCCAGAAAGACAGGATAAACAGGCTGAGAAATGAAAAAACCAGCAGTCCGAAACAGGCGAACAGGACTTCCGGCAGAATTTCATTGTTTAAAATTAAAGGATACTTGTTTTCGTACAGGAACAGCAGAAAAGTATAAGAAGTCAGGAAAAACAGAAACAGGGAAGCGTGCAGATAAAACGAAATGGAAGCTTCGTCTTTCTGTTGAACAGCGGCTTCTTTAGCTTTGGCTTTTCTGTGCTTTTTTTCGATGCGGTCTGTTTCTGCCATATCCGTTTTCCCGTTGAACAAACATAGGTCTAGTATTTATTCATAGACTCGCATAAATTATAAGTCAATTTTTCCTTATGATTTCGGAGCAGATATTTATGTCATTTGACTTTGTTTTTCAAAACGCCGTGCGCCTGCACGAACAGGGAAAGCTGGACGAAGCGGAAGCCGTTTACCGCCGTCTTTTGGAAATAAACCCCGAACATACCGATCTGCTGCATCTGCTGGGCATGATTGCCATGCAGAAAAAATCGTTCGATTCGGCGATCGAGCTGCTGTACAAAGCCGTTCGTCTGGCGCCGGAATCGGCCGCGTATGAATTTACGCTGGCGCAGGCTTTGCAAGACGCCGGACACCCTAAGGAAGCTTTGGAACATTACAGATCCGTTCTGGCGCGAAACGACACGTTTGCGGAAACGTATCATAATATGGGGATTATTTATCGGGTTGAAGGCGATCCGGCCGAAGCGCGCCGCCTGTTTCGTAAAGCCGTAGAAATGAAACCTGATTTTTCTTCGGCGTATGTCAATCTGGCGTTGATTGAACGCGACGAAGGGCGATCTGACGCGGCGCTTGAACTATTGGAACAGGCGCTTGCCGCCGATCCTGAAAATGCCGAAGCTTACGCTCAGCGCGCGGTGACTCACCGGCTGGCGGGGCGTTTTGAACAGGCGCTGGAACAGTATGAAAAAGCTCTGTCGTTGTCGGATAATCCGATTTACTGGAACGGAATCGGTATTACGTTTGAACGGCTGGATCGTTTAGACGACGCTTTTCACGCTTACTGCCGGGCAATAGAACTTGATCCGTCGTTTGCCGACGCTTATAACAACCGGGCGAACGTTTATGTGAAATTCGGCAAACACTGGCAAGCCGAAGACGATTATAAAAAGGCCGTTAAACTCGATCCGCAGTTCGCTTCGGCATACAATAACCTCGGCGCGCTTTTATATGATCACGAACGTTATGAAGAAGCTTTGGAATGTTACCGCAAGGCGTTTATCATTAATCCGAAACAGGCCGAAACGTGTTCTAATCTGGCTATGGCCGTTAAGGAAGCCGGCGATCCCGCCGAAGCCGTCGGATTGTATTTCAATGCGCTGGCTTTGGATCCGTCTTTGGCAAAGATTCATCATTATCTGGCGCAGGCGCTGTATGATCTGTATAATGCCAAAGAAGACGACGCGAAGGATACGGCCGTTAAGTTGGCGCGGAAATGGAAACAATTCTTTCCGGATAATCCGGTTGCCGCGCACGTCTGCGCCGCATTTGAAGGAAAAACGCCCGAACGTGCCGCGGACGAATATGTCAGAGAGCTGTTTGATTCCTTTGCCGATTCTTTTGAAGCCGCCGTTAAAAACATTGATTACCGCGTGCCGGAACTGCTGGCCGCGTACATGCGGGACAAACCCGCGGGGCTGCGTATTCTGGACGCGGGCTGCGGCACGGGGCTGAACGCCGCCGTTTTAAAACCGCATGCCGAAACGCTGACGGGGATCGACCTGTCGGAAAAAATGACGGACGCCGCCGGGGAAAAAGGACTGTACGATACGCTGCTGACGGCGGATATTGTCCGGTTTTGCAATGAAAATCCGGCGTCTTTCGATTTGATTGTTTTGGCCGACGTCGTTTGCTATTTCGGCGTTCTGGAACCGCTTTTGTCCGCCGTGTTCAAAGCGTTGGCGCCCGGCGGCAGTGTGTTTTTTACGGCGGAAAAGCTTTCCGGCGGACAGGATTTTGTTCTGCAGCCGTCGGGGCGTTTCGCCCATTCGCGGCAGTATGTCGAAAATATGCTGGTGCGGACGGGATTTGAAAAAATCCGGCTGTCGGAAGAAAACCTGCGCCGGGAAAAAGAATTGAATGTGGCTGGAATTTTGGCCGCCGCCGAAAAAACAGCTGAAAAATCAAACTGAAAACTGGACAATGATAAGAAGAAAGACTAAAATTCTGTGCAGTGTATTAGGGATTTTCCTGATCGCTTTACTTTTTGTGACACAAATATGGAGAAAACAGATGCCCCAGTATAACTGGAACGAAATTCCCGATTCGGAAACCGAGGTTTTAATTAAAAAAATTAATGCGTTGTCTTCGTTTAACATGTTTACCCCGGGCCGTTCGCATTTAACGATTGCGGAACTGCCTTTTTATTCCAATTTTAAACTGCTGCAGGCAACGACGTTTTCTTCTATCCCGCCGGTCACGATGCAGTATCTGATCAGCGGTTCCGGCGCCGGCGCCGAAGTCATCAAAATGGACGGCACGCGCGATCCGATTTTTGAAAATAACGCCCGCGGCGGACTGATTTTGAACGCGCAGACGGTCGTTCCTTACGCCGCGTTTGTTTTGGACGCCGTTCAAACGGAACAGGGCACGCTGCGTTTGGTTGAAAAAGTTGACGAAGAAACCTTTACGGATACGCCGACCCCGCAGCAGCGCAAAGAAGTCACGCATTTGATTCGTCCGGCGAAAGTTTCCGAAACCGCCGACGGGTTTAATCTGGACGTCATTATGCTGTACGGTGATTCCGTATACCGCGCCGATCTGGAAGTGAAAAAAGACGGCTTTATCGAAATCAAGGAAGAAGAACTGCTGGCCGAAGGGCTGCCGATTCGTCCGATTTTCTTAGAGTAACCGGCCGTTCATGTTTAATCGTGTCGCAGAAATCGTTAAACGCCTGAATCTGGATCTGGAGTTCATTTCCAGCGGGAACTGCGTTGATTATTCGCCCGTGACGGGGGAACAGATCGCGTCTTTTCCGCTGAATGACGCCGAACAGATCAAAACAATCATTCAGCGTTCAAAACGGGCTTTTGAAGAATGGCGTCTGGTTTCGCCCGGCGAACGCGGCGAGCTGTTGCGCCTGTTCGGGGAAGAACTGCGCGCTAAAAAAGAAGAACTGGCCGAACTGATCGTCATTGAAACGGGAAAGATTTATGCGACGGCGCTGAAGGAAGTCCAGCGGTCAATCAAAATATGCGATATGATCGCGGATATGAAACATCGCATGTCCGGTTTTTCCGTGCCGACGCAAAGCCGTAATCTGGTGGTTTCCGAAATTTGGCAACCGATCGGCCCCGTCGTCGTGATTACGTCGTTTAACTTTCCGTTGCGCGTCTGGATTTTAAACGCGTTGATCGCTCTGGTCTGCGGCAATTCCGTGATCTGGCGTCCGTCGCGCAAAGCGACGCTGACGGCGTTTGCCGTTAATTCGCTGCTGCGCCGGGCAAAGGCGCGTTCTGCGTCCAATTGTCCGGAATATCTGTCGCAGATTGTGATCTGCAATCATGAGGATTCGGTCGTCATGGCCGAAAGTAAAGACGTTCCGCTGTTATGTGCGACGGGATCTCCGGTCATGGCGCGCGGCCTGCAAAGCAAAGTCGGACAAAGGTTAGGGCGTAGCATTCTGTCGATCGGGGGAAACAATGCCGCAATTGTCACGCCGTCGGCGGATATTCCGTTTACGATCGACCAGCTGCTGCATTCGGCGATTGCCGACGCGGGACAGCGCTGTACGTCGCTGCAGCGGCTGTTTTGCCATTCTTCGGTTTATGACGAAGTTGTCGGACAGTTGAAAACGGCGTTTAACAGCGTTTACGTTAATTCGCCGTTTGAACGCCAAAGCCAGGTCGGACCTTTGATTGACAAGGCGGCGTTTGACAATATGCGTTTGTCTTTGGAACAGGCAAAGCTGGAAGGCGGACAGATTTCGGGGGGCAACCGGATCAATGTCGGGCTATATGAAAACGCGTATTACGTTCAGCCGGCCGTTGTGGAAATGCCGTCGCAGACCGAAACGGTCAAAACGGAACTGTTGGCGCCGGTGCTGTACGTTATGCGCTATGACGATATAAGGGACGCGGTGGCCGGCGTTAACGCTTTTTCCCAGACTTTGCTGGCCTGCATTTTTTCAAATGATTTAAAGGAAATCGGATATTTTTCGTCAATGGACGGTGTTCAATCCGAAGCCGCAATCGTTAATGCCGGCACGGTCGGTTACGATATGGCGGCGATGTTTACGACGGGCAAAGACAACCGCAGTCTTATTTCCGATGCGTGGCGGCCGTTTATGCAGTCGAAAACGTGCCTGACGAATTATAATTTTTAGACAGGTTGCCCGCCCTTTGATAAAGCAGTTATAAAGAATATCGGTTTGTTGCGACAGGACGTTGGAATGCGTTTTTTGAAAAAATCAAGACTGATCTTTTTCGCGGCCGGAACGGCGGCGGTTCTGTTGTTGTCCTCCTGTGCCGGGAAAACGGCGCTTGATCCCGAAACGACGCCGCCGGAGGTCTTGTATAATCATGCTTTGGATCTTTTGACCAAAGAACACGAATACACAAAAGCCATTTCGGCTTTTGATGAAATCGACAGATACTACCCGTATTCCAGATGGGCGTTAAGGGCGCAGATTATGCTGGCCTTTACATATTACATTAAACGCGAATATGACGATTCCGTCATTGTTCTGGATCGTTTTTTGCAGCTGTATCCCGGCAATCATTTCGCGCCGTATGCCTATTATCTTAAAGCGCTGTGCTACTATGCGCAGTTGTCCGATACGGACAGAGATCAGAAAATGACGCAGATGGCGCTGGAAGCTTTGACCGAAGTGACCCGCCGTTTCCCGGATACGCCGTACGCGGCCGACGCCGAAATTAAAATGGTACTGGCAAAGGATTATCTGGCCGCCAAAGAAGTCAATATCGGGCGTTTTTATCTGCGGCGCAGCGAACATATCGCGGCGATGAACCGTTTTGCGAACGTTGTGCAGAATTATCAGACGACGCGCCATGTTCAGGAAGCTTTATACCGGCTGACGGAAACGTATCTGATTTTGGGGCTGGATACCGAAGCGCAGAAAAGCGCCGCCGTACTGGGATACAATTATCCGTCAAGCCCGTGGTACAAAAGGGCGTATGCTTTGATGAAAAAGCATGTTCCCGGCAGTATTGCCAAAGAATAAAAGAGGCCGCCGTCCATGTTGTCGCGTCTGTCAATCCGTGATGTTGTTCTGATTGAAAAACTGGATTTGGATTTTGCCGGCGGACTGTGCGCGTTTACCGGCGAAACAGGGGCGGGAAAATCAATTCTGCTGGATTCGTTGGCTTTGGCGGCGGGAGCGCGTTCGGACAGTTCTCTGGTACGTCACGGGGCTGAACGGTTGTCCGTCGGCGCTGAATTCGTTTTGCCGGAACATCATGCCGTTTTTGATCTGTTAAACGAACAGGGGCTGGATTTTGAACCGGGCGAACCGTTGTTTTTGCGCCGTGTTGTTTCTGCCGACGGTAAAAGCCGCGCTTTTATCAATGATCAGGCGGTCAGCGCCGCTTTGCTGCGTCAGGTGGGGGATCTGCTGGTCGAAATTCACGGCCAGTTTGCGACGCACGGGCTGTTAAATACGGCGACGCACCGCGGCGTTTTGGATTCTTACGGCGGTTTGGAAGAGTTAAAGAGGCAAACGGCGGCGGCTTTTCAGGCCTGGCAGGATAAAACCGCCGAAAAGCAAAACGCGCAGGCCGATTTGGAAAAAGCGCAGGCGGAAGAAGATTTTCTGCGCCATTCGGTTGACGAACTGCGGCAGTTTAACCCGCAGCCCGGCGAAGAAAAAGAACTGGCGGACCGCCGCGCTTTGATGATGAACGCCGAAAAAATCGCCGAAGGATTGAACGGCGCGCGGGCCGCTTTGTCGGACGACGGACTGGACAGAGCTTTGCGTCAGGCGCAGCGTCAGCTGGAAAGTCTGGCGCGTTACAGTGAAGGGCGGTTTGATCCGGTGATTGAATCTCTGGGGCGGATTATGGCGGAATTAAATGAGGACGCGGCGCTGGTTGAATCTTATTGCGACGAACTGGATTTTGATCCCAGAGTACAGGAAACTGTCGAAGAACGCCTGTTTGCTCTGCGGGCTTTGGCGCGCAAACATCAGGTGGCGGCGGACGAACTGCCGGATCTGCTGGCTGATTTTGAACGCCGGCTCGGCAGTCTTGAAAAGGGCGGCGAAGATCTGATTCGTTTAGCAAAAGAAGAAGAAAATCTGCGTTTGGTTTATTTGGAAACGGCGCGCCGTCTGTCGGTCGCCCGGTGTAAAGCGGCCGAAAAACTGGATACGGCCGTGGCGCGGGAATTGCCCCCTTTAAAATTGGACAAGGCCGTTTTTAAAACGCAGGTTGAACAGTTGCCGGAAAGTCTGTGGAATGCCGAAGGTATGGACAAGGTTGTGTTTACGGCTTCGACAAACACGGGGCTGCCTTTGTCGCCGATTGCAAAAATCGCGTCGGGCGGAGAGTTGGCGCGGTTTATGCTGGCGTTAAAAGTCAATCTGGCGGCGGCGGAAAAAATTCCGACGCTGGTTTTTGACGAAGTGGATTCCGCGATCGGCGGGGCGACGGCGACGGCTGTCGGCGAACGGTTGGCGCGGCTGGCGACTCAGGATTGTCAGGTATTAACGATTACACACTCGCCGCAGGTGGCTTCTTTCGGGGCGCATCATTTCCGGGTTGAAAAATCCGAAGTCGAACCCGGTAAAGTTCTGACGGCGGTCGTGGAACTGGACGATGCGGCGCGGCGCGAAGAAATCGCGCGTATGTTGGCCGGGGCAAAGGTTACGGACGCTTCGCGCGCGGCGGCGGACGAGCTGTTGAAAAACAGGAGCAAAATCCGATGACGCAAATTCCCGCCGCAGAATTGACCGAACAGCAGGCCGCTGCCGAACTGGCGCGGCTGGCCGAAACGATGGCCGATTTGGACAAGGCGTATTATCAAAACGACGCGCCTTTGATGACGGACGCCGAATATGACGCTTTAAAACGGCGCAACGAAGAAATCGAAAAGCTTTTTCCGCACCTGATCCGCGAAGATTCGCCTTCCAGGCGCGTCGGCGCAAAAGCTTCGGACGATTTTGAAAAAGTTGTTCACAGTGTGCCGATGCTGTCTTTGGCCAACATTTTTACAAACGAAGACGTGTACGAATTTATCGACCGTATCCGCCGTTTTCTGGGATTGTCCGAATCGGATCCGCTGGAATTTATGGCTGAACCGAAACTGGACGGATTGTCGTTTTCCGCCTTGTATGTCAACGGAAAATTTGTACGCGGCGCGACCCGCGGCGACGGCGCCGTCGGCGAAGACATTACCGAAAACCTCAAAGCGATTAAAGACCTGCCTTTGACGTTGCACGGCGGCGATCTGCTGGATCCGGATATTCCCGAACGCCTGGAAATCAGAGGCGAAGTTTTTATGAACAAGGCGGACTTTTTTGCTTTGAATCAGGAACAGGCCGCCGCCGGGAAAAAAACGTTTGCCAATCCGCGCAACGCGGCGGCGGGGTCTTTGCGCCAGCTGGACCCGTCCGTTACGCGCCGCCGCCGTTTGTCTTTGTTCGGGTATACGTTCGGCGAAGTGTCCGAAGAAAAATGGACGACGCATGCCGGCTTTTTGGACAAGATAAAAGAATGGGGCTTTCCCGTTAATCCTGAAAACAGGCTGTGCGCGGGCGCGGACGAAATTGCCGCTTATTTTAAAAATCTGGGGGAACGGCGTTCCGGGCTGGCTTATGACATTGACGGCGCGGTGTATAAAGTCAACCGGCGCGATTATCAGGAACGTCTGGGGTTTGTCGCGCGTTCGCCGCGTTGGGCGACGGCGCATAAGTTTCCGGCAGAACAGGCGCAGACGGTTTTAAAAAATATTCGCGTTCAGGTCGGCCGAACGGGCGTTTTGACTCCGGTCGCCGATTTGGAACCCGTCAACGTCGGCGGAGTGATGGTTTCTCACGCGACGCTGCATAATGAAGACGAGATTCGGCGCAAAGATATCCGTATCGGCGATTCTGTCGTTATTCAGCGGGCCGGCGACGTTATTCCGCAGGTGGTGCGTGTCGTTTCGGAAAAGCGTCCGGAGCAATCGCAGCCGTTTGTTTTTCCGACGCTGTGTCCGGTTTGCGGGTCGCACGTCGTGCGTGACGAAGACCAGGCGGCGCAGCGTTGTTCCGGCGGGTTGGTCTGTCCGGCGCAGGCGGTGGAAAAATTAAAGCATTTCGTATCCCGCGACGCTTTGAATATCGAAGGGTTCGGGGCAAAGAACACGCAGTTCTTTTTTGAACGCGGGTGGATAAAAACGCCGAGCGATATTTTCGAACTGGAAACGCGTTACGGCGCGGATATCCGCCGGCTGGAAGGCTGGGGGGACAAATCGGCTGACAATTTGTTCGCTTCGATCAGAAAAGTGGAAAGCGGCGTCGGACTGGACAAATTTTTATTTGCGCTGGGAATACCGCAGATCGGTCAGGCGACCGCTCGGCTGCTGGCGGCACATTACCTCAGTGCGGCGGAATTAATGGCGCAGGCGGATTTGGCGCGGGATAAAGAATCGGAAGCGTATTTGGAATTAACGGCGATCGAAAGCATCGGCGCCGTTGTCGCGCAAGAGCTGTTGGATTTTTTCGCGGAAGAGCACAATCGTTCGGAAGTTTTGCGGTTGCTGAAATTAATTACGGTGCATGATTTTGAACCGCCGGCGCGAAACGATCACCCTTTGGCCGGCAGGACGGTTGTCTTTACGGGAACTCTGCCGACGTTGACGCGCAGTGAAGCCAAAGCCAAAGCGTTGGCGGTCGGGGCAAAGGTGGCCGGATCTGTTTCGAAAAAAACTGATTTTGTCGTTTTGGGGGCAGAGGCGGGATCCAAAGCTAAAAAAGCGCAGGAATTAGGAATTTCCGTCCTTTCCGAAGAAGAATTTATCGCTTTATGTAACAATCAGAAACAATAAGTTATTCGCTTTTGACAAAAAAGAGTCCTATTCTCTTTAAGTGTCGGGGAAAAATCGCCCGCACGGAAAGGAGGTTTGTCGTGAAATTGTTTTTGTTTTCCGCAGTTGCGTTTTTATCGGCAATGACTCATGCTAATGCCTCCGGCTTTGAAAAACCGTTTGTTTTGGCAATGGATTATTCCGTTTTAACTCGTCTGGCGCAAAACGATTCTTTTAATGACGCCAAAAAAATCCTGAATGACGAAAGTCCGTTTGAAAAGGAATCTGCCGTTGTGGAAACAATGCCTGCCGATGACGCGGAAAAATGGGAACCGGTCAAAGATTTGAAAAACAAACCCCGTTCCGTTTCCGGCGAAGCGTCTTTTAACGCGAACGATACTTTGTCGATCGGCGCCGCGGCGGGATATACTTTTCCGGAAGAAACGGATCAAAATAAAATTGACAAGGCCTATTCCCTGAAAATTAACGTTGAAGTGGCGTTATAATCAATTAAAAAGAAAAAGCCCCGGGATTCCGGGGCTTTTCTTTGCCTTATTTGTTTAAAACGGAATTGACGGTCTTGCCGTTCAAAAACGCGATGATGTTATCGTCGGCCGTTTTTAAGATGCGATGAACCGCGTCAATGGAATTAAATGCGACGTGCGGCGTAATGATGACGTTCTTTAACTGCAGCATTCTGAGATTGATCAGCGAACGCAGCAGAGAATCCGATTCGCGCGCGTTCAGCGCCGACAGATATAAATCGTCATGGATCAGGGCGGATTCATATTCCAGCACGTCTAATCCGGCGCCGTAGACTTTTCCGTTGGACAAAGCTTTAAACAACGCTTCGGTGTCAATCAGTTCGCCGCGCGCGGTGTTGATGATGACAACGCCTTTTTTCATCTGGGCAAAGGCGGCTTCGTCCAGCAGATGATAGTTTTCTTTTGTCAGCGGGCAGTGCAGGGAAATAATATCCGCCGTTGAAAACATTTCGGGCAGATCGACGTATTTAAAACCGTATTCTTCGGCGAATTTCGGATTGGGATAAGGATCATAGGCTAAAATCGTCATATCAAAACTTTTGGCGATTTTTGCGACATAACGTCCGATGGCGCCCGTGCCGATAATACCGATTGTTCTGTCTTTTAAATCAAATCCCAGATAATGGTCCGTATCGACGTGCGCTTCCTGTACGGCGCGGAAAGACCGGCTGATTTTGCGCGTCACGTCAATCAGCAGACCGAAAGTAAATTCCGCTACGGTTGAATCGCCGTATCCGGGAACGTTGACCACTTCTATATTATGTTCGCGGCAATAGGCCAGATCAACGTTGTTGTATCCCGTTGAACGCAAGGCAATCAGTTTTAAATGCGGGAATTGGGATAAAACACGCGCGCCGACGTCGACAGCGTGAACAAAAACGGAAATAACATCGGCGTCAGAAACGTTTTTTAATTCTTCCGGCGTTAAATCCGCGGGGCTTTTTTCCATAAAAACGGTTTCGGCTTCAATCGGCAGAGGATTCTTTTTATAATAATCGCGCGTAATTTCAGAGGCGTTGAAATAAACTATTTTGGTCATGCTTTTTCTCCTTTTCCGGGATTAATATAAGAATAAAACAGTAAAAATCAATATCTCTTCAGGGATACGTTTGTTGACATTTGGCCGCCGTGAGGTATTATTTTTTTAGATTTTGAGGGGAATAACAATGAAATTCAGATTTATAAAATATTTGCGTCTGTTGTTTAATAATATCTTTATTCGTTTGTTTTTTCGAACAAGGGAAGAACAAAAAAAGTATTACGTTTCTATCTGTGCTATTTTTAAAAATGAAGCAAAATATTTAAAGGAATGGATTGATTATCATTTGATCGTCGGCGTTGATCATTTTTATTTATATAACAACTATTCGGACGATAATTACGAAAAAGTCTTGAAACCTTATATACAACGCCAGCTGGTTACTTTGATTCAATGGGATATGCCGGCGGGCCAGATTCCCGCGTACAATGATTGTCTGGAACGTTTTGGTGCTGACAGTAACTGGATCGGTTTTATTGACTTAGATGAATTTGTGACGCCGCTGAAATTTACGAACGTCAAAGACTGGCTGAAACAATTCCGTCAATTTCCCTGCGTCATGTGTTTTTGGAAAATGTTTTCATCTGCCGGTTTATTAAAGGAAGATAAAGAAAAACCCATTGTTGAACAGTTTTTTCTGGCGCAGGAAAAACATGTGTCGTCAAAGATGTTTTTCAATACCCGGTTTAAAGGCTGGTTGGCTTCGGAAAATTTTCTGCATTCCTGCCGGTTGAAATTTTTCGGGCGCGTCTGTCCGCAGTATCCGCATTTGTTTATGTACGGATCCGAAAAACTGAAAGATCCGCAAATTCAGCTGAACCATTATTTTAACAAAAGTCTGTCTTATTACATTGAAAAGAAAATTCCGGTCGGTATGGCCGACCGCGCGGGATTCAGAACAATGGATTTGTTCTGGGACTGTGAAAATCAGGCCAGCGTGCCGGATTATTCCGCCTACCGCTTTTTAATACGTTTGAAAACGTTTGATTTGGATTCTTTTTTGGAAAACAGGTCGTAATTAAAAAACGCTTCCGATTATCGGAAGCGTTTTGTTTTTTATTCCTGTTTATAAACGGCCAGAAAGTCTTTCAGTCGTCTTAACGCTTTTTCCAGATCATCGGTTCTGGGCAGAAACACAACACGGAAATGATCCGGTTTTTCCCAGTTAAATCCGGTTCCGTTGACCAGTAAAATGCGTTTGTCCATCAGCAGATCCAGGACAAATTTCTGGTCGTCGTAAATGTTAAATTTCGCCGTGTCGATTTTCGGGAACATATAGAGCGATCCCATCGCTTTGACGCAGGAAATTCCCGGAATGTCGTTTAATAATTTGTGGCACAGCGTTCTTTGTTCATATAACCGCCCGCCCGGTTTGACCAGATCATTAATACTTTGATACCCGCCCAGCGCAGTTTGAATCGCATATTGCCCGGGAACGTTTGAACACAGCCGCATATTTGCCAATAAATCCAATCCGTCAATGTAATCCGCGGCCATTTTTTTATTGCCGCTTAAAATCATCCAGGCGGCGCGGAAACCGCAGGACCGGTAATTTTTGGAAATGCCGTTATAGGTAATACAGAAAGTATCTTTGATCAAAGACGCCAAAGAGATATGTACCGCCCCGTCATATAGAATCTTATCATAGATTTCGTCACAGAAGACGGCCAGCTTGTGCCGTTCGGCCAAAGCGGCGATTTTTTCCAAAATTTCTTTGGGATAAACGGCGCCGGTCGGATTGTTGGGATTGATAATGACGATGCCTTTTGTTTTGGGCGTAATTTTGCTTTCGATATCGGCCAGATCGGGATACCAGTCGGATTCTTCGTCGCATAAGTAATGCACGGGTTTGCCGCCGGCCAGACAAATTGCGGCCGTCCATAACGGATAATCGGGGGACGGCACCAGAATTTCGTCGCCGTTGTCCAAAAAGGCTTCCATGCTGAGCATGATCAGATCGGAAACGCCGTTGCCCAGATAAATGTCATTGATCTGCACGCCTTCAATATGTTTTTCCTGACAATAATGCATTACGGCTTTGCGCGCGGGAAAGATCCCTTTGGAATCGGAATAGCCGTCTGCAAAGGGCAGGTTCAAAATGACGTCTTTGATAATTTCTTCGGGCGCGTTCAGGTCGAATACGGCCGGATTGCCGATGTTTAATTTCAGGATTTTATATCCGGCTTCTTCCAGCTGATTGGCGGCTTTTAAGATAGGGCCGCGGATTTCATAATGCACGCCGTTTAAACGCGAAGATTTTTGAAACTCTTTCATGGCAAAGCTCCTTAAAACAAACGGAGGAAAAGGATATCCCTTTATGTATCCGAAAGCAACCCGCGTTTTACGGCCGGACGGTTTATTCTAAAGCGCTCAGGATCTTGTGAGCGCATTTTAACCCGTCGACGGCGGCCGACATAATGCCTCCGGCGTAACCGGCGCCTTCGCCGCAGGGATACAGCCCTTCAATGCTGACGCTTTGCAGCGTGTCGGGGTTGCGGATCATGCGGATCGGCGACGATGTTCTGGTTTCCGCCGCCGTTAAAATAGCGTCGTGAGCCGAAAAAGAACGAATTTTTCGATCCAGTTTTTTAAATCCTGCTTTCATTGTTTCAATGACGAAATCCGGTAAAACGGCGCGCATGTCCGCCATGGCGACGCCGGGCAGGTATGACGGCGTGACTTCGCCGAATTTCACGGTTTCTTTGTCGCGCAGAAAATCAACGACCCGCTGGACGGGCGCGCGGAACAGACCGCCGCCGGCTTTAAAAGCGTTTTCTTCAATTTTGCGCTGGAATTCCACGCCGGCCAGAGGGTGATCCGATCCGAAATCAGCGGGGGTCACGTCTACCAGCAAAGCACTGTTGGCATTGTTTTTGTCGCGGGCGTATTCGCTCATGCCGTTGGTGACCAGCCGTCCGGCTTCGGACGCGGCGGCGACCACCGTTCCGCCCGGACACATGCAGAAAGTATAAAGCGAACGGCCGTTATCCAGATGAACGGCCAGCTTGTAGTCTGCCGCGCCCAGAATCCGGCGCGGTTTAACCACGCCGTATTGACTTTTGTTGATGAATTTTTGAGGGTGTTCGATTCTGGCGCCGACGGCAAAAGGCTTTTGAACCATCTGTACGCCTTTGTTGTACAGCATTTCAAAAGTGTCGCGCGCGCTGTGCCCGACGGCCAAAATAACGCTGTCGGCCGCGATTTCTTCCGTTTCGCCGGCGGCGTTAACGACCTGTACGCCGGCCAGTCTGCCGTTTTTGACGATTAAATCGGTCAGGCGCGTTTCAAAACGGTATTCGCCGCCCAAAGATAATATTTTGCGCCGCAGATTGCCGACCATATAAGACAGCTTATCCGTTCCGATATGCGGTTTTCCCAGATACATGATTTCTTCGGGCGCACCGGCGGCGACAAATTCCTCCAGAACTTTTTGCGTCCAGCAGTCTTTTTTTATGCCGGTTGTCAGCTTGCCGTCGGAAAAAGTACCCGCGCCGCCTTCGCCGAACTGCACGTTTGAATTTTCGTTCAGTTCGCCGATTTTCCAAAAACGATTAACGTCTTTGCGCCGTTTGGAAACGGTTTTGCCGCGTTCGATCAGGATCGGGTTCGCCCCCGCCTGTGCCAGCGCCAGCCCGGCCATCAGCCCGGCGGGGCCGGTTCCGACAATGACGGGGCGCAGCGCTTTGCCCGGCCGCCAGAGGATTTCGGGGCAACGTTCGGGTTCGTTCAGAATCGTAACGTCTTTGTGCGGGCAGGCCGCGACCGCCTGATTTTCGTCGCCGTCCAAAATAACGTCAAAGACATATTGAATATTCAGATTTTCTTTTTTGCGTGCGTCAATGGATTTTTTGGCAATCCGGAAATAAACGATATCGGTAAAGCCCGTTAATTCTTCGACGTAAGCTTTCAGATCTTCGGGAACGGCTTTGGGTCTGAATTTGATGTTTGCGATTCTGATCACGGGAACGGACCCTTTATTTTTGAGGTTGATCCAGATCCGCGGTGCAATGCGGACATTTAACGGCTTTTATCGGTATTTCCGTGCAGCAGTACGGGCATTGTTTTACGGACGCTTCAACGACGGCTTCTTCTTTTTTTTCATCGCTTTCCAACTTTTCCTGCAGCGTGTTCATCGCTTTGATCAACAGAAAAACGGCAAAAGCGACGATAATAAAGCTGATCACGGCGTTAAGGAAAAATCCGACGTTCAAAGTCACGGCGCCGGCGGCTTTGGCGGCTTCCAAAGAAGGATACGGCGCGGGAACCGATCCGTCCTTTAAAACAAAAAACAGATTGGCAAAATCAATTTTTCCCAAGATCAACCCCAAAGGCGGCATCATGATGTCTTTGACCAGAGAATCCACAATTTTTGTAAAAGCGGCGCCGATGATAATACCGACGGCCATATCCATGACGTTGCCGCGCATGGCGAATTTTTTAAATTCGGAAAGTATGTGCTTTAACATGCAGAAAATCCTTATCAGAAGTTAAACAAGTCTTTGTAGGAAAAAGAAACGCCGATTGTAAAGTTTGATCCGGCGACGTCGGCTTCGCGCGAACGGGCATAACGGTATGACAAATAGGGGCCGAATGTCAGCGTGTCGGAAATATTTACGTCCATGCGGGCGGTCATGTTCAGATCGTATTCCAGATCCGTATCGACATAACGGCTGTATGAAAAATATTTTCTGTAATAGCCGTCTGTGGAAAACATCACGCCGTCGCGGGGTTTGTCTTCGATCCGCCAGCCGATTTCTCCGGCGGATTTGCTGACGTGTTCGTTGCTGTACGTCATATCGTATTCGCCAACCCCCGCGATATACAGATCTTTGATAACCGTTCCGTTGAACAATTTCAGCCCGGCTTTGGCCCGCAGCACTTTTGTTCTGGGCGCGTCATCGTTCGCCGTAAATTCCGTCTGGTATTCGGCGACGGCCATCGGCCCGAAATCAATGTTTTTGAATTTAAACATTTTGTGCGCGTAATCTGAAGAAAAAACGATCTTATCCGCCGTTTCGTTCGTTTCCGCCGGTTCGTCGACAGGTTTGACTTTTGTTTCGCCGTATTCGGCGTAAATCGTATTGTTCCACCGCAGGTTGTCGCGGTTGTATTCCAGCAGGAAATCAAACACGCCTTTGACGACGGTCTGGCTGTCCGTGCTTAACTGCGTGACGGGGGAGTTTTGGTATTCTCTGGAATGAGTGACGTTTGTCGAAGATAATTCCAGCCCGACCCGACGGAAATCAGCCTTTAATGTGGGGGCTTCCTGCGCCTGCGCGGAAAAGCTGCCGCACAAAGCGGCGGAAAAACAAAGGAATTTTTTCAGATACATATTTTCCCCGGAAACTGTTTTAACGACATGACAGTTCTACCCCGCCTGAAAGGATAGATCAAGATGATTGAATAAGGTTTGCAGTTTTCCGGAAAAGTTTTATATTGTTCATATCTTCTGACGCCAAAGGTCTGCCTGCGGCATAAGAAAGGAAATGTAATGTAATGGATACAAGAGTTGCTTTGATCGGTATTGTTGTTGAAAATCCGGCCTCTGTGATGTTGTTGAATACGCTGCTGCACGAATACAGCGCGTATATTATCGGGCGCATGGGGATTCCTTATCATAAACGCGATATCAGCATTATCAGCGTTGCTTTGGACGCGCCGCAGGATATTATCAGCGCTTTGTCCGGCAAGCTGGGACAGCTGGACGGCATATCAACGAAAACCGTTTATTCAAAGTGACCGCTGACGGGCAAGGTTCGTCCTGACCCGAAAGGAGAGATAAAAATGTATGATCCGAAGTCTTTAAAGGCCGAAGAATTTATCAGCCATGATGAAATCATGGATACGCTGGCGTATGCCGAACAAAACAAACATAACGCGGAACTGATCGACCGGGTTATTGAAAAGGCGAAATTGTGGAAGGGGCTGGACCACCGCGAAGCTTCCGTTTTGCTGGCGTGCGACCTGCCCGACAGAAACGAACGGATTTTCAAACTGGCCGAGCAGCTGAAAAAAGATTTTTACGGCAACCGCATTGTTTTGTTCGCGCCGCTGTATTTGTCGAATTACTGTGTCAACGGGTGCGTTTACTGCCCTTACCACGTTAAAAACAAACATATTCCGCGTAAAAAATTAACGCAGGAACAAATCAAAGCCGAAGTGATCGCTTTGCAGGACATGGGGCACAAGCGTCTGGCGCTGGAAGCCGGCGAAGACCCCGTCAACAACCCGATCGAATATATTCTGGAAAGCATTCAAACGATTTATTCGATCAAACATAAAAACGGCGCGATCCGCCGCGTCAACGTCAACATTGCGGCGACGACGGTTGAAAATTACCGTAAGTTAAAGGACGCCGGAATAGGGACGTATATTCTGTTTCAGGAAACATATAACAAAGAATCTTATGAAAAACTGCACCCGACGGGGCCGAAACACAACTATGCTTATCATACCGAAGCAATGGACCGCGCGATGGAAGGCGGCATTGACGATGTAGGCTTGGGCGTTTTGTACGGGCTGGAAAACTATGCGTATGAGTTCGCGGGGTTGCTGATGCACGCCGAACATCTGGAAGCCGTGCACGGCGTCGGCCCGCATACGATTTCCGTCCCGCGGATCTGTCCGGCAGACGATATCGACCCCAATTCGTTTAAAGACGCGCTGCCGGACGATATCTTTGCTAAAATTATCGCCTGTATCCGCGTTTCGACGCCTTATACCGGCATGATCATTTCCACGCGCGAAAGCCAACGTATGCGTGAACGCGCTTTGCATTTGGGCATTTCGCAGATCAGCGGCGCTTCTTCGACTTCGGTCGGCGGGTACGTCGTGCGTGAAACCGAAACGGCGCAGTTTGACCGCGCGGATACCCGCACGCTGGACGAGGTTATCAAATGGCTGATGGATATGGGATATATTCCCAGCTTTTGCACGGCGTGCTATCGGGCGGGGCGCACGGGCGACCGGTTTATGGATCTGTGCAAATCAAAGCAGATCTTGAATTGCTGCCACCCCAACGCGCTGATGACGCTGAAAGAATATCTGGAAGACTACGCTTCTCCCGAAACGAAAAAAGTGGGATATGAGCTGATTCAACGTGAATTGGGCAATATTACGAATCCCAAAGTCCGCGCGGTCTGCGAAGACCACTTGGAACACATCGCGCGGGGTGAACGCGATTTCAGATTTTAATTAACATTGATTCCGGCGCTCTGTCCGATTTGCGGCAGAGCGCTTTTTTATTGAAAATGTAATGGCATAATTTCCCGCCTTATAATAAACTGAAGAAATCATTTTTTTGCGACGAAAGGAATGTTCTTTGTTTACGCTGGACATCAACGGTAAAACCGTAACTGTGGAAGAAGATAAAACACTGCTTTCTTTATTAAGGGACGATTTGCATTTAACGGCGGCGAAAGACGGCTGTTCGCAGGGGGTCTGCGGCACCTGCACGGTTGTCGTCGACGGCAAGGCGGTTAAGGCTTGCGTGCAGAAAGTATCCAGATTTGAAGGAAAAAAGATTATTACCGTTGAAGGTTTGACTCCTCGCGAAAAGGAAGTGTTTGAACACTGTTTCGGCGAAGCGGGGGCGGTTCAGTGCGGTTTTTGTATTCCGGGCATGGTCATGTGCGCCAAAGCATTGATTGACGCTAATCCGAATCCTTCGCCCGAAGACGTGAAAAAAGCGATCCGCGGCAACATCTGCCGTTGCACGGGGTATAAAAAGATTGAGGAAGCCATTTTAATGGCCGCTGAATTTTTCCGTGAAAACAAACCGATTCCGGCCGATCCGGAAAAACTGGGCATGTCGGCGCGCTTCAAACGTCTGGACGCGGCGGAAAAGGTCAACGGGACGGGCATTTACGCGGACGACCTGTTTTTCCCCGGCATGCTGTATGCCAAAGCCGTGCGTTCCAAATATCCTCGCGCGCTGGTGAAAAAAATCGACGTTTCAAAGGCCGAAGCGCACCCGGACTGTGTGCGCGTTCTGACTGCAAAAGACGTCCCGTTTAACAAACACGGCCATATTTTTTCGGACTGGGACGTTATGATTGCTGAAGGCGATATTACCCGTTATGTCGGCGATGCGGTCGCTTTGGTCGCCGTTACCAAAAAAGAGGTTTTGGACGAAGTTGTCAATCTGGTCGAAGTCGATTTTGAAGAACTGCCCGCCGTAACGACGATCGAGGCCGCTTTGGCGCCGGACGCGCCGAAACTGCATGAAAACGGTAACGTCATGTCGCGGGCCGAATTAAAACGCGGCGACGCCGACGAAGCGATTAAAAATTCAAAGTATGTCGTGACGCGCAAATATTCCACGCCGCTGCAGGATCATGCTTTTATGGAACCGGAATGCGCCGTCGCGCTGCCCGAAGGCGACGACGGCCTGCTGGTTTATACGGGGTCGCAGTCCGTTTATGACGACCGGCGCGAAATTGCCGCGATGCTGAAACTGGATCCGGAAAAGGTGCATGTTCATTCTCAGCTGGTCGGCGGCGGTTTCGGCGGCAAAGAAGACATGAGCGTGCAGCATCACGCCGCTTTGATGGCCTGGTATACGAAAAAGCCCGTAAAAGTGAAATTTTCCCGTCAGGAAAGCTTGGATTATCACCCCAAGCGCCACCCGATGGAACTGGAAATTACGACGGCCTGCGATGAAAACGGCATTTTGACCGCGTTAAAGGGAAAAGTCTTTACGGATACGGGGGCTTATGCGTCTTTGGGGGCGCCGGTTCTGCACCGCACCTGCACGCATGCGGCCGGGCCGTATAATTATCATAACGTCGATATCGAAGGAACGGCGGTTTACACAAATAACGTTGTCGCCGGGGCTTTCCGCGGTTTCGGCGTGACTCAAAGCTGCTTTGCCATGGAAAACAATTTAAACCTGCTGGCGGAAATGGCCGGTATTTCGCCGTGGGAAATCCGTTACAGAAACGCGGTTCGCCCGGGACAGGAACTGCCGAACGGGCAGATCGCGGATCAAAGCGTAACGCTGGCCGAATGTCTGGAAGCGGTTAAGGACGTTTATGAGTCTTCGCCTTATGCGGGGATCGCATGCGGTTTCAAAAACTCCGGCGTGGGCATGGGGTTGAACGATGTCGGGCGGTGCCTGCTGTCTGTTGAAAAGGGCAAAGTTCATATCCGCACTTCCGCCGCGTGCATCGGGCAGGGGCTGGCGACAATGTGCGCGACGGTCGTCTGCACGCAGACGGGGCTGAATCCCGCGGTTATTGTTCATGAATCGCCCGATACGAAACGCACGCCGAACGCCGGGACGACGACCGCGTCGCGCCAGACCGTTCTGACCGGCGAAGCGACGCGGCAGGCCGCGGTTTTGTTAAAAGCCGAACTGGACGCCGGCAAGACTTTGGCCGATCTGGAAGGACGCGAATTTTTCGCGGAATATGCGCCGCCGACGGACGCTTTGGGATCCGACAAGAAAAATCCCGTCAGTCATGTGACGTACGGATACGGGGTGCAGGTTGTCGTTTTGGACGAAACCGGAAAAGTTCAAAAGGTTGTCGCCGCTTATGACGTCGGCACGCCGGTCAACATTCAGGCCGTCGAAGGACAGATTGAAGGCGGTATTGTTATGGGACTGGGGTTTGCTTTGACCGAAGATTTCCGAACGGAAAACGGTTACCCGAAAGAAAAGTTGGGAACGTTGGGATTGATGCGTTCGACGGACGCGCCGGAAATGCAGGTGATTTTGTGCGAATCCAAAGCAAAAAACGATATGGCGTTCGGAGCGAAAGGCTGCGGCGAACTGGCGGCTATTCCGACGGCGCCGGCCTGTTCGCACGCGTATTACCGCTTTGACGGAAAATTCAGAACGTCCCTGCCGTTACAGGAAACGTTTTATAAAAAGCCGAAGAAAACAGTGTAAGAAAAAGCTTCCGCTACTACTGCCCGTAGGGGGTGGCGGCGCCACGGGCATAACGTCCTCCCGACGGGCACTACCCGTGCGGGGGAAACATTAGGTCGTGCTGGCAATAAGAAAGTAAA
>URSF01000020.1 GCA_900550445.1 uncultured Rhodospirillaceae bacterium | reverse complement strand
ACACGACGCCGGCCGCCTACCCTCTGCCGTTGATCGGCCGTACCAAAGCGATCGGGGAAATTTTGGAATATTTCAAACCGAAACACTTGTTCGGCGTCGGACGTTGGGGCGAACATTTGCACCACAATCATGACGTTTGCATGAAACACGCAATTGATTTTATTACGAAAATATAGTTTTGAGGCGGAGGAAAAAATCCTCCGCCACTTTTTTAAGCATACGGATATTCTTCACGTATTTGATTTTTTTTCTGTTTCCAATCGGATAGCAATTCGAAAAGTTCCGTGGTCGTCGTCACGGTTTCCAATTTTTGCAGCAAATAAGAATCCGTCGTTTCTTCAAACGCATTCCGACGTAAAGAAGAAACTTCTTCCCGATCGGGAACGGCTTCCGACTTTTTGACGTACTTTCCGTTCCATAGCACATATTCTTCCGCCGTTTCCTCGATTTTTGACAATTCGATCATCGGCGCATTTTCTATTTCAGTCCGTGTATTCGCGGCTAAAACAATCTTGTCATCTTGATACCCTAAAAACATTAGCAAGCTCCTTTCGCATAATAAAAACGAAACAAAAATCCATTTGCCGCTGTTGTATCCACTGAATGATATTCCGCTCTGAACTGCACGCTCTTAGCCACAGGTAAAAAAATTCGCAAATAAGGGCAACCGTTTCCTCCCGGCGTGCAAAGCGTATTAAGACCGACGCTATGCGTCATAAGAGAAATAACACTCCCCGGTGCCGTCGCATAAGCGTCAAAAACAACGTACCCGTCCGCCGGTGCTGTATAAACCGTTCCTGTCGCCCCTAAAGTCAAGTCGGTATATTGCGTAGACGGCATCGCTAAATTAGACACAGCCGACTTTCCGTCAGTCGTCAAATTATCCAAATCAACATTTGCTTTCGTTCCCAGCATTGCCGCCGTATTCGTTTCCGATGTTGCTGCGTTTGTTGCCGATATCGCCGCATTTTGCGCTTGTTGCGTTGCTGTTTCTGCATTGCTCCGCGCCGTCGCCGCATACGCCGCCGCGTCGGAAACCGCTTGACGTATCGACGGAATCAGACTGGCCGCGTCGGTATCATCGAAAATATCCACCGTTACCGCCCGTTCTGTCTGTTCTTTTAATTGCTGTATCTGCATCGTCAGCTTGTCGAAATTGCGCTCCAACGTTTCGGCGGGCAAGATCTCGTTTTCCCGATAATCTGTTTCCTGCGTCAAAGGCACTTCGCGCATAATCACGATTTGCGCCCCGTCTGCCGGAGCCGTTTCAAAAACCATAGTTCCGCCCGAAACACTCCAATCCGTTCGTTCCGTTTGAATATTGTTCAGTAATTGCCAAACCTTTAAATGCTCCTTTTCCAAAAAAGGAAACGGGACTGCAAAGCTCGTCGCAACCCCGTTCCCGATATAAGCCACTTTGTTTGTTGTTGTGCTTACCGTCATTTTTTACTCCAATAAAAAAAGCGGGAGCTTTCACTCTCGCTTATGACCTCAGCATTCTCTCAAGGTAATAACATTATGTTAATTTTAATTATAAATGTCAAGACTTTTTTACCTTTCCCGTTCCTCCGTTCGTTCCGTCGTTCTTCTCCGTTCGTGAAGTTCGCGAAGCTGCCGGATTGTTTTGTGTTTGCGCGGAACAATCATCTGCGTCAGAGAGAAATCTCTGTCCTGAAAGCGTGTCGCCTGCATCTCCCAACCGAACTCTTTGGCGACTTCGACTTGGTGTTGCCGGAGATGAATAGAGAACCGGGAAGCGTTGCCGTTCGACGTATATCCCCTTGATATGTTCGTCCAACCAACTCCGTTTATTCGCCATAATACGCCGCCAAAAGTTTGTTGATTTTATCCCGCAGCGCGTGAAGTTCACGACAAGCCTGTTGTAAATCCCGTAAAGTTTTTTCTTCAAGGGATTGCTTTTTTATCAGCGTCGTGTTCAAAGCGCGGACGGCAATTTTTTATTCGCGCAGATATTTTTAAAGCTTGCTCAGGCGAATTTATCGCCTTTGCGCGCTAACAAATATCTGACCTTTCAGACGAAAACGACAAACTGTTGTCGTTTTCGCTTAGCGGTTCTTCGAGCTTTGTCAGCAACAAGATTTCGTCATAGTGCGGGATCTTCATCTGATGAATCCCCGCAAGAATGAACAACCGGATCAGGCGGGACGGGCATTGTTTTTCCGCGACAACGGCGTCCCAAATTTCTGTTCTATTCTGAACGATTTACGCAACATTGGCATTTTTAGCCTCGCAATAAAGTCGTTCAAGCGTGTGTGACGGGAAGATTTTACAGCTGTTTGAGGGCGATTTCAAGGGCGAGTCGGCGGAGTATTTTTCGCTCTTTTTCGGACGAAATGCGCATCACGGAAAAGGGATGAAACGATAGTTTTTACCGTGTGATGTTTGTTTATACCAACATATTGATATTATTGAACAAATAGGCGTTAATGGAAGTTATGAGGGCAAACTGAAATATACTTTCCTTTGGCGAAAAGCCCTTCCGGAAGTTACCTCCGTGTTACCTCAAATCGAAAGGATGAACGCCTATGAATATCAATAAATCTTTCATCAACAGCCTGTCTTTTTCGGGTAAGGAAACGACCTATTTTGATGATACCGTCAAAGGCTTCGGCGTGCGTGTCTGCAAATCATCCTCAAGTTATATTCTGATGTACCGCAACGCTTACGGGCGGCAGAAGAAACTGACCATCTGCAAAACAACGCTGATGACGCCGACAGAAGCGCGAGATGAAGCAAAACGTCTTTTGGCTTTGGTCGTTCAGGGCAAAGATCCGGAACAGGAAAAACTGGAACGCCGCAAAGAACTGACGATCGGTGAACTTGCAGACGAGTTTCTTAAATTCAAATTGCCGTTTCTGAAACAAGCGACACGGAACTCGTATCAATCGGCGGTCAAAAAGCACATCAAGCCGGATTTGGGCAAAATACCGATCAAAGCTTTCAGACATTCGGATGCTCAACGGTATTATAACGACTTGCTGATGGGAAAAGGGATAACGACTTTCCACCCAAGAAAAGAAGACTTCCGGCATATCGGATCGGCAAACACAGTTCTCGTCCCTTTGCGGTGTATGTTCGATTACGCCCGTTCTTTGGGACTGGTGGATTTCAATCCAGTCAAAGAGTTGCAGACTTTCCCCAATCCGTGTAGTTACGAGTTCTTTGACGAAACGGAAATCAGAAAGCTCGGCAGAATCATAAACACCTGCAATTACGTCAATCCGTATTATCTGAATGTTATCCGTTTGCTTGTAATGACGGGATGCCGGAAAAAGGAAATCGAAAATCTAAAATGGTCGTATATCGACTTCAAGCATCAGTTATTCCTGTTTCCCGACACGAAGACTGGAGCACAGGACAGACCGTTCGGCATCGCGGTCAAGGAGTTGCTTCTTCAAATGAAAGACGCCGTTCAGCCGCAGAGTAATGACGAGTTCGTGTTTCCGAAGTCGGGGAAAGGAACGGACGTTGCCAAGAACTTCTTTCAGGTTCACGTCAAATCAAAGCCGGAGTTTGCGAAGAAGAAAGTTCACAGCTTACGGCACACGTTTGCGTCGATGGCGGCGGCGATCGGGTTTCCGGAAGCGATTGTCGCGAAACTGTTGGGACACAAGCAACAGAGTATGACAGCGCGATATACGCACGTGACGGAAGACGCCGTCCTGCAAGCGGCGGATAAAATAACGCGAAAGATTGCCGCGTTGCTGAATATCCCCGAACGATGCGCCAAACCGGAGGACGTGAAGATGTTTCCGCGGGGGATTCATCTTTACAAGCTTCACCTTGTAAAGCCGGAGGAATATCCACGTCCGATCCCATCCCGGAAACAGAGGGCGGCGGGGTGATCCGAGAGGGGCGAAGTCCCTTTGGCAAGGGGGCAGAAGAAATTCTGCCCTAACTTGCTATGGCAGATTTTTCTGCCGTGGCAAAGAAGCATAAACAAAGGAATACCGCCGTAAAAAGATGTTACGGACGAATACGAATGTAAACGCCCGAATACGAACACTACCGATAGAGATAGAGAAAGAGATAAGATAGAGGGAGAGATAGAGATATTATCCCTCTTTCCTTTGAGTTTCATCCCTATCGTTTAAAAACAGGAAACTATCTTTGAACTGAAACAGATTACCGACATCTCTTTTGCCGTCTTAATAAGATACCGCAGCGAACGACGGCAAAGATAAAAAATACGATACCAATAAATGATTAGAATGGCGCATTTGGAAAACACCTAAAAGCTCTTGCAAAGAAGAAGTACTTTAGCTAAAACCGGATATAGTCCTACAGTCTTCGACATAATTATGAAGAGAGCAGAGATTTTTATAAAAATCGGATAAATGTTATTCGGGAGAAAGGATCAAAATGACCGAAATTAGAACTCTTATTGATGAAATTAAATCTAATAGAATGCGTCTTCCGGAAATGCAACGTGCATATGTTTGGAAGTCTACGCAAGTAAGAGATTTACTTGATTCTTTGTACCGTAAATATCCGACCGGTACTATTTTAAGATGGGAAACCACACAAAAGGTTCCTACGCGTGATTTCGCTGTTTCCCAAGATGATACAAAATATGAGTCCTACTATCTCCTGTTAGATGGTCAGCAACGTCTAACATCATTAAAAGCTATTCTTTGCGGCGAACCCGTTAATGTACGCGGTCGAAAAAGAGCCATCGATATCTACTTTAACTTGGATCATCCGGATAAATTGGAAAATACAAAAGTCGCTACAGATGATGACAATGAAACTGAGTTTGAAGAGGATGACGACATTAAAATTACCTCGGATGAGGAAGAAAACAAAAGCCGTCTTGATGACTTAAATCGCCGCGCTTTTGTAGTAGAAAACCCATTGGTAAAAAGCCAAAAAAATTGGATTTCTGTCGCAGGTGTATTTGCAAAAAAAATTGATGAAATCGACATTATGCAAAGAGCCGGTGATATCAAAACGCCTGAAGGCGAGCAACGGTTAAAGAAATATATGGTTCGCTTTAATGCCTTAAAAAACATTGAAAATTATGATTTTCAAGTAAAAACTTTGCCGGCAGGAATGTCCTATGAGGAAGTGACTGAAATATTTGTCCGTGTTAATTCAGCAGGAACAAAATTAAAAGGATCTGATTTGGCGTTAGCTCAGATAACCGCTAAATGGCCGACAATTGAAACGCCAGAAGGAGTTAAAGAAGGCGCATTAATCAAGTTTAATAAAGAAGCAGAAAACTGTGAAAAACACGGATGGGATATCAGCACTGGTATTATCGTGAGAACGCTTGTAGCTATTCTTACAGCACAATCAAAATTTAAGATTGTTCCGTCCTTAACGAAAGAGGATTTAGAAAACGCTTGGCCAAGGGTTGCTAAAGCGTTAGAGCATACATTAGATGAACTGAAAAACACATTCGGTCTCGAAACAGACGCAACACTTTCATCGCCGTATTTTATCGTTTCTCTGTCGTTTTTATACCATACAAAAAATAATATTTTGATGGAAGATGAAGCAAGAATAATCAAAAAATGGTTTCTTATTGCCAATGCAAAAGGTCGCTATTCGCGCGGTTCATCAGAAACCATTTTGGATCAAGATTTATATGCGATTAAAAACAACAATTTACAAGGTTTACTTGATAACCTCAAAATGCAATTTGGTAGGCTTGACTTCCATACAACTGATTTTGAAAATAAAAATACAGCTAGTGGCATTTTCAAAACTATGTTTACAGTAATGAGACACAATGGTGCATTGGATTGGAATACACCGCAAATAATCAGTATGAATAATGTTGCAAATCGTAATCAAATCGAGTTTCATCACATATTTCCGCAGGATTTTCTTAAAGGGAAATATGAAAGAGATGAAATTAACGATATTTCAAATCAAACATTTATCGTAAAACGCACAAATGTTTTGATTAGGAATGACGATCCTGCTGTATATTTACCTGAAGTTCTTAAGAAAAAAGGCGAAGAAAATTTTAAAAAACATTGTATTCCGACGGATACAACATTGTGGAATATAGATAAGTATCCAGAGTTTATTAAAAAACGGCGCGAGCTTCTGACAGAGATGGTAAACAGTTATTTGAAGGAGCTTGATCTTATTCCCGAGAAATAAGATAGCAAGAAAAAGCCTGTCAGAAGAAGAAAAGCAGAAGATGGGCAGAAGATGGGCAGGATACGCAATTCGTAATACGAACGCTTGCCGGTGAACTCTGCGAGGCATTTGCCGACGGCAAAGAGGAAAAAAAACAGCAGTCGGGTTTTCATTTTTGCCGTTCGTCCGCCGGACGGTTTTTCATTGCTAAAAATCCGTTCTTGTTTTACTTTTAATCACAGAGGGAATAGTTCGCAAAATTATTCTCTCATCGGAAATCTTCGGAAGATTTCGGCAAAGGACTTTTTTCTGTTACCTCGCTGTTACCTGCCGCCGTTTTCGATAATATCAAGAAACATCAAAAACGTCTTTTTTCCGTTTTGTTTCAAACGGTTAAAAAATACCACCAAAACTTTGCATTCGTTGTCGGACGAAAAGGCTTTCCTGCAAAGAATCGCCCTCTTATGGAATCAATACCTTAAACACCGCCGAAAAACAGGCTTTTCGGACAAGCGGGGCGGTCTTTTCGGGAACGCTCCGCTTGTTTTCAGGTATTATATTTCCATTAGTTCGGCGATCTTTTCGCTGACGGCATCGGCGGCGGCGATCACCGGTTTTAAGGACAAGTGCGTGTAGCGGTGCGTGATCGAATTGATGCTGTGTCCCAACAATCCGGCGATAATGTTGTCCGAATATCCCATCTCCGCCGCCATCGTCGCAAAGCTGTGCCGTAACGCGTGCGGACAAAACTCGTCCTGTCCGACCGCCGCTTTGACGTTCTTCGCAAAGAAGCCGATCAACATCGATTTGCGCGGCATTCCGAAGACGTAATCCGCCGTTCTTCGTTCATATAAAGCCGATAAAAAACGCTTTGCCGCAGAGCCGAACGGTCTGTCCTGCGGTCCGGTTTTCGTGTCGGGAAAGTGGAAAATCTGTTTGTCAAAGTCGATATAACTCCACTTCAACGAAGCGATTTCCCCTTTGCGGCATCCGGTCAGAGCCAACAGCTTTGTCATATCGGAAACAATCGGATCGGAGCATCGGGAAAGACATTCTTTCAGCTTCACATATCCCGCTTCGTCGATGAAAGACATCCTTTTCGGCGTGGCGATCGTTTGCAACCGGTCGCACGGATTGACTTCAACGATCTCGCCAATGATGGCAAATTCAAACATCGCGTGCAAAGTTTTGCGGACGATATTCGCGCACGAAACATATTTATGCCCGTCCTGCTTTTTGTAATTGCGGTGCATAAACTCGCCGTCGATCATCGCGTTGTAGAACTGCTGAACGTCGTATCGTTTCAGCTCTTTGACATACCGTTTGCCCAAAGCCGGAACGATCTGATAAGAAATCGACTGCGTGTATCTCTGATAAGTGTTGAGCTTGACGCGGGGCTTCCTGTCTGCAAGAAACATCTGCGCCAGATCGGCAACGGTTATTTCCTTTCTCTTTTCCGTCTTTTCGGTTTGAGGATCGCATCCCTGAACGACCGAAGCCAGAATCTTCCTGGCTTCTTCGCGGGCTTGAGTCGGCGTGATTTGCGTCGTCTTGGCGATCGTCAGCTTCTTTTGCTTGCCGTAAGCGTTTCGATACATAACGATGTAGCTGGAAGACGTCTTTCCGACACGCACGGCGAAACCTTTTAAGGAATCGTCGAAATAAGTTGTTTCTTTGCCGTTGTAAACAAGAGCGGACAAGTTTGTTTTATTGATATTCATATCGTTTTCCTTTCGCGTTTGCGGTAACACCGCGGTAACAGAATGAAGAAAAACTCCGTAACGCACGGAGCTTTCCGGAAGACGTCTTCTAAGGAAACGAAAACAAATTATCCGAATAAAATCAATAGGTTGTTAAAAACAAACATCACTCGGCGAACACTATCGGCAACCGGTAAAATCCGCCTCGTTTCGAACTCCCCGACCGCCTGTGAAAGGCGGTTTTTTTAGGATAAAGAAAATTATGAAAAAAGCAGTGCTTTCTCTGTTATGCGCTATTTTTCCATTAAAGACGCGACGCAATAAAACACAGTCCGTGTCCGCAATAAATAAGAAAAAAATATTTCCTTTCTATACTCCCGTCATTGATTACGGCAGCAATAACAGTGTGGTTGTTTATATGCCGGACGGGAAAAAAAGGCTTAATCCTGAATTTTTAGACGGTATTTCTTTAACTTTTATCGGCAGCCAAAACCGATTGGAAATATATGAACCCTGCCGATTTAAAACGTATGTCTGATAATCGGCAATGCCAGCCGGGTTATTTTTAAACAAAATACAATTTCGTCTTTAGAAACGTTTATTGATAATCAGTCTGATCTGCAGATTCAAGAAGGCACTTCCATTAACGGAGCCGTTATCCGTATGGCGGAAGGACACGGTAATTTTTTGTCAATCGGCAAAGACTGCCTGCTGTCTGACGAAATTCTTTTCCGCCCCAGCGACGGACATGTTATTCTGGATAAAACAACCGGAAAGCTGTTAAATAAACCGCAAGGTATTACGATCGGCGATCATGTCTGGATCGGACAGCGCGCTGTTTTTTTAAAAGGCGCTTCCGTCGCCGACAATTCAATCGTCGGAGCTTCTTCCGTCGTTACCAAACGTTTTGATGAAAAAAATATTATCATTGCCGGCAATCCGGCCAAAAAAATCCGCGAAAATATCGAATGGAAGCGTGATTTTCAATAATCAATCGTTTAAATATAAAAAAAAGCTCCGTTTCCGGAGCTTTTTCATTAACGGGTGTGTTTTGCGGCAAGTTTCTGCGCCTGAACAAATCTGGCGGCCAATCCTTGATTTTTTACGGCTTCTCTGTTTGCCATAATTTTCTTTATTGCCGTCTGTTTGTTTTTTACGGGCGGTTTTGTCATTTCTTTGACACGCGGTTTAATCGTATTCGGACGCGTCGGAATACCGTCCAAAGCCTTTGAATCATCTTTACCCGTTAATTCTTTGCGAAATTCAAAAAACTTCTTCATCTGATCCATTGTAAATTCGGATACATTCAAATATTTTCCGCCGTTAAGAATTTCAGGATCATCTTTGAAATAATTTCCGTTTTTCGTCCATGCGATCTCGGCGATTGTTTTCTGCGCGGAAATAGACGTTTCAAACGTCATCGTTTCCCCTTTGCCGTTCGCAATATTACGCAGTTCCTGCTGCATCGGTTCCAAAAGATACCCTTCTTCATAAACGGATTTCGTCCCCAGCTGGTCGTACCAGGCTTTAAACGTATCAGTTAACAGGTTATTGCCCATCTGCGCGTCATTTTTAATCAGGGCATTTGTAAATCCTTTGGCGATTTCGGGATAATACTTATAAAATTCTTTTTTCGGCCCTTCGTCCCCCAGACGAAATAATTCTTCGCATGCGGAAGAAGCATACGCCTGCGCATCGGCTTCCATTGCGCGCATGTAAATCAGATTTGTTTTAACGTCCCATTTTTCTTCGCTCAGATCCGACGCGCGCGAAAACTGCCCCGCATGACGACATTCATGACACATCGTGCCGATCAGCTTGTCGTCCGTAAATTTCGGGTTCAAAGCAATCCTTTTATTAACGGGATCAGCAAAACCGAACGCCCGGTTTTCACCGCGGATAAAGTTAAAATGATATCCGTTATCCGCCGCAATCTGCAGCGTTTCAAGGCCCAGTTTGCTTTTGGCCAGACGATTGATCATGGAAATCATGCGCGGACGGTCTTTTTTCGGACAAGTCCTTAAATCAACATCAACCGCCGGTTTTTCATCGGGATAAACGACAGCGGCCCGCGCCGGCTGTTCAAAAGAATTTTTTACAGACATAAATAAATCCCCTTTTGAGAATGAAGTAAAAAAATGTTAGAAAAAATATTATTTTTTGTCAAATATTTTCTAAATTTTTCCGTCGTTTTTTCTTTCATTTCCCCGCGGACAACCGCGTTTATTTCATCAGGCGCCCCCATAAAAACATTCGGGCGGCACCGTTGCCGCCCGAATACGAAAAGTTTATCACCCGTTAACCGCTAAAATCAACGCCCCAGTTTTGCCCGGCGCGCAGCCAGCACGGCGTTCCATTTATCAATCGTGGTTCCCATGTCCATTGTCGGTTTCTGGTCACCGCGGGATTGCCCCATTTCCGGCAGTCGGCGGTTAAACGCGTCTTTGTGCGTCGGCATTGAATCAACGGAAGTATCCGCTTTAATGCCCATTTTTTCTTCACGTATTTTGAAAAAAGCCTGCGCGTCGGACTTTGTCCGTTCGCCGATGCTTAAAAAATGCGGATCGTTCAGAAAATCCGGATTTTCACCGGCCAGATAATTCCCGTGCTTCGTCCACCCGATTTTTTCAACAACCTTTGCCGAATCCACATTGTGATAAAATGTGTACGTATCCTCATTTGTTCCTTTATTGAACTGTTCTATGGCATCATGCATCGGTTCAATAATGTAGCCTTCTTCATAATTCTGCTTTGTGCCCGTCTGGTCATACCAGCCTTTGAACACGCCGGCAATAACTTTGTCATTTAATTCGCCCTGTTCGGCAAAAGCCTTTTCATACGCGGCATAAATAGGCGGATAAAACTTCGCAAACGTCGCCAAAGGTCCTTTATCCCCCTGCATTTCCAATTCCTTGCAGGCCTTGACGGCATAAGCCTGAGCATCAGCTTCCTTGGCACGGGAAGCCCGAATAATCGAAGCGACATTCAGCTGATCGCGGTCAGGAATACCCTTCATGCGAACGCCCTGCCCCGCATGACGACATTCATGGCATAACGTGCTGACCAGCTTGTCATCAGAAGCCATAGGCCCCAGCCCGATATAATTATCGCCGCCGAAACAGCAGCCGAAACAGTTTGTCGCCGCATCTAAAAAGCCGAACTTATACCCTGCTTTCGCCGCAATTTCCAACGTTTCACGGCCCGCGTCCGATTTTGCCAGACGGTTAACAATATGCACCATACGGGGGCGTTCTTCGTCCGTGCAAAGCGAAATGTCAACATTAACGGTCAGCGCTTCTTTGGAATCATACGTCTGTTTTTCAACAGGCGCTTCAAAGGCTTTGCGCAAGAGATTTTTCTTTAACAGTTCCATTTTATCTTCCTTTTCTAACGCGCGCGTTTCGCTGCCGCCGTTTTCAAAACGGCCTGCCGCACTTTTTGTCCGGCCGCCTCCGCTTCGGCGGCATAACGCATTTTTGCGGCCAGAATACGGTTTTTGGCTTCAAACATACCTGCCATGGGTTTTTCACCCATTTTGGGACGATCCCGTTTCATTGTGTCGGGACGGACGGGAATCATATCTAAAGACGGATCCGGCGCCATACCTGTCAATTCCTGACGCAATTTAAAGAAATCGCGCATATCTCCCATCGTTTGTTCCGCCACGTCCAAAAATTTACCGCTTTCCAGGCGTTTCGGATCCTTGGTGTAATAATTTCCGTCCTTTGTCCAGCCGGCCATGGCAACGGCTTCTTCCGCACCCATTTTCTGTTTGTCGTAAAACAGTTTTTGTTCCTTTCCCTGTTTCAGATCGTAAATTTCCTTTGTCATCGGCTCGATCTGATAGGCCTCTTCATAAACTGTTTTTGTTCTCAGCTGATCATACCAGCCTTCGAACGTTTCGGTCATCACGTCATGCGTGATTTTATTGCCGGCGGCCCGATAAGCCGTATCAAACGCTTTTTCGATTTCAGGATAACGCTGCTTAAAAATGTCGTACGGCCCGGTTTCGCCCTGCAAAGCCAGTTCTTTGCACGACGTTACGGCATAAGTTTGCGCGTCGGCTTCCATCGCGCGGAAAGAAATCAATTCGGAACGCACGTCCATCACCCCGAAAGCTTCATGAGCGCCGCGGACGAACTGCCCCGCGTGGCGACATTCGTGCGCCAGAGTTCCCACCAGCTTGTCGTCCGATTCATTCGGATTCAAACGTACCCAGTGCCCGGCTTCGTCACAAGCGCCGCAGCAACGCACGCCGGGTTCGAAAAAGCTGAATTTAAAACCGTTGTCCGCCGCGATTTGCAATGTTTCCAAACCGCTGGGCGATTTTGCCAAACGGTTGACCAAAGCGATCATACGAGGCTGTTCTTCCTTTTTACATTCCGTCATATCAATATTAACGGCAGGAACCGCTGCCAAATCATAATCCCGGGAAACATTTGAATCAAAAATCTGTTGTAACGACATTGGAAACCTCATCTGAAAAACGACAGAGACATAGTAGAAAAAAGTGCGGATTTCGTCAATATTTTTTTTCGTTTCGGCCGTATAAAAAAGCGCCTTCTGAAAAAATGTATTATCATTTAAAATCAAATTGTTAACTTGATAAAATAATCTTCTTTCTTAAAAACAAAAAAAAAGAAGATTATAGACGGAATTGCCCGCCGATTTTTCCGCGGACGAAAAATATCCCTTCCCCGTATGCGTTAACAATTGATACAGAAAAGGCCCCCGAAGCGGAGGCCTGTTTTTTATTCGGTTATCTGACATGCGCCAGGTTCGTGATGACCCGCGGATTAAGTTTCGGCCCTTTGATCGAAAAAGCCTGAGCGCTTTGCTTAAGCTGCTGATCCGAGTTTTCCAGATCAAAGCGGACTTTCAGCGTTTCCAGCGTCGGATCCGGCTTGACTCCCGTTTTCATTTCACGAACCTTGAAAAACAGCTTTGCGGCATGATAAGTCGCCGGATCAATCGACAACTTATCCTTATCATTCAAAACGTCCGGGTTTTCCGCCCAATAACACTTTCCGGCGGCATTTGAACAAAACATGTTGACGATTTCCCCGGATTCCGCCGTTTTATCATAAGGCGGCATTTCATCTTTCGTATTGCGCATGGCAAATTTCATCGTATCAACGACATAACCGTCCTCATAAGCGGTCATCATGGGAATATCCCGATACCAGCCGTTAAAAGCTCCCTGCAACATTTTATCCGTAACAGGTGAATCGGCCGAAGGCGCCGCCCGGACAAAATCAGCGGCGATTTCTACGGAATCTTCCGAAAATTCTTTCCACGGTCCCGCGTTTCCCGAATTAATGCGAATTTCATGACAGGTTGCAGCGGCCGCCGTTTCAGCGTCAGCCTCCATCGCGCGGGTGTACATCAATTCACTGCGCAGATTGAAAACACCGAAAGCGTCTTCCGCCCCGCGGGCAAACTGCTGGGCATGACGACTTTCATGCGCCAAAGTCGCCGTCAGCAATTCATCAGACAGCGCCGGGTTCAAGGCGATAATCCTGCTTTCCTTATCACAAAAACCGCAGGAATCTTTCTGGTTTTCAAAGATCAGCGTATAACCGTCCTTTGCCGCATCTTCCAGAACGGCACGGCCAAAAGGCGAATGACGGGCGATCGTGTTGATAAAGCTGGTTAAACGTTTTTCATCATTATAGCGTCTTTTTCCCTTGCGTCCTTGAATTTGAATATCGATCAGCGGCGCTTCATTCGGGTAATTGACAGAGGTATTTTTCGGCCCGTAAGCCTTTTTCAATACTGATGATGTTCGTTCCATAGCTTTGTTCCCTGATGTGATGACAAGAAGACTATAAAGGCTTATTGACAAAATGTAAATGGTTTTTTCGTCAATTTCACTTATTTTTTCACCACCCTTCAACACTTGGTTATTCAAGGATATTTTGCTGGACATTTGACAAAAAACAACATAAAATAAAGACAAAATAAGTTATTTTCAGGTGTTTTCATGACAATTCTTCAAACCGCTTTTTCTCCTTCCCCGGCGGAAACTTCCGTTTCCGAAACGGTATCCTCATATCCGTATGTCGTCGGCAACGATACCCGGCTGCATGAACTGATCAACATGCTGGGTACGACAAAATTAGGGGCGGAATTATTGAAAGACGCTGAAACGGCCGGCGTTCAAATTCAAACGGACGTTTTAAGAGGTTCTCACGGTTGCTATTCTTCTGAACAAAACGCGGTTCGCCTGAACGCCGGGGATTCTTTTGACCGCCAGGTTGTTACTCTGGCTCATGAATTGCGCCACGCCCAACAGTACAAACGGGGATTACAGCTTGATGCTTTTCTGGACCAACCGAAAGATTATCTGCATTCCCAGTGGATGATAGAAGCCGACGCAAACGTCGTTTCCTGTCTGGTTGCCTGGGATTTAAATCAACAGGGAAACGGCAAACCGATGCAAGCGTATGCCGAAGAAAACGGACATATCTTCACTCCCTTTGCCGCAGAGGCGGAAAAAGGTGGAATTCAGTCCGGATCAGCGCAGCGCGCGGCCTTTTACGGCTGGTTTACCGACATGTATATCCGCAGCGCTTATGAAAAAAATTATCTGCGCAACTTTGAATTCAAAAACCGCCGAGCAACCTCTCAGGAACGTAAAAACGCTCTGCAGCGCCCTGTCAGCCTGACCGATAATATCGCCAAAGTCTGTTTGGTTGACAACAAACAATATCTGTCCGCTCAGGAAGCTTCGGCTTTTTTTGCAAAACCGGAAATGAACAGCGTGCAGCATGAAACATACTGGGCGATTTTCCGGCATTTGCGCGACGTCAAAGGGTATGATTTTTTGGCAAAACCGGAAGATGTCATGAAAAAAGAAGGCAATCTGACGATCCGCGAATCGTATTACGATATTCAGCGTCCGTCATTGGAACAGCGTCAGACACAGGCCGCAGCCAAAATTGCGGCACACAAGGAAAAACATTCCGTATCCGCCTTGACGGCGGCTCTGGTCGCAAAACAGAAAAATATGTTGGAAAAATAGTTGAAAAAGATCGCGTTTCAGGCATATACTGAAAAGAGTGATAAATCATTTTTCCGTAAAGGAGGGGATTCTTTCTCTTTTTGCCAGAAGAGAACTTTTTAGTATTGAGTTTTCGTCTGTTGTCCGGTATCTTAACGGCGAACAGATGATTTTGTGTTTATCGGAGAATATTCTCCCTTCTAAAAAAAGGATGTGATTTTTATGGTACAGGTTATTGTACGTGACAACAATGTTGATCAGGCTTTAAAGGCTTTAAAAAAGAAAATGCAGCGCGAAGGCGTTTTTCGTGAAATGAAACTGCGCCGCAATTTTGAAAAGCCGTCTGAAAAGAAAGCCCGCGAAAAAGCGGAAGCTGTCCGCCGTGCCCGCAAGCTGGAACGCAAGCGTTTGGAACGTGACGGTTTTTAAAAAAACAACAAAGCCCCCGCAAAACGCGGGGGTTTTTCATATCCGGTTCCCCGCCTCCCGCCCGCACCTTTATCATTCACACAGACATTCAAGCAGATGTTCTTTTTACAGAAATTTTTCCGGTGTTTCAGTGCACATTCTTTTAACCGATCTGTCGGATTCTCCAACCTCCACTTTTTTGCGACAGAAACCGGGCGATATAAAAAGCTTCGATAACTATTCCCATTGAGGCTCCATGTATTTTGCTGTTAAATAAAAAACAACAGCAAAAAAATAAATCACCGCCGGAGAAAAAATTTTTAATAAATCCGCGAAACAAAAAATCATATCCCTGCCCTATTTCAGCTTTTTTCCTACCGATATCAGGATTAACAAAAACAAGATATTTCTTTTTGATAAATTATTTTCTCTTCCGGACTATTCAACAACAGTATTATTATTCGTCCGATGCGTATTGTCTCTTTGTCAGTTATCGGAAACATATAACAGATTTTTTAAAATTCTGATATAAAAGACATCTGTCGGAAAAATAAAGACGAATTACTTTTTAATTCATTGAAGGAAAAGCCCATGCAAAAATTTTTAATTTTATTATTGCTGATGACAGGAGGTTGCTCAGACATGTTTATTCAGGAAATTTCCCCGTCAAAAATACAGCAAAATGATTTGATTTTAGACGTTCGCACCGACAGTGAACATGACGAAACCGCTTTGGTTCAGGAACACTGGCAGGTTCCTTTGGAAGAATTGGACGCGGAAACTTTTGTCCGTGAACATAATCTGGACGGGTCAAAGCCGTTATATCTGCTCTGCCGTTCCGGCAGACGAGCCAAAGAAGCCGCCAAAAAATTTAAACAAGCCGATTTTGACAATGTCATCGTTATCCGGGGCGGCCTAATCGAAGCTGAAAAAGCCGGGCTGAAATTGAAAAAAGCCCCTTAACCGGCGGCGTTTTTCTTTTTGTCAATTTTTTCGAAATTTTCGACTATTTCTTGACAGCCTCTTCGGATTCATGTTATAAAAGAAAATCATGCATAAGAGGTTTTCCATGGATAAAACGGCATTAAACGAACAAGCGCAGAAAAAAAACAAAATTTCCGCTAAAAGAGCGGAAGAAATCAAAGTATCCGGACAAATTGCCGCGGTTTTGAAACGCGAATGGGAAGAATTAGCGAAAAAACAGGAACAACGCGGTATAAAAATCAGTGCGAGCAGAAAAATCAGCTCAGTTACACTGACAAAAAACCGCCGCGGAAAAATATCCGTTCAGGTTAACATGCAAAACGGCGCGCGTATGCTGGATAACGCTCGGGAAAAACATGTCGTTAAATTTAAAGAGAAAGCGCAGAAAGTATATTTCCGCGCCAAGATAGAGGAGCTGTTAAAGAAAATCAAAGAATACGGTTATGCCGCGGTAGAAGGCGAAATCCCAGCCGAATTAAAAGAAGCCGTTTTAAGAGCTATGGAAAAAGCGAATATTTCGACTTCTTATAGGGGTGACAAAGTCGAAGCAGAGACCGCCAGACAGGCTTCGCAGCGGGCGGCTGAAGCCGCAGACAAAATGTTTAATAATACCATATCGGGAATGGCCGGAGCAGCTGGATTCGCAGCAGCTAATATGGTAATTAAAGCGGAAGGCGGTTATCTGCACGATGCTTCTGGGAATAAAATTAAGGCAACTCCTCGCTTAGAAAAATTATTAAATGAAGGCGTTAATATTTTTCTGCCTTCAATCCCTAATAACATTCCTAAGAATATCAAACCTTTGGTTGAAGAACAATCCGGGACCGTATTGGACATTGCAGCCAAAGCCGCAAAAGATATAAAAGATCTTTCCAGTATCGGACAAAATTACATCGGATCAATGTCTGCAACTGCGATAACAAAAGACGGCAGAAAAATAAAAGGCGAAGCTTCTGCTTTAGCTACCAAGAATATTGTACAAAAAGAACTCTTAAACGCGATAAAACTTTTGCGAAATGGTGAAGACGACAGAGCAAGAAAACTTTTAAACACGCAATTATCTATTTTACAGCATAATAATATTATTCCTAAAGAAGTTACAGAGTTTCCTCTAGATAAACTTGATGCGGCACAGGAATTTTTCATGAATAACGCCAGCCAGCTTAAAGAGCGTGGGGTTGCCCAGTACTTTTCTGAAGAAGGGAAAAAAGAGTATTATCAAAATAAAGCAACAGAAAAAGAAGAAAAGAAACGGCTGCAGAATGAAGGCATTTACGAGAAAAACAAAGAAATCTGCAAAGAAGCAGCTAAGCTTCCGACGTTGATTTCTGAAGGAATCAGCGGAAAAAAAGATCTTTCAAATTATACGTTTTCAGATGTTGTCAATGATCTTAGAGTACATCGTAAAGGTGGATATCAAGCATCAGAGGAAGAAAAGAACCTTTCTTACCTGCTAAGCATTGAACGGGGAAAAGCATCTTTAGATAAAACAGATAAAATTCCTGCGGATATTAGTAAAAAATGCATAGATACGCTTCATGTCTTCAGCGAAGAAAAAAGGAAGAATCCGCAACTTGATTTTGAGCGTTTCTTAGAAAAAAAAGGAATTAAGCCGCCTGAACCGAAAGCAGAAAAACATATTTCCGGCGACAAAGTAAAAACCGCAAGTAACGCGGCAAAAGAGGCTTTGTTGGCGCCGGACAATGCGGTATCCGCCGAAAAAATCCGGCAGGCTAAAGCTGTTTTGGACAAAGAAGCTAAGGGCGAACCCCTATCCGGAAAAGAACAAAACCTTTTGAACTTTGTCCATCAGACATTCCCAAAAATACCTGAGTTAAAAAAAGAAGATCTGGAAGATCCGAAAAACCGCAAACAGTTAGCGGCAATGCTGCAATGCAATAAACATTATTCAAATCTGCCGAAAAAAGAAAGCTCTGTTACCAAGCAGGCCGAAAAAATTCAGCCGTCCAAAGAATCCGTTGTCAAACAGTCTGTCCCAGCATCAAACGCTCCAAGCAAACAGCCGCAACAGACAAAAGCGAACATGACAGAAAAAGAACGGGTGATCAGCAAAATAAAAGAAAATATGGAAGCATATAAAGTTAACCCCGCGTCTGAAAAACAAAACGCTGCTAAAAAATCCGGACTGCAGCAAAAATTACAGAAAAATCAGCAGCAGGCAAAAACCCCTGCCCGGCCGGCAGTTATTTCTCCTGCTGTTCAAGCGGCTTTGCTGAAAAAGAAAGAAGAGATGTCCCGATAAAAATCCTTTGACTATCTGAAAAATTCCCGAACGCCGGTATGTATCATTTGTGCCGGCGTTTTTATTTCCTGATTTTCGTGAACAAACTACTTTTACTCTTCCGGCCTTTTTTAACCGGTTGAATTTTTATAACACATTGAAAATAAATAAAAATTTTAACACAAAATTCAAAGCAGTCTGTTGCAGCAGACGGCAAGAATGGATTGTCGCGTCCAGCGACCTTGTAACGTAAAGATCTCTAAACCCTTTTCCCCTTCTTGCTTTTACAAATTGTTACAATGCCGTTTAAGCTGTTAAAATAAACGGCTTAGGGCGTCAGAACCAGCCGCGTTGTGTATGGCGGCTAATAAATTCGCCGGATCTGTCCTTAACGGGCGAATTTCGACGAATAAGGAGCCGAGCCGTCTTTAGACATAAACGGTTTCTGAAAATCCGCCCAACTGAAAAAGTGGGTTTTGTTTTGACTCTTAACAATAAAGGATCTTCAGAAATGAAAAAAGTTTTATTATTTTATTTTGTTTTACCGCAGCTTGTACAATTTTGACAGGACATGAACGGCTGGTTTACGGGATTTAAAATCAGACGGAATTTCAGTGGACAAACCGACGGAAGAATGGGAAAAAACAACCAGGCCTTTATTAGCCGGCATTTTCAAATATTCTGCCCGGATTCGGTAATTTTTATTAGGAATGGGAAACGGAGCCGACGGGACTCAGACCATTTACGGCGTTGTTAATTTGCTGTTATGGCCAATCTCTCCGATTTGGGAGATTCCGCAACTTGTTATTGGCGCAAAAACAATAAACGAACGCAGTCTTATTTTTTATTACGAACACACTGATGCCGAAGAGGAAGAATGGCTGGAAGGTCAGAAAGTTTGAAAAGGAAACAAAGCGAAAAAAGAAAAGAACGCAGAAAAGCAATCGCCGAAGAACCGGAATAAACACTTCTTTATTCATAAAAAAAGAGGAAGTGTAAACTTCCTCTTTTGAAATTTGTCGATATAAATTTTAACGTTTTGAGAACTGGTAGCTGCGGCGAGCCTTAGCTTTACCATATTTCTTACGTTCAACAACGCGCGGATCGCGGGTCAGGAAACCGGCGCGTTTCAAAGCCGTATGCAATTCCGGTTCAAAATTGTCTAAACAACGGCTTAATCCGTGACGAACAGCCCCGGCCTGACCGGACAAACCGCCGCCGGTCACCGTAACGACAACGTCAAACTGACCAACGCGGTTGGTAACTTCAAACGGCTGGTTGATAATCATGCGCAGAACCGGGCGCGTAAAATATTTTTCAACGTCAACGCCGTTGATCGTCATTTTACCCGATCCCAGCTTAATCCAAACGCGAGCGCTGGCGTCTTTACGACGACCCGTCGCATAGGCGCGGCCGAATTTATCCTTTTTCGGTTCACGAACGGCAGCCGGTTCAACAACAACGGCAGCTGTTTCCATTTCTTTTTTCAAATCTTCCAAACCAGCCATGGATTAATTCCTCTTGTTTTTCGGGTTCAAAGCGGCAACGTCCAGAACTTCCGGATTCTGAGCGGCGTGCGGGTGTTCGGGGCCGGCATAAACACGCAGGTTTGTCATCTGCTTGCGACCCAACGGATTACGCGTAATCATGCGTTCGACAGCCTTAATAATAACGCGTTCGGGGTGTTCGCCGGAAATAACTTTGCCGGCGGTCACGCCTTTGATTCCGCCCGGGTGGCCGGTATGGCGGTAATACACTTTGTCTTCCAGTTTTTTACCGGTCAGATGTACCTTTTCAGCGTTGATGATGATCACATAATCACCGCAGTCGACATGCGGTGTAAAACAGGTTTTATGCTTGCCGCGCAAAATTTTGGCGACAATGCTGGCCAAACGTCCCAAGACCAAATCTTCGGCATCAATCAGATACCATTTCTTTTGGACTTCAGACGGCTTAACAGATAAGGTCTGCATTTAGTTTTATTCCTTACAATTACAGTTAAAAAACTGCAGTTAAAGTATAACGGCCCGCGGAATATGTCAACATTTTTTATACAAATAAAAACAAACAAAATCAATATGATACATGGTTGGTATTATTTTACCTAATCGGAATCCGTTTCTTGGCACGGCTTCCGGAATAAAAAATACGAACAAAGAAAAATCGTTTCTTTCCGTTCTGTGATCCCGTATACTGATAGTCTGATAATTTAGGAGAAATTTTATGACTTTAAAAACTGCCGTATTGATCCCCTGCTATAATGAAGAAAAAACCGTAAAACCTGTTGTTGAATTGGCTAAAAAGACTTTGCCCGATGCGAAAGTTTATGTTTATGACAACAATTCGACGGACGACACAGCAAAAATCGCGGCACAGGCCGGCGCAATCGTCCGCCGCGTGTCCCAGCAGGGAAAAGGCTGCGTTATACGCCGTATGTTCGCAGACATTGACGCTGATATTTACGTTATTACGGACGGAGACATGACATACGATCTGGCCGCAGCGCCGCGTTTGATCGACATTTTAATCAATGAACAAAAAGATATGGTCGTTGGTACACGCAAAGAACAGGAAAAAGAGGCTTATCCGCTGTTTCACAGGTTCGGAAACATGTTTTTGACAGGTCTGGTGCGGACTTTATTCGGCATAAAACAAACGGATATGTTGTCCGGCCTGCGCGTTTTTTCAAAAAGGTTTGTCAAAACCTTTACCGCCCGGTCAAACGGTTTTGAAATCGAAACGGAATTAAATGTATTCACGGCGATGAACCGTCTGCCCTTTGCCGAAGCCGAAACCAGATATTTTGCCAGACCCGAAGGATCTTTCAGAAAACTGTCAACCATAAAAGACGGTTTTAAAGTTTTGTTTATGATCTGGCGATTGCTGCGCTTGGAAAGACCCTTTCTGTTTTACGGATCAACGGCAATTTTATGCGCTGTTTTAACCGTCCTTTTTTCCGTTTTCGACTCTTATATGGGGGACTTTCCTTTTGTTTTCTACAGCTTCATCGGTTTTTGGTTCTTTTTGTTTTGCGCCGTTATGCTGGGCGCACAAATCAGGCACAAGCGCGAAACCGTGCGATTGGCATATATGACCTATCCTTTCCCGGATAACCAGGATTAAATATTGATTTTTAAAACAATATACGACATAGTTTGAACCATGAATACACAAGACGAAACAATTTCCGGCGCTTTTCCCGCAGAGTTTCCTTTTGATAAAGAAAGGGACATTCCGTTCGGTGTTCCCATTCATATCGAACTGGACGATAACGGAGGCATTGTCGAGCTGCGTTCTTTTTACGAAGCCGGTGTGTTTGCCGTCAACGAACTGCAAGCCTGGCATGACATTATCGGTACGGAAACATCGGACAAGCCGTTTATCCAGAAAATCATAGATTTTCAGCTGCAGACGCCGCGGTCGATTCTGGAAGCGGCGCAGGCCGTCTTAAATACGGAAATGAGCACGGCCGAAGGCTTTACGATTATCCGCAAAGATTTAAATGCTTATCTGGGATTCAAATGTATTCATTCTCAGGGCACGCTGGGACAGATGGCGACAATCATGTATCGTTACGAACCGATGCTGATGGGGCTGCTGGCCGGCGCGACGGGGGCGGCTTCTCTGGCAGACGCGGCGGGATTCGGCACATCGGCCGACGCTGAAAGCTTCACGTTCGGTTATGCGTTTACCCTGCAATTCAGAACGAATGTCCAGCCGGAAATGCTGGACGGGAAAGTATCGGAAACCCTGCGGAAAATCAACGGCATTATCCGCCGTGTCGAACTGGCGGAAAAACAAATCAAGCCGATTGAAAACGAACACTTCGCCCTGCAGCAGGGAATAGAAGAAGCCCGCAGACAGCTGCAGATTTACAGAAACGACGTTGCCGAATACGTATCTCAACTGGTCGCGGAAATCAAACAGACTTCCGACAGCGCGGTTAACGCAATGTGGGATCAGCTGAACTTGATTCAGAACGATCATGAACGCCAGCTGGCTTCTTTGCGTCAAAGCGTCGCCAGCCGTATCCGTTACGGAACGGCGCTGGATTACTGGAACGATCAATTAAACCAGAATCAGACCAAAGCTAATCAGATGACCGGGTGGTACGTTATTTCCGGTTTGTTCTCGGTGACGGCCGTGTTGGCGATTGTTGCCGGCATTTCGTTCAAGCTGACGAACATTTCGACATTCATGACGATTGTGACACTGGGACTGCCGATTTTAATCGCATGCGGTTTGATGTTTATGCTGATTCAGACCCGAACCCGTTATGAAAAAGCGGCGGCGCAGGCGCAGGAAAAGGTATCCATGCTGGAAACGCTGGCGGCGCTGGAGACGGAAGGAAAAGCCAAAGACGAAGAAAGAGAAGGCATTTTGGAAAACATTTTCAAAACCAGCTTTACGCCCTCTTCTTCTTCCGTTGAAAAAGCGGAAGAAAATTAATTTTTCTTTTCAGGAATTAAATCAATAACGGAAATTTCCGATGGAGCGAACAGACGCATCGGCGGGCCCCAACCGCTGACGCCGCGAGAAATATATAATTTCATGCCGTTAACGTCATACAAGCCGGCGACAAAATCGTTAAACCGTTTAACAACAAAATGAAACGGAAAGATTTGGCCGCCGTGCGTATGTCCGGAAATCTGCAGATCTGTCAGGCTGCTGTCCAACCGTTTAATAAAACGCGGAGAATGTGATACAAACACTTTAAAAGCGGACGGCGGCGCTTTTCTTAAAGTATTCCTGATACCGGCCATTGCCGCGTCATTGATTTTCAACAGCTGCGGATCCGGCAGACCGGACAAATAAACATTTGTTCCCTTTAATATCAATCCGTTATTGGCCAGATAAGAAAAGCCCATTTCTCTGAACTTTTTTTCCCACTCGAAACTGCCGTGATAAAATTCATGATTTCCCAATGTGACAAATACGCCGTATTTGGCTTTCAAATTTGCCAGAGCCCGCATTTCGTTTTTCAGCAGATACGGCTTTGCATCAATGACATCGCCTGCCAGAACGATAATATCAGGCTTTAATTCATTAACCGTGCGGACAATCCTGTTAATGCGCGAAACCGGCGTAACAGGCGTAATATGCATATCCGTCAAAGCAACGATTTTAAAAGCGGAGGCGACTTTTTCCGTAGGAATAACCGTTTCTTTGATCTGCGGAAACTTTATTCCTTCATACATGGCGTAACCTGACAGCAACAGCGTCGCCGCGGCAGTAATTATATTTGCTTTTTTAATGACGGAAGGCTTCATCGGATCAAATGCAGCAGAAGCCTTTTTACATTTCAAAGCAATTTTATAACCGGGAATCCAGATCATATCCCGTATCATCAGCAAACATAACAGAAAAAAAGCCGTTATAAAAACAACATACAGCGATTGGGAAACAATCAGATTTGCTTCCGTTGACAGCACATGCAGCCGGCGTAAAAAACGCGAAAACACCGGACAGCACCAGGCAAAGATAACGATGAAAGAAATTATCAGTTTGTTTTTTAACGAAATTTCCGGATTATAACCGATCAGGATTTTCAAAGTAACGGTAACGGCGGCAAGTATAAAAATAAAAGATAAAATAAAAAACATCTTTTTCCTCCGCCGTAAAAAGTCAACTTTGCCTGATTTTCGCGATAACGCCGCAAATTCGTTTCATATTCTCATCATTATATAAGTTCTCAGTCATTTTTGGCAACTTGCATCGCCAATTCGGGTATTCCCGATTGGTGCCGGGAACATTCATTTGTTCTTTCTGTCCCAAAATATCTTCCAGCTGAACCAGCAGCAGGCAGCACGGCGCGGACGCCAGATAAGAATACAGGACTTCCGTCAGCCGCGGCGGCACTTTCTGCCCACTGATTTCTTCATCGAACGCCGCGGGTGAAATAAACCACAACCCGCGCGCCGCCAAAGTTTCCACCATGGCATAACGGTCTTTCATGCGCAACGCCTGCGCCTGTTCATACCGCCCGTCGCCCCCCATCAACCCGATTTCTTTGGCCGTTTCGATATCAGCGCTCGACCAAAATCCGGTTAAAGTCGGCATATCATGCGTTCCTGCCGCGATCAGCGCCGTTTTCGGATAAACGCTTAACGGCTTATACTGTCCTTCGTTTGTTTGTTCGTACCTGAAAACACGGAAAGACAAAATACCGGCTTTTTCCAGAATTTCACGGAAGTAACTGGGAACAACGCCTAAATCCTCACCGACAACCAAACATTTATTGCGATGGCTTTCCAAAGCGACAATTCCGATCAGGTCATTGACGTTATAACGCAGATAAGCGCCTTTTTCCCCCTTCGGAATACAGAACAGGCGCGCCAGCCCCATAACATGATCAATCCGGACGGCGCCGGCACGCTTCATGTTTGCCGTCAATACCTTGCGGTAAGAAACATACGCCTCGTCACGCATGACATCGGGGCGCATCGGCGCCACTCCCCATTCCTGCCCGTTGGCATTAAACATATCAGGCGGCGATCCGATGCTCAGCCCCGTAGCGAATAATTCCTGATTCCCCCATGTTTCCGCGCTTTCGCCGGCGACCCCGACCGCCAAATCCTGATACAGCCCGACCGCCAATCCCTGATTGTCACTTTCGGCGGACGCCGCCTGAAACTGTTCGTCCGCCAGCCAGAACAGATATTTGTAATAAGTAATTTTTTCAGCCTGTTCTTCGGCAAATTTCAAGCTGGCCGGCGTATCGGGAGAAGCATATTGCTTTCCCCAGGATTTAAAACCGAAACTTTTCTTTTTACCGACAAAATAATCGGCTAAAACCTGATACAATGCCGCAGTTTGCAGATCGCGCCCGCCTTTTTTGCAAAACGATTCAAAAGCGGCCCGGCGGTCATCGGTTGCATTTTTAAAGTCTTCAAACAGCAACTCAAAAGCTTTTTTCTTTAATTTTGCCACGGCCTTATAGTTAACCAGACGTTCCGTCCTGACTTTTTTCAACGCGCTGACGAACGGTTTAGACTGTATGTATTTTTGCAGCGCGGCGCATTTTTCGGCTTCGGGAACGGCGCCGACGTCAATATACAGCGGATTTAAAAACAGCCGGCATGACGAATAATACGGACTGGCCGTTTCCGGCTTTGCCATAAAAGCGACATTAATCGGGTTAATCCCGACAATATCCGCCCCAAAAGATTTTGCGACGCCGATCATTTCTTTTAAATCGGAAAAATCGCCTATTCCCCAGTTTCGTTTTGAACGTAACGCATACAACTGTATCGGGAATCCCCATGGTCTGGCTCCCTGCTGCATTGTTTCAGGCATATAGCATTTTTCGGGAACAACAATTAACGCCATTTCCCTGCCCTGATCCGGCAAAGCCGCGCCAGATACCCGCAGCGTATGGTATCCCGTCTGTGCCGGCAGATCAATCGTCAGGCGCCGGTGTTCGTATTCGGTTTCTTCAATCACCAAAGAATCGGTTATAGGCAGATCTGCCGAAATTTTCTGCCCCGAAACAACTTCTCCGTTTTCCTGAATAATTTCAAACGACAACGGATCCGATTCATGACCTGAAACAAAAGTAACGGTAATTTCGGCAATTTTCTTTTCTACGGAAATGACGGCAACGGGCGGCAGAGCAGTTTTATACGGTTTTTCCAAAACAGCCAGCAAAGATTCCTGCGCTTCTTTCGCCGTTTTAACCGGGAATTTCAAAGCGTTCAACAAAGCCTTTTTTGTTTCAAAAGATGTTGTGTAAATCCCGCCGTCCGCTTCAAATTCCGGCAGAATACCGGCCTTTTCGGCCAACGCGTCAACTGTTTGCGAATATTCCAAAACCACTGTATGTCGTTCCTATACCAGACGGGTGAAGCCGTCTTTTTCTTCTTCTTTTTCCATATCTGCCAATGTTGCCACAGGCCCCATGGGACCATATGTCATAAAGTCCAGATTGTCCAGATCCTTTATTGTCGCAACCAGACGGCTGCTTTGGACGTTCTGATAAACACGGCCTAAAATACCGGTCATTCCTTCACGGGAATGCAGGACGGCTTTTTCTTCGTCCGTCAGCGGCGCTTCAAACAGCAAAACGGACCATGCCGGCACATTAAATGAATCTCCGGGCTTGTATGTTTCATTTTCCACAACGGGTTTGTCGCGCGACGTGTCCAAAATCAAATTCCAAACCGTGTCCTTATCCATTTCCGGCAGCAGCCATTCAATGCCGTCATGAAACGCGTTCAAAATAATAAAGAAATGGTTGTCCGGATAAAAACGGCCGTCTTCATTACAGAAAGCAACACTTAACGCTCCGGAAATAAGGGCGGACAAGCTTTGCGCATACGGCTTATTCCAATCGGCGGACGACATTTCCAAGCCTTCCGGCGTAATCCAGGTAATATCTTTCAGCGAAGAATCGCCTATTTTTTTACCCGTATAATAACGCTTACGCCTGAAAACACGGTGCTCTTTGCGCAGTTTGATCAGATAACGCATAAATTCTCTGAACTCGGCGTCTTCTTCGCTGATCTGATCCCAGTTCAGCCAGCTGATCGGGGTGTCCTGACAATACGCGTTATTGTTTCCCTCTTGCGTCCGGCAAAATTCATCACCGGCCGAAATCATCGGCACCCCCAAAGACAACAGCAACGTTGCCGCCATTGCGCGCATTCTTTTATAACGCAAATTCAAAATAACTGGATTGCCCGTTTCGCCTTCAACGCCGCTGTTCCATGATCTGTTGTCGTTTGTCCCGTCTTTGTTATTTTCGGCATTGGCTTCATTATGCTTTTCATTATAACTGACCAGATCATTCAATGTAAAACCGTCATGAGCCGTTACGAAATTGACGCTGGTCCACGGGTGACGGCCGCGATAACCAAAAGTTTCGCTGGATCCCGTCAGACGCGAAGCCATATTGCCGATCTGTCCTTTGTCCCCTTTCCAAAACAAGCGGATCGTATCACGGAAACGGTCATTCCATTCAGACCAGCCGGGCGGAAAAGCGCCGACCTGATAACCGCCGAGTCCGATGTCCCACGGTTCCGCGATCATTTTTACCCGCTGCAGCACGGGATCCTGCTGAACGGCCGTTAAGAAACCGGCCGTATTTGTAAATCCCGTTCCCGTCCGGGCCAAAGTCGGCGCCAGATCAAAGCGAAAGCCGTCAACATGCATTTGTTCAACCCAGTAACGCAAAGAATCCATAACCAGTTGAATTACGCGCGGGTGTTCCACGTTAAAGGACGCGCCGCAGCCGGTCGTATCTTCGTAATAACGCGGATTATCGCGGCGCAGACGGTAATAAACAGCGTTGTCTATACCGCGGAAAGATAAGGTAACACCCATTTGGTTTCCTTCCCCCGTATGATTATAAACAACGTCCATAAAGACTTCTATCCCGGCATCATGAAACACGCGGATCATATTTTTTATTTCATCAAGGTTTTGCCCCGTCATGTACGGCGGGTGCGGAGCAAAATAACTGACCGGATCATATCCCCAATAATTATGCAGTCCTGCTTTTAACAGGTGATTTCCGGTAAAAAACGCCTGTATCGGCAACAGTTCAACAGCCGTTATTCCCAGATTTTTCAGATAATCAACAGCCTGCGGCGCCCCCATGCCCGCAAAAGTCCCGCGGATCTGTTCGTCAATTTCCGGATTGCGGAACGTAAAGCCTTTTAAATGCGATTCATAAATAATGGTTTCCGACCACGGCGTCTGCGGCGCTTTATCTCCGTTCCAGGAAAACGTATCGTCAATAACCCGACATTTTGGCACAAACGGCGCGCTGTCACGGCGGTCAAAAGACATATCCGCCTTAGGGCTGCCGGAACGGTACCCCTGCATCGTTTCATTAAAAACCAGCGGTCCCGTAATTGATTTGGCATACGGATCCAACAGCAGTTTATTATGATTAAACCGATGTCCGCGTTCGGGATCATACGGCCCGAAAACGCGATAACCGTACAGCTGTCCGGGCTGTACGTCGGGCAGATACACGTGCCAGACTTCGTCCGTTCTTTCCGGCATGGCGATACGCTGTATTTCGCGCGTTCCCGTTTCATCAAAAAGGCACAGCAAAACTTTTTCGGCATTTGCTGAAAACAAGGCGAAATTAACGCCTCTGCCGTCCCAGGTCGCCCCTAACGGATAGGGACGGCCCGGAAGAACACGTATTCCGGTAGGCATTTGTTTCGTTTACTCCAAAATCAAATCAGCGCTGCGGTACAAAAAGAACCGTAGACAAAGGCGGAACAGTAATCGACAAAGAATACGGCCGGCCGTTCCAACCTTCTTCTTTGGCTTCAACGCCGCCCATATTGCCCATACCGCTTCCTCCGTAAATTTCGGCATCGGAATTGAAAATTTCAACATAGCGTCCACCTTTCGGCACGCCGATTTTGTAATTTTCACGCGGTACCGGAGTAAAATTGGATACGACGACAACCATTTCATCGTTTTCTTTGGCCTTGCGGATAAACGAAAAGACGCTTTCGTCCGCATTATCGGCGTCAATCCATTCAAACCCGGCCGGATCATAATCCTGTTCATACAAAGCCGGCGTTTCACGATAGATACGATTCAAATCGCGCACCGAATTCTGAATACCGCGGTGCATCGGATCGTTCAGCAGATGCCAGCTTAAAGAACCGTTGAAGTCCCATTCGCGATCCTGCGCAAATTCACCGCCCATAAATAACAGCTTTTTGCCCGGAAAACCGTACATAAAGCCGTAATAAGCGCGCAGGTTCGCAAATTTCTGCCAACGGTCGCCTGACATTTTATTCAACAAAGAACACTTGCCGTGGACAACTTCGTCATGGCTCAGCGGCAGAACAAAGTTTTCGTTATAAGCATACAGCATGCCGAACGTCATTTTATTATGGTGATAACGTCTGTAAATCGGATCTTTGGCCATATATTCCAGCGTGTCATGCATCCAGCCCATATTCCATTTGTAACCAAAGCCCAAACCGCCCATATACGTCGGACGCGACACCATCGGCCAGGCGGTTGATTCTTCGGCAAAAGTCGCCGTACCCGGACAATTTTCATACATCAATTCATTCGTGCGCTTCAGAAAAGCGACGGCTTCCAAATCTTCATGACCGCCGAATTCATTCGGAATCCATTCGCCGGCTTTACGGCTGTAGTCCAGATACAGCATCGAAGCGACCGCATCGACGCGCAAACCGTCAATCTGGTATTTTTTATTCCAGAACATCGCGTTTGACGTCAAGAAATTGTTCACTTCTCGACGGCCGTAGTTATAAATCTTGGTTCCCCAGTCCTTATGTTCGCCGCGGCGCGGATCGGCGTGTTCATACAAAGCCGTTCCGTCGAAATTCGCCAAACCGAAAGAATCCTTGGGGAAATGCCCCGGCACCCAGTCCATAATCACGGCGATACCGGCTTTGTGGAAAGCGTCAATCAACGCCCGGAAATCGTCGGGCTTGCCAAAACGGCTGGTCGGCGCATACAGCCCTGTCGCCTGATAGCCCCAAGATCCGTCAAACGGGTGTTCGTTGACAGGCAGCAATTCAACATGCGTATAGCCCATATCTTTGACATAATTCACCAAATCCTGCGCCATTTCCTGATATGTCAGATAGCTGTTGTCGTCAAAATGACGTTTCCAGGATCCCAGATGCACCTCATAAATCGAAATCGGCGCATCTAACGCGTTGACATTTTCACGCTTCTTTTCCCAACCTTTTGCCTGCCATTCATATTTTTCCAGATCATACACGACAGAAGCCGTTGACGGGCGTTTTTCGGCATAAAAAGCAACCGGATCAGCTTTTAAAGGCAGAATGTTGCCGTCCGGTCCGATTAATTCGTACTTGTATAAAACGCCCGCGGAAATATGCGGAATAAAAATTTCCCAAACGCCGGTCGAACCGCGCGGACGCATCATATGACGCCGGCCGTCCCATTCGTTAAACGTGCCGACGACGGAAACGCGTCTGGCATTCGGCGCCCAAACGGCAAAAGACACGCCGTCCACGCCGTCGTGCTTAATCGGGTGAGCGCCCAGACGGTCATATTCGTCCAAATGCGATCCTTCGGACAGGAAATAAAGATCCATATCGCCCAAAACCGGCGGGAAACGGTACGGGTCTTCGGTATCATAGGAAGAACCGACCCACAAATCTATACGCAGACGGTATTTAAAATAATCCCAATCCGCAGGAAATTCAAACTGGAACAGTCCCGAACTGTGCACGCGTTCCATCTGCGCCATGACTTTGCCCGTTTCATATTCCAGAACATAAACATTCTGTGCCTGCGGCTGGAACGTACGCAGCACCAGATCGCCGTCCTTTCCTTCGCGGTGCAGGCCCAAAACAGAGAACGGATCCCCGTAGCCGGAGGTTACCAGAGCTTCTACGATACTTTCGTCTAAATAGTTTTTCATATTTTATTCTCCATTCAGGTCTATCAAACGGGACAAGCCGTTCATCGGAATTGCCAGCCAGTCGGGACGATTGGCGACTTCATAAATGACTTCGTACAACGCTTTTTCCAAAACGAACAGATCCAGCAGTTTCAAGGTTACTTCTCTGTCCGCCGGCAAAGAATCACAGTCGGCCATGTGATCAAAGTAACCGTCCAGAAAAGCCCGCGTCGCCTGACGCTGCCATTCGGCCGCCAGCTTTAAAGCTTTTTCTCGGTTTTCGGGCAGCACGTACATCAACACCGCGCCAAACGCGGCATAGTCAAAAGAACGCACCATGCCGGCGACGTCTTTTAACACGGACTGTTTTACCTGTCGCTCAGAAATCGGGCGCAAAGGTTCACCTTCAAAATCAAGAATATAAAAATCGCCGGTATCGTCAATAACGACCTGCCCCAAATGATAATCGCCGTGGAAACGCGTTTTGTTTCCGTCTGCGACAACGGGCAGCAGTTCATTAATACGCGCAACAATCCGTTCGCGGCCGTTAATCAGATTTTCAACACGTTCTTTTACGTCGCCGGTCAGATTTTCAACATTGGCTTTGGCAACGGCCAGCGTTTTATCCGCCTGAGCCGTCGTCTGATCCCGCCAGGCCGCCAGATCGTCCGCCGTTACGGGCGTCGGTTTAAAGATATCATCTGTTCCCTTTGCAAAAGCCCTGTGCATTTCGGCCGTTCTCTGCCCCAGCAGCCGCGCTTCACTTAAGTAAGAAGCGTGATCCGGCATTTTTCCTTCCGCCAGAGCTTCCGCGAAACAGGACTTCAAATAATCCATCGTATATGACCAGCCGTCGCCGACATTCGGCACAAAAGACTGCAAAATTCCCAGCGCCATCGTACGGCCGTCAGCGTATTTTAATTCCAGCATGCCCAGATAAGCCGGCGTGTTTTTAAATTTGGCTTCTTCCGTCAGAAAGCTTGTCGTCACCACTTCCGGGTGGGAACCGAACGCCGTACGCCGGTACATTTTCAGCATAATTTTTTTGCCGATAATCAACGACGTGTTGCTTTGTTCAAGCCCCAGCATTTTCTGCGGCAGGCCGTCCACTTCGCGGATCAAAGTTTTTCCCGCGGCCGTCGACACGCCCGACAAAACCATTGAACCGCCGACATCAACAGACATATCTTCCGCCAAAAAAGGCAGCAGGCATGCGGCGAAGTCGTCATCGCCGGCCGCGTCGTATATAACGCCCTTTTTCTCTTCGGCCGTCACGACTCCCGTTACGACGGCGTTTTCGGGAACGGCGTCGGCTTTTTCGTCAAACGCCAGGCGCAGAGGAATTAGAAACGTCGGCTTTTCTCCGCCCTTCAAGGCGACCAGAATTACCGCCAGAAAGACGTCTTTTAAAGGGATCAATGCCTGAAAAGAAACGGCGGCGATCGTGTCGTCCTTTGCGCTGTACCAGCGTTTGGAAGGCAGGAAAGTCTCCAATTTCCGGCAAAAAGAATCCTGAAAAACCAAATCCTTGAAAATTTCATTCAGATTTTCTTTATCAATCAATAAGAAATCCTGATCTTTTAAACTGGAAAGCATGAAAAACAACCCGATTTGTTAATTGTTAAAAAGAGTATGACCCAATTAAACCAAAAGTGACAACTGTTTTTTTCAGTCGTCACTTTTAAAAAGTTTTATCTTACCACCACGATTTGTCAATCGGCGTAATACGGTAAATTTCCGCCTGATTTCCGGCAGGATACAGATTGACCCAGAATTCGGAACCGCGCGCTTCAAACTGACGGCCGCTTAACAATTCCTCGACCCAGAATCTGCCGCCCGGCGCAATTCCCATTTCATCGGTCGGGAACCATACTCTGCCGGCCTGACCGTGATAAGGATCCAAACTGACGGCGACAAAAATCATATTGCTACGGTCGTCGGTCATTTTGCCGTAAAACATGATATTGTCATTTTCGGAACCGTAAAAACGCAGATTTTCATACAGCTGCAGCGCATAGTTTTCGCCGCGGATCCAGTTGATCTGCGCGATCAGATCCTTAATGTTTCCTTCGGCGTTCCAGTCGCGCGTTCTGATTTCGTATTTTTCGGAATTATTAAATTCTTCCTTGCCGTAAATCCCGTCGTTTTCACACAGTTCGTATCCGTTCAGCATACCGTAGGACGGAGACAGCGTCGCCGCAAGAATGAACCGGATAATAAAAGCCGAACGCGGCGCGTCATGCAGGTAAAACGGCATAATGTCCGGCGTTGTCGGAAACAGGTTCGGACGGAAATATTCTTTCATTTCCGATTGCGTCAGTTCATTAAAGTATTCTTCCAGGTCATGACGGTTTTCGCGCCAGGTAAAATACGTATACGACTGGGAAAATCCGATTTTGGCCAGCATCTGCATCATCGGCGGACGCGTAAACGCTTCGGCCAGAAAGATCGTGTCCGGATATATGTTCTGCACTTCGCGGATCACCCATTCCCAGAACGGGACGGATTTTGTATGCGGATTGTCAATGCGGAATATTCTGATTCCTTCGGCAGCCCAAAACAAAAACGTGTCGCGCAGCTCTATCCACAAAGAATCGCTTTGCGGGCCGTAAAAATCGACGTTGACGATATCCTGATATTTTTTCGGCGGATTTTCCGCGTACTTGATCGTACCGTCCGGACGGAAAGTAAACCATTCGGGGTGTTCTTTGATCCACGGGTGATCCGGAGAACACTGTATGGCGAAGTCCAAAGCGACTTCCATATCCAATTCCCGCGCGCGGCGGACAAAAGAACGGAAATCGTCCATTGTTCCCAACTGCGGGTGAATGGCTTTGTGCCCGCCTTCTTCGGAACCGATCGCATACGGCGACCCGACGTCGCCCGGTTCGCAAACCAGCGAATTATTTTTGCCTTTGCGGTGCGTATGACCGATCGGGTGTATCGGCAGCAGATATACGACGTCAAATCCCATTTCTCTGATTTCGGGCAGACGAGCTTCTCCGTCTTTAAACGTGCCGTGGACTCCCGGTTCCGTTCCCTGAGAACGCACGTCCATTTCATACCATGCCCCGAACCGCGCCCGGGGACGGTCAACAAAGACTTCCAGTTCGCGGTCGTAACGCGTTGCCTTTTCACGATCGGGCCAGCGGTCCATTGCCTCCAGAACTTCTTCGCTCATCAGCATGTTGGCGCATTCATATTCGTCGTTGCAGGCGTCAAAACGGGCCAGAATATCGGTTAAAAAAGCAATGTCATGTTCACGCGCTTCAAAGTCGCGGACTTCCGTTGTTTTTTTCAGACGCTCCAGCGTCTTGCGGATAATGTCGGCTCCTTCAACCAGTTCCAGGGCAACCCCCTGCCCCGCTTCGCGTTTTTTTGTCGTTCCGTCACGCCAGGTGCCGAATTCGTCGACCCAGGCTTCAATCGTATAAATATAGCGCGTATTATCGCCGAACCATAAATCCCCGCCCCACAAAGCCAAACCGTGGTTGATTTCCCACATCGGGGCTTCCCACCATTCGTCTGAATCCGCGTGCCGGCACAGAATAACGGCTTTTAACAGATCATGGCCGTCTTTGAAAATGTTGGCCCAGACTTCCATCGTATCGCCGACTTCGCGTTTAACGGCGTACCGGCCCGCGCTGATCTGCGGGCTGACATGTTCGATTGTGATCGGAGAACTGGCCGCAAAATCCATCAAATGATGTTTTTTTTCTTTAATCACCCAGCCGCGCTTGCTGACGTCAGACACGTCCGAACCGCTGATTACAGGCGTTTTCTTTGGTTTAATCTTTCTTTCTCGTCCCATAGAACCGTTCTCCCATTAAAATTTTTAGACAGTATATACAAATCAGCAACTTTTTTCTACATTTTTAAGTACTTGACGCGCAATCATTTTTAATTGATTTTACAATCCGTTGTGATAATATTTTATCGGTTGTTTTCATCGTCAGATCATATCATGCAATCAGTCATCAATAAAATTTTAGCTCCATACACGACGTTAGGCAGCATTTTCCCGCCCGACGTTGATCTGCTGTCCATTAAACGCGAAATCCGCGCCGCCGTCAGACATGCGTTAAGCGGCGTCACCGCTGTCGCCAACCCGTATCTGATCAATGTCTGCGGTCTGCCGGCGTCCGGGAAAACATATCTTTGCCGCGCGTTCAAAGCGGCAAACGCCGGTATGTTGTACATTTCTTTTGATGCCATCATGGAGGATCTGCCTTCCTATTTGTCCGAACATTTAAAAGACCGGAAAAAATCGTTTGAACGCTGGGAACTGCCGGCTCGATTTGTGGGATATCAGTTATTAAAACAGGCTGTCAAACATCGACTGCCGATTTTATTCGAACATTCCAACGCCACGGCGCACCACATTGAACTGTACGAAAAAATCAAACAGGCGGGATATACGGTGGATATCCGTTACATCAATGCCGATCCGGAACTGGTTTTACCGCGTTTGGAAAAACGCGAACGCTATTTTCCGCCGGAAAGAACGCGGGAACGTGCAAACATTCTGCGCGAACTGATGCCCGTTTTTGAACAAACGGCGACAAAGTTTACTGTTTTGGCTCCTTGGAAGGAATCTTAGAAATTCATGGAACGGGCATCGTTTTTTTGATTGTTGAAAAAACGTTGAGTTTTGGAAAAAAATCAGCTAAAAGTAAAAAATAGCGTGAGGAAATAATCAGGCTGAAAAAAATAATTGTTTTTAAGTTTTGGGAGAACATAAATGGCTAAAGAAGATCAAGTCCGCGAAGCGGCATATTTTGTTTGGTTGAACAACGGCTGCCCGGAAGGGGTTGAAATCGACTGCTGGCTGGAAGCCGAAGCTCAGGAAAGCGGTTGCTGCGAAGAAGAATGCTGCTGCGCCGAAGAAACCGAAGAAAAGAAACCGGCCAAAAAAGCCGCTGCGAAGAAAACAACGGCTAAAGCTGAAAAAGCCGAAAAGAAACCGGCTGCTAAAAAAGCAACAACGAAAAAAGCCGCCGCTAAAAAATAAAACTTTTACCTTTTTGAAAAAACGGCTCAGGGGGTTTTCTGGCCGTTTTTTCTTTATTTTATAAGGAGAATTTATTTTGCTAAAATTTTTCTGTTTTATTTTTTTTTATCAGTTTTTCAGCAAATGCTGCAGAACTGATTAATGTTTTGCCGGAAGTAACAGAATCACAGACTCTTTATTCCACTTATAGAAGAATGAGTAGTATTGTTCCATTTATCCCTCAATTAAATGAAATAATTTTAAAACAAAAAAACGCCAATATTTTGATTACCCGCGGTTTCCCTATGCCATTTAAAGTTTCAGATATAAACGCCGCAAATCAAGAACTGTTAAATGCAGAACAGTCTAAAATGACTCCTAAAGCAATCAAGACCTTGTTTTCCCGTTTCATTCAGTGTTATCCCGACAAAAAACTTTGTATGAAAAATATTCCTGACGATCTGTCCAAATATCTGACTTTATCCGAAGCCGAAAAAAACACTCTGCCCGCCGCGCAGAAAAGAGTCCCTCTTTTACCTGTTCCGCCGCTGCCGGAAAACGCCAATATCCGGGATAAGAAAATTTTCTATAATCGCCTTTTACTGAACCGTTTAAAAGAAAAAGCGAATAAAGCATTGGACAAAAAAGATTGGCGCAGCGACAATTCTGTTTCGCATCAAACGCTGACAGCCGGCGACGTTCTGCGCAGACACAATGAAACATATCAAAATTTGCTGCCCGCCGTTAACGTAAACAACGCAGAAAATATCGTGAAAACAGAAATAGCAATCAAAGAAGTTTTATCAACCCTGCCGATGGATATCAACAGATCCGCGTTGTGCCTGTCTTTCAGAGAAGACAAGCCGTTTAAAGTACTTCAGAATAAAATTTCCTACATTGCTCCGGATTCAAAAGAATATATGTTCAAAATTAATACCGAAGCCGTAACCGGCGACGACCCTTATTATTTTATATTCATCAACGGAACAGAACAAAATGACGACCGATTGTCCGAACGTTTTTTGCTGCCTTATTCTTTCCCGGCTGGATTTTTTGAATATAAAAATCGTATTTTCCTGACATTTTCTGACGGGGAAGAAGAACAAAAGATTTATGAATTTGATCCGGCCGTTTATGCTTTTCTGCCCGTTTGCATGCTCAACAAAGACATGACCGTTTTTCATATTGACGCGACCAAAGAAAATATGCCTTTATGTCGCCGCATCGTACGCAAAGAATACAACGTTTATCCGGAAAAACCGCTTTCTCTGGAATTAAACGCGACACAACTGCAGGCGTTTTTCAAATTACAATGTCCGCCGGAAAACATTACATGCGTTACCGAGAAAATGTATAACTTCCTCGACAACGCCGGCGTCTTTGCCGATTATGACAATAACGGCAGAAAGGATATTTTGTATTATCAGGATGGATACTCGCTTCTGGCCGTTTATTCGCCGGAACAACAAACAAGCGCCGTTTTGATTAAAACGCCCGATGAAGAACGCCAGCAAATCGTTCAAATCGACAATCAGAACTATTTGCTGACAACAAAAAAATATAAACTGAATAACCCGAAAAAACCATTCAATGAAGAATTTTCATGGCAAAGTATCCCTAAAGACTTATATAAAATCGCAAACGGCAACAAACCCGAACGGATTTGTTCTTTTATTGCGAACGGAGAATATTATTAATGCCGAAACTGCTGTTGCTTTCCTGCTGCGCTCCGTGTTCTTGCGCCGTCATTGACAACCTGGCAAAAGAAAACGTTGACTTTGCCGTCTTGTTTTATAATTCGAATATTTCTCCCGCCGCGGAATATGAAAAAAGGCGTCAGGAAAACGAACGGTTTTGCTTATCCCGGAATGTTCCTTTTATTTCTTTGGAATACGATCCCGACAACTGGTTTGAAGCTGTCAAAGGATTGGAAAACGAACCGGAACGGGGCAAACGCTGTTCCGTCTGTTTTTACCTGCGCCTGAAACGGGCGATGCAGTATGCCAAAGAAAACGGCTTTGATCTTGTCACGTCCGTTTTAGGCATATCCCGATACAAAGACATGGATCAGGTCAACGCCGCCGCCCGGCAGGCTTCACGGGAAACAAACATGCCGTACGATTTTACAAACTGGCGCAAAGGCGGATTGGAGCCGCTGCGCCAGCATTTGGTAAAAGAAACGCAGATGTATGCGCAGGATTACTGCGGCTGCCCGTTTTCAAAAAGAGCAAAAGATTAATCTTCGATCTGCAGCAACTCGGATTCGTCAGAATCAATCGGAAATTCTTTGGTGACTTTGGCGCCCTGTATTTTTAATTTTTCAGCCCAGCCGATCGCGTTGCCTTTTCCTTCGGACAGCTTTTTAAACGCTTTGTCATAGCTGTTTTTAGCGCTGAGCAAAGCTTTGTCGATCGCCTGCATGTCTTCGACAAACCCGACCAGCTTATCGTGCAGTTTCCCGCCGATTTCAGCGATTTTCTGAACGTTTTTATTTTGTTTTTCAATCCGCCACATATTTTCAATCGTGCGCAGAACCGGCAACAAAGACGACGCCGTCGTCACCGCGATATTATTTTGATATGCCGCTTCGTAAATTTCAGGATCGGCGCTTAACGCTTCGATATAGGCGTGTTCGATCGGAATAAACATAAACACGTAATCCAGATCCATTTCTTTGACGATCGTTTGATAATTCTTAGAAGACAATCCCTTAATATGATTACGCAAAGCCTGCACATGCTCGGCCAGATATTTTTTCTTTTCATCAGACGTTTCAGCCTTGATATAACGCATATAAGCGTTTAACGACACCTTGCAATCAACGATCAGACGGCGGTTATCCGGCAGATTGACAATAAAGTCAGGGCGTTTGTTATTGCCTTCATCGTCTTTGAAGTTGGTTTGCGTCGTATAGTTTATTCCTTTTTCAAATCCGGCGACTTCAAAAACACGCTCCAGCTGCGTTTCGCCCCAATCTCCCTGACGTTTTGTATTGCCTTTCAGCGCGTTCGTCAGGTTCTGCGCGTCTTCGGACAAAGTCTGATTCATTTCCAAAAGATGACGCAGCTGTTCGTCCATTTTGCCTTTGTCATTCGCGTTAATCTGATTGATTTCTTCCATGCGTTTTTTAAAAGCGTCCAGCTGATCCTTTAACGGCGTTAAAATCTGCCCCAGCGATTCCTGCTGATTTTTCTTAAAATCAACGCTTTGTTCTTTCAGCACGTCCGCGGAAACCGTTTTAAACTGCATGGACAGCTCCGCTCTGGCGTTTTTCAGCTCTTCAATTCTGTCGTTTAAATGCCGGCGTTCGTCGTTCATCTGCGTCTGCAACGACGCCGCCTGCGCGGTTAAACGCATGTTTTCGTTATTTAACCGGGTATTTTCCTTTTTTAATTCTTCCAGCTGATCTTGCAAAAACAATGTTTGACCGCAAGCTTTGGTCAGCTCTTCCTTTTCCCGGAACAACCGGGCGTTTTTTTTCAAAACAGCCGTCAGAAAAAACACAGAAACGACGAACAGGCTGCCGAAAACAACAGCCAGATGAGAAAGTGTCAGCATTTTATTTTAACCAGAATTTTTGTTACTTTTTCGCCTTCTTTGACAGCCAGACAAGGACGGTGAGCGTCATGCGGAAAATAAATTCCGAACATGCCGGCCGTTAATTCCGTAAAATCTGACTCGCCGGCATACTTCGCAATGTCCTTTTCCGGATTATAAGGAACGGTTTCCTTCAGCCCTTTTAAAGGAGCATAGCCGATTTTTTCGCGCCCCGAATAAATATACTGGATATCCGCGTAAAGGCGGTGCGCTTCCAATGCCGTTTTTTCCAACGGGCGTGCTTCGTATTCCTGCACAATATAATAAATATCAGCCCCGTCGATTTCATGGCGTTCTCCGTCGGCCTGAAAATTGCCCGCCTGCAGAAAGGCGAAAGCCTTTTTGAATTTTTCATTCAGTCCTGTATATAAAGAACAAAATTCAATTTTATCAACGATCATATTCCAACACCTTTTCCAAAACAGCTTTAACCGATTTTACCTCAGGATCGACAGTAACTTTCGCCCCCCAGCGCTGATAATTAAACGGCTGTATTTTTTTTGAATCTCTGGCCGAATACGGACAGGCGACAGCCGCGACATAATACTCTCCGGGCGGCAGAGATGAAAAAACAAACCGTCCGTATTTATTCGTCCTGACCATTTTGCTGCGCCGGGCGGCTTCATCATTGGGGGATTCCAGCAATTCGCCGTTTTTCCAATAACGCTCGAACCATTCAGTTGAATAATCGGTAACGGGATTTAACAAAACCAGCTGATCCGGCGGACACTTTTTCCGGCCGTTGTCCAAAGCAATGCAGAACTTTCCTTCAATTCGGCTTTTTCCTTTTTTCATATACGGTCTGTACTGATTGATGTCAAATTCGGCATGCCGCTTTGCCCCGACCATTTTATCGAAACGTTCATATCCCGTTTCCTGATCCGAACAGCCGAACGCCAGAAGGGCCATAAAAAAAACAAAAAAAGGCTTCACCGACTGTAATCCCTTTATTAATTTAAGGAATTTATTAGAAATCTTTTTTTATATTTTGTCAATCGGGCAGGCTCATATATACTGTTTTACATAACCGCGAAGGGATCGGCATGAAACACGTTTTTTTGATTTTATTCTTTACCGTGCTGGGACTGACAGGCGCCGAAGCTGCACCGAAAGCAAAAAAGCCCGCCGTTCCGAGCGCCGCCGAAACGGAAAAGAAAAAAAACGAAACCGATTTTCAGGCGGCGGAAAGCCTGCTGTATCGCCAAAATCCCAAAGCCGCCCTGCCCGAACTGATCCGTTTATGTAATGCCGAATACCTGCGGGCATGTTCTTTGCTGGGCTTCGGTTATTATTCGGGACGATACGGCGTTAAACAGAATACGCAAACCGGCATTGAATGGTATGAAAAATGCGCCGGGAAAGAAAAAAACTATTTCTGCCACAAAGAATTAGGCCGCATTTATTACCGCATGGGCGATTATGACCAGGCGCTGCGTTATTATCAGAAAGGTGCGCTGGGGGGCGATACGGAAGCCCAATACTGGCTGGGAAAGCTGTATATGGAAGGCAAAGGAGTGCATGCGGATTATGAAAAATCCTTAAAATGGATGCGCAAAGCCGCTCATGCCCGCAAAAATCCCAGCAAAACCGCCCGATGCGCTTTGGTGGAAATGTCATATTTCGGAATCGGCATGCGCCGCAGTATCAAAGATACAAAATACTGGCTGAAACTGTGCGACAATTCTCTGGTTCGGTCTTTAATGGCTTTTTACGGCCACGGCGTCCCTAAAAACAAAGATAAAGCGAAAGAAATTCTGATTCAAGCAGATTTAAAAGAAACACTGGCCGACTGGAACGACCTGAACGGTCAGTCGCGTCCTTCCGTCGGGAAAAAAACCGTCAGAGATCAGACTATTCCCGAAGACTGTCTGAAAAACAGGCTGCCGTTCGGCACAGGCCGCAAAAACCCGAACATCGCCACATATGCCGTAAAAATCTTTAATCCGGATTTTTACCGCAGTTTCGACGTCCACGACGGCTATATCGAAAAATCAGGCATAGGCGATCAGACTTTGGAAGCCTGCGGCATCACTTTTTATATGACTTTGGAACACAAACGGTTATTTAACAAGGCCTTGAAAAACAAAGATGTTATTAAAATCAGCCGTTATACCAACGCCTGTCTGGGGGCTGAAATGACCGGCGTCTGCGATTTGAACCTGTCCTGGCAGGAAGAAGAAAACGAGGAAGATCAATGAAAAAACTGTTGTTCATTTTTCTGTTTTTCTTTGCGGAACAGGCTGCGGCGGCTTATCAATATACTTATGTGCCCAAAACGTCTTCCCCGACAATTTACAATTTTTTATACCGCAAACGGGAAAAATGCACTGTCGGGGAAAAATATGATTATCCCAAACAAATCGGCGTATGCGCTTCCTGCCCGGAAGGAACGGCTTATTTGATTGATGAAAGCAAAAATAAAGCGTTTTGCTTTAAATGCCCGGACGGAACGCTTTTGGTAAAACGCAGCGGTTATCCTATGTGCCTCAGCGCGTATCCGGTCGTCAACGGCAAAGCGCAAAAACCAAACGGCAGTGACGTTTCCAGCGAAGAACTGGAACGTATGGCTCTGCGGTTAAGCGCCGATTATAAAACCAGCTTTCCGACCCCGGCCAAAGAACCGGAAAAGACGTATCATAACAAAGAAAAACTGAAAAATGTCTGTCCGTCTTCTTATCCCGACGACGAATCGGCGCAAAAACAAATCGATATGTGCCGCAGATTAGTCAGCCAGAACGATTTTTTATGTCCTTATGTCGAAAAAAACGCGGACGGCAAGTGGATCTGCCGTGCCTGTCCGAAAAACGCGCCGTATAAAAACAAACAGGGCGGTTGTTTTAACTGCCCGTACGGAGAAGAAATGGTGGCTTTGGACGATGGGACTCTGGTCTGCGCGTCGCAGGCCCCTTCTAAAAAGAAAACGGCCGTTGTAAAAAAAGCGGCGGCTCCCAAAAAGAAAGCCGCGGCCGTTAAAAAGAAAATTCCGGCAAAAACAGCGCGAAAACGTTAACGATGTGCCAGATCGGCAATCACCCCGTGCAGCGTACGGACGTCCTGCGACGTCAGATCTGCCCGCATAAAGATATTGCGCAGATTACGCATCATGCGCGGCCGTTTTTCCGGCGATTTAAAATAACCGGCCGCTTCCAGTTCCTGTTCCAGATGATCAAACAGATGTTCCGTTTCCGCTTTATTAGCCGGTTCCGTATTCGGCATAGATAAAAATTTATCCGCCGTCGCGTCGGACAGCCTGAAAATTTCATATCCGGCCAACAATACCGCCTGCGCCAAGTTCAAAGAGCAGTGTTTCGGATTTAAAGGAATATTCACGATCGCATCGGCATAGGCCAGATCTTCGTTTTCCAGTCCCGTTCTTTCCGGACCGAATAAAACGCCGTATTTTATACCTGTTCTCCGCCCGGCCTGAATTTCCTTTGCCATGCCCTGTCCCGTCAAAACGGGCTTAATCATGTCACGGGGCCGTCCCGTCGTCGCATAAACTTTTTGTAAATCGCCGACGGCCTCTTTGACTGTTTTAAAAACTTTTGCATTGCGCAGAATTTCTGCGGCGCCGGAAGAAGCCGCGACCGCTCTGTCGCACAAATGATCCTCGTCGGGATCAACCAGACGCATTTCGGCAATACAGCAGTTCATCATCGCCCGCGCGGCCGTTCCGACATTTTCGGCCAGCTGAGGACGAACTAAAATAAACACCGGGGCCGCAGCAATCCCCTGATCCGGCTCGGATATCATTGTCTGCGTCTGCCCCGTCTGCTTTTCTGAGAAGAAGCGGGCGTCATCATTCTCTTTTGAGTTTCCAGGACATCTTTAAATCTGACCCCCAGCGTTGTTTCGGCGCCTTTAATGGCCGAACGGCGCTGACGGGCGATATCGTCTTTATCTTCGATTTGAGCGGGCGGAATTGTTTCAAAAGCTTCGTCCATCAGCTGCGAAGCCATTTCCGGATTTTTTTTGATTTTTTCTTCCAAATCTTCCGGCAGAGCAATTCCCTGTTTACGCATTGCCGCAATCGACCGCAAAGCCTGATTGGTCGTCATAAAATCGAATCCCTGATCCGCCCCGTGTAAAGCCTGCGCGGAAACGGCGTCCATACCTTCGGGCACAGCTTCCAATTCCAGGAAATCTTCTATCGTCAAGCTGCCGATGTCCTGTATTTGCTGTCCGGCTTTAACGGATTCTTTTTCCAATTCGGCTTTTTTTTCTTTCGCTTCGGAAATTCTGGACGCCGCAGCGGAAATGCTTTCGGCGCAGGCAGAAAAACTAAACGCGTTAAAAAATAAAACGGCAAGAAAAATCTTAAACAAAGTCATACCGAAACCTCTTTCAGACAAAGGATTTTTTAATATACCTCAAAACCTTTATTTTTGCGACATAAATCTGTTAAATATGAAAATCCATTAAAATTCGTCCAGAAAAAAACCATTTAAATTTAGATAGATGAACTGTTTCCCGAAGAAGAGGAACAGGCATATACAACAGACTGATGCGACAAGGTTTGAACGTTCGGCCGAATACTCAAAATCACGCTAAATACTTTGCCATATCGTTTAAAAAAAGCTAAAAACAAGTGACGCTGCCGCACAATTGTAATCAACAAGAAATCAATGTTGACTAAAAGGCTGGCGTTCGACATCAAACACGAATCGAAACGATACGACATCAGCTAATCGGCATGACAAATACTTGATGAAGATACAAAAAAACTTACAGAACCGAAATGGGCGAAACGTTTTTTTATTGAAAGATTCGTCAAAAACGCCCCGAAGGTGTTTACAAAATTAAATTTTCCAACCAGTCATCTTTTTCGAAAAATCAATCAAAGTTCAACATATAAAATAAAAGAGTATAACGATGACGGTATATGGCTATTTAAGAGTGTCTACGGACAATCAGGATTGCGACAATCAAAAAATCGGGGTAGAGGCTTTGGCGGAAAAGCACGGGCTGCCGATTGAAAGCTGGATCATTGACGACGGCGTGTCGGGAACGAAAGAACCTGAAAAAAG
>URSF01000019.1 GCA_900550445.1 uncultured Rhodospirillaceae bacterium | reverse complement strand
TAGACACGGAAAAAAAATGCGACAGTTCCTGTTCAAGCTGCGATACAACAACAGGAAAATGTATCGGCTGTCCGTCGGGAAAAAGACCTGATGGCAGCAGATGTGTAGACAGCTGTTATAATGTTGTCTGCAAATCCGGTTATACGACCGTCAATACTGCGGAGGGCTGCTGCTGCAAAGCAGACACACCGACATGTTCGACAGGATACTATTTGAAAAAAAGTGGCAGCGACTGCGAAAAATGTCCGACAGGCTGTTCTTTATGTTCTGATTCGTCCATGGGCGTTTACTGCACTGCATGTAGTTCGGGATATACAATGGGCTCCAATTCCTATGGATTGGGAACATGCAATAAAACAAGCTGTCCGGCAGGACAATATTTCAACAGCGGCTCAAACAACTGCGTCGCTTGTTCTTCGGGAACATACTCCTCAGGCGGAACAGCAACATCTTGTTCCAGCTGCAATAATTTGTTCGTCGGCAGCAACGGCAGTATGAAATTTACATGTCTGTCATGTTCGACTACCGGAACATGCTTGACTTGCGGATATAACGGATCCTCCTCAGGATATAAAATGTCCAACGGCAGATGTGAATTTATCGGGTCCAACTCTGGATCAGGGGCCGGCTGTTACACCCATTCTAATTGCCCGCAAGGCTATGAATGCGGCGGGTCAAGAGGTTGCTCGAAATGCGCGTCCGGATCAAATCTGACCTATGGAAACTGCAACTGTCCCAGTGGGACAGTATCTGATGGAAACGGAAATTGTGTCGGCCAATGTTCATATCCGTATACCATACGCTGTCCGGAGAAAAGAGCCTGTTGTCAAGGTTCATGTTATGGTTATTCATCAAGCTGTTCTTATTATTAACACGATCAAAGCAAACAAGGCGGGATTTTCCCGCCTTGTTCATAACCGTTTTTTTACCGTTTAACGTATCCGATCAATGTTTCCTTGATCTTTTCATACTCGGCGACAGCGTTCATAATAACGTTGAACGCTTCGTTCTGATCTAAAAAGCCTTCAACGACAACGGTTTTGTTTTCCAGCTTCTTATAATCTTCAAAAAAACGCTGAACCTCGATCATACGGTGCGGCGGCAGTTCGTCAATCGACGAATAATGCGCATATTCGGGATCGTCTGCATGTACGGCAATAATTTTATCATCGGCTTCGCCCTGATCAATCATCTTCATCACCCCGATCGGGCGCGCAGACATAATCGTCAGCGGAAAAACAGGTTCCTGCCCTAAAACCAAAATGTCCAAAGGATCGTGATCTTCACAGTATGTGCGCGGAATCAAACCGTAATTTGCCGGATAATGCACGCTGGAATACAAAACACGGTCTACGCGGATCAATCCGCTGGGCTTATCCAATTCATATTTGTATTTCGACCCTTTCGGAACTTCAATAACCGCCGGAACAAACTGCGGTACTTTTCCGGCCAGCTCGACGTCATGCCATGGGTGCATGGTAAAATCTCCTTAAAAACAAATAACTGTAACAATAATATCACGCTGAACGTATTAAGAAAGAATGAAGTTATCTTGCAGGAAGGTTTTGAAAAAGTTATACTGAATCCGGCAACAAAAAAGGATAAAAACTTTGGCTAAAAAAACGGAACAGGAATCGTTTTACGAAATTCATCTGAATAAATATAACGAGCTGATGATTTCTTTGCGCGCCCGTGCTCCCGATCCCAGATCTGCCGTGCTGATTTATGACGGCGGCAATCATGCTTTGCTGTACAGAACCCCGGAATCGTCCGTTTTACTGGATTTTATCCACCCTGACGTCCGCCCCTATCTGTTAAAAGCGGATCAGGTTTTAATCGCTGAAACGCAAGATTATCAGGTGGTGCGCGAATATACGGCCGTCTGCCGACGGGTAAAAAATCTGCCGATCGACAGTGCATCCGTTAAGCCTTTGCTGAACGAACAGGACGCCGCCCGAATTGATGAAAGAAATCTGTATAAATGAAACAAGCGCAGTTTACTTTGGACGTTGAATCTACTCCGGCCGGTTTTACGGATATTACGCCGGCGATTAACAGATGCGTTAAAAATTCGGGGATTCAAACGGGGCTGCTGACCGTATTTGTCAAACATACTTCCGCCGGATTGACGATACAAGAAAATGCGGATCCCGATGTGCTGACCGATTTGAAAAACTTCTTTGACCGGGCGGTCCCGCAGGATAATTCCCTTTATACTCATACTTACGAGGGCAAAGACGACATGCCGGCCCATATCCGCACCGTTTTGACAAACGTATCCGTTTCAATTCCCGTCACAAACGGCCGGGCGGCATTGGGAACATGGCAGGCGGTTTATTTATGCGAACATCGCAATCAGCCGCATATCAGGCATGTCGTTTTACATTTAATCGGGGAATGAATCCGACCATTGTCCGGTGCGGCAGTATTCCAGCGGCGCAAAGCGTTCTTTATATGTCATATTGGACAATTCGCGGATCAAATATCCCAGATAAACATACGGTTTTTGCAGGCGGAGCGTTTGTTTAATCAATTCCAAAATCATAAAAGTTCCCGGACTTTGACCGGCGCAGGCCGGATCAAAGAAACTGTACACGGCCGACAATCCATCGTCTAAAACGTCAACCAGCATAACGCCTGACAAATGCGCGTCTTCGCCTTGTCTGACCTCCAGCAGGCAGCTGTCGACCGGAGAATCTTCGATCATGGCGCGGTATTCTTCAAAAAACATTGTTTCCATTGCGCTGCCGGCGTGACGCGCCGCCAGATATGTTTTAAACAAATCATATTGTTCGGCCGTCGCGACATTCGGCACAAAATGAACGGCCGCTTTTTCATTCTGCCGCATCGTCTTTTTCATTTTCTTAGACGGCGAAAAACGATCAACGCAGATGCGCACGGACACGCACGCGCCGCATTCAGGGCAAGACGGAATATAACAAACGTTGTGAGACCGTCTGAAACCGGCGCGGGACAAAGCGTTTGCCCAGCCCTGCGCGTTCGGCCCGTTTAAATCGACCGCCGTTTTGGATTCCATGCGATCCGGCAGATAATCGCACGGCGTCGGTTTTGTCGCATAGAACGTTTTCAGTATACTTTTCGTTTCAGCCATGCCGGATACAGTAAAAAAGAAAGTCTAAAAATACTTTAATAAAACCGTAAAATCAGCGTTTTTTTATCAGCGCAAACCATACATTCCGAAGCATACCGCCGGATCAAAGCCGTTCCGCGGTATCCGTCAGCTTTCAGAGGCCAGCGGATATTTTTTTTCTGGCTGATCCCGACTTGCATAAACTTATCCGTCCCCCAGGCAGTCAGGACAGGGGCTGCCCCGCCGTAACGAAGCGCATTTAAAACGGCTTCATGCACAGCCAGGCGCCGGCGGGAAAATTCTTCCGGCGGGAAAGGATCAAAACGGGCAGCAAATCGCAGCAAGTCAGCGGCGAAATCCCGGCCGTCGTCACGCAAAACAAACCGCGCGCCCCATTTTGCGAACAAAGGAAAAATCCCCGGCCGACCGGTATGGAATAAAACATTTTCTTCAAAAAAATCCGCCATTTCAGCCTTTCTTATTGACATTTAGAACCTCTTTTAATATTCTGATCAAGTAATTTTTTTTCAGCAGTCCTGCAGAAGGCTGCAAATCCTGAGGTCACCATACGGTGACCTTAGTTGTATCGGAGGCATTTTGGTCAAGATATGCTATATTGACGAATCCGGCGATCTGGGAACGTTGCCCGTTGATTCGGCTTGTGACGGCAATCATCAGCCCGTTCTGGCGATTGCCGGTATTTTTATTGACCACGAAGACCTGTATAATCTGACTCATGACTTTATCAAACTGAAATATCGCTATTATCCCGGCCTGAATTATCCCACGGATAAATTTCTGGATCGCATTATTCCCGAAATCAAAGGGGCCGATCTGCGCCGCAACGCCATGCGCGGCGGGCGGAGAATTAAGCGTCATGCCATCGGTTTTCTGGACCGTATCGTTGATTTGTTTTACAAATACAATATCCGCATTGTCGGGCGCATCTGGGTAAAAATCCCCGGAAAACCCTTTAACGGCAAAGCCGTGTACACGTCTTCAATCCAAAGCATTTACACTTATTTCGATAATTACCTTCAGCAGGAAAGCGATTACGGCATAGTCATTGCAGACAGCCGTGATTACATGAAAAACATCAACTTGTCCCATTCCGTTTTTACGCAAAAATTCAGGCACTTATACCCGTTATACCAAAACATTGTCGAAATGCCCTGTTTCGGGCACAGCAATAATCTGGCCGGGTTGCAGCTGTGTGATATTCTCTGTTCCGCTTTTTTGTTCCCGATCGCCAGCTACGTTTACTGTTCCAACGTCGTCCATAACGTTCATATTCAGCCGGGCGCTTTGGAACTGCGCAGCCGTTACGGTCACCGCCTGCGGGAACTGCAGCACCGATTTACGAACAAAAACGGATTTAATATGGGCGGCATTGTCGTTTCTGACCCGATTCAAAAACAAAACGCCATCGCCATGTTCAAAGAAATCGGAAAATAAAAAAGAATTTTTCAGTCTTTTAAATCGTCCCGAAAAAAAACACCGGGCAACAAGCCCGGCATTTTTCATTTAACGGTTTACCGTCCGCCGCGGCCGTAACGCCCGGCGACGACAGCCGTCTGAGCGGCGTCCCGCTGCCGCGGTTTTTTCGCCGCCGGCTTGTATTTATAATATCCGACCTTTGAACGTTCTTTTGTTTCGACATTTAACTGAACCCGGTCATATTTAAAATATGGCCGTCTGAAATCATTATTCGCGTCGTTAACGCCGATCCATTCTTCTGTTTTACCGCCGTCTTCCCAGCTGGTATAGCGTTTAAAGGATTTCATTTCCGCCATATTCGGAACGATACAGGCGTTCAGGCCGTTGTCCTGAGCGATTTTCATCACATTGCGGCGCTGAGCCGGATCCCCGTGAATAGGCACAACCATCGTCGGGCGTTCTGAATTTTTCGCAACAATCCGGCAGATTTTTGCCACATCGCCCGCTCCGGCATGGCCGGAGGCATGAATCGTAAATTGATTCGGCTTATAGCGGCTGGGGAAATAGGTCGTACAGCCCTGTTCCTTAAACTTATTTTCCAAAGCCTGATGTTTTTCTTCACTGCCGGGGATACAGGACTGCAGGTTGTACACATAAACCGGCAGATCTTTTCCCCTGCCGGAAGAAGCGCGCATTTCGTCCAGAGAAATATTTCTGTTGCGCCCTTCCGCGATTTTCAGTAAAGAAGCATCTTCTCCCTGCGTGCCGGTACAGACATAAAAGCGTTCTTCGGGCGGCGTATTCAGCGCCGCTTTCGTATTGGAAGCCACAATTTTAATATCAATGCCCGTTTCTTGTTTAATCAAATCTTCCAGCTTATACCCGCAGGCGTTCATTGCGCGCCGCGCCGCGATTAAGGACGCGCCGTCCAAAATCATTGTCCGCGGCTGAGGTTCCACGGGATAACTGAATTTCTTTTCCAGCGCGGCGGCTTCTTCAATGGCTTCTTCGGCCAAAGCGGAAGCAACCGTATGCAGGCGATGACACGATGAAGAAATCACCCCGGAAATAACAGGGCCGCCCTGCGACTGTTTTAAAATTTCCCGCAACCCTTTTTTTACTTCGGATTCGCCGATCGTTTCCCCCGAAGACGTTGCCGACGTCGAATCAACAAACAAATAATCAATTCCCTTTGCCGCGACGGCAGCGACTTTTTCATCGTCAAATCCCTGCCCCAGCGGAACTTTCGCCGTTTTAAAATCGCCCATAGTCATCATGCGCGTACCGTCCGGACTTTCAATGACAAAACCGACGGCGTCGGGAATAGAATGGGAAACCGCAAACGGTTCAACCTTAAACCCGTTGGCTTCAAAAGGTTTCCCCGGTTCGATCAAATGGAATTCGGGAAATTCTTCTTTCGGAATACCGGTACTTTGCAAGTTATTTTTAATCATTTTTTCCGCAAACGGCGTACAGTGAATCGTCAGATTTTCGCCTTTTTCACGTTTTGCGGCAAACTCGGCGCGTTTCAAATTCATCAAATGCGCCAGCCCGCCGATATGATCCGCGTGACCGTGCGTAATCAGAATATCGTTGCTTTCCGGCATAACGGGAATGAAACAATCATATCCCGTTTCCGCTTTGCTGCAAAACAGCGACCCGTAATCAACCTGAATGGATTTTTTTTCGTATCCCGTTTCATCGACATAGGAAAACTCATAACCGTTTCCGCCGATATGATCCGCATTATTTCCCCCGGCGGATTTCCAAGATGTGTAAGCTTCAGCCATTACCGTTTATCCTTATTCTATGTTTTCCGAATTGACTTTTTCAGGTTCTTCGGGAAACTGAATACCGATCCAGGCATTGATCACAGCTTCCATATCGTCGTTATCGGGGACGGAAGAATCGTCAAACCCGTCGACACCGGCCGCCATTTTTTGCAGTTCGCCGTATTCCAAAACGGACAGATCGGTCTGCGGGTAAAGATTTTCCAGAGCTTGCGCCAATTCATCAACATCAGACCATTTCAACGCCATATTCAAAGTATCCTTTAATTAAAAGTCGCGGGTTTTACCCCTGTTAATGTCCATAGTACTCAAGCCGGTTAAATGACGCAAGCTTTTTTTCAATTTTTTTGACAAAAACACAATTTTCATAAAAAACTCAAAAAACATTTATTTTCATAATGTTAAAATCGTTTTTAGGTTTAATAAAAAAGCTTTAAATGCCGGCGGAGTTTTATTTTTGTCCATTTTATGGCACTGTTTTTTTCATAAGACCGCCATTATTTTATTTGTGATGAAAATCACAAAAAAAACTTGAAAAAAGCGTCGAAGTATGCGATATTAAGAATAGAGGGGTGAAGATCTTATCTCTGTGTAGCTTAAGGGAAAGCAACTCACTGTCACTGAGTAGATGCGGAATCAAAACCGTCGCAGAGACCAATTTAAAAGCCGGGTTTTATGCCCGGCTTTTTCGTATTTCTCTTTTCCCGCGTAAAACACGGAGTATTTCATATACAGACACAGTCTTAATCACTAACACCTGAAACAAAGCTGATTTGAACTTACTTATCCGCCCTCAAACAGATCGAACAATTCTTTATTGGCAATATTTTGTTCATAACATACTTTACGATACCGCATTAAAATAAAACTATGTGATCGTTGCAGCCCGACAATTAAAATTCAGCAAAACTTTCAGCCGTCATTCGTAATTTCACGTCGTATGTGATAATCTCTTTAAACCATATAATTCACTCTTTTGAGTTTGACATTCGTTCAGTTCACCAAGCCCATTTTCATTGCAACTAAGGAGTTCTTCCGTTCATCACCGTAATCTTTACTGAACCATGACCGATGCTGATTTTCGGAACATAAAAAAGCGGCCGAAGGCCGCTTTTTTTATTTCTGCCGCAAAAAAATCAACTTAATTCCTTGATATCAGTCACCAGCGGCAGTTTTGAAACATGACGGACAGAAGCCGTATATTCCCGTACAATTCCTTTCATCGGATTATCGCCGCCGGGTTCCGTAAATTCGGCGACCAGCACGGACGATGCTTCTTTTAACAACGGGCAGACCTCCGGGTGGATATAATCCAATACAATCATCTGATCGGCCGTACGATAAAACAAAGCATGATTTTCACCGTTAAACAAAATCTGCGGACGATCCGGACTGCCTTCGCGCGCTTTCAGACAAAACAACAATTCCCCGTCTGCATTAGCCAGAATATCGTAATAAGCTTCCGTTTCTACCGCCGTATGGGTCATTTTAATTCTCCGTCGCGCTGTCTTCTTCACAGCAAAGTTGAGTTATACTAGCATATCTTACAGTCATATCAAGAAAAAATACTTACTGAGCAGTCTTTTGAATGGCGGCCGTCGTTGTTTTCTTTTTAGTGTTGTAATGGCAGGTATAAGTAATTTTTGTTTTCGTTCCGTCATTGGCAATCAGCTGAGCCCGATCGCCGATCAGCAAAATATCGTCCTTCAGCACATCGACTTCATAGCTGGTGAATTTGTAATCTTTGGCGGACACCGTCCATTCGAAACGCCCCGGGATTTCCTTCGCGACGGCATTTTCACAGGCCTCTTGAGCAAATTCTTCGTATTCGGCGTAATATGAATTCTTTTTTGTATTCATTTTACGGCATTCTTCATCTGTCGTGCATACTTTTGTCGACGCCTGATTCATGCGCATTTGTTCGGCTTCACGCAGACGGCGGATTTCCTGACGCTGACGAGCCATGGCGATTTCCCTGTCCATACCGAACTGGACGGAAGCCGCCTGCAGCGAAAGCAAAAAACCGCCCAGCATCAGCGTCACTAAAATCAGTTGGATCAACGTAAATCCGCGTTCGGCCGCCTTTAATCGCAAAGAATACGCGCCCGCCCCCAGACCGGCCACAATCATAAACAGCAGCAGTTTGGACAGGAAGCCTCCCTGAGAAAAAATATCGGAAAACATCGACAGGGTTATCAATGCGAAAACAAACAAAAGGAAATACGAAAACGCCGGATATCGTGTCGCCTTCAGCACATTTTTTTCACCGGCAAGAAACGCCAAAGCGCCGACCAGACCGAACATCAGAAAGCTTAAAATAACTTTTCCGAACGCTCCGAAAACGGAAAAAAGCGATAAAAACAGCAATAAAACAACGATACAGGAACCGTAAACGATACCAACGCGGACGGCGCCTTCTTTATTTTGAGCCAGCAGCGTTTTAAAATCGCCCCTTAACAACGGTTCGATATCGTCGTCCGACAACAGGAGCAATTCTTTAATTTTTTCCTGTAAATTTTGCATTACCTTTATCCTCCGGCAGAAAATTCTTTGTTCAAAGAAAGCACAAAACCCCGAAAATTGCAAAAACTAAATCAGCCGCCTTTCAACAGCCGACGTTTTTCACGATCCCAGTCGCGTTTTTTAATGTCTTCGCGTCTGTCAACATTATTTTTTCCGACTCCCAGACCGATTTTGATTTTTGCGATCCCGCGCGCGTTAAAATAAAGTTCCAGCGGAATCAGCGTGTATCCTTTCCGAGCGACCGCGCCGCTGAGGCGTTTAAGCTCTTTTTTATGCACCAACAGCTTGCGCGGACGGGCAGCCGTATGTTTCATATATCCGATCGAACCGTATTCCAGAATTGACGCGTTGATCAGATACAATTCCCCGTCCTGAACGCCGGCGTAAGCTTCGTTAATACTGGCCCGCCCCAAACGCAGGGATTTCACCTCCGCGCCCGTCAGAATCAGGCCCGCTTCGACAGTTTCTTCGATCGCGTAATTAAAATGCGCTTTTCTGTTTTTTGCGACGGTTCCCGTACTGATCATCGTTGATTTTTTTTGCGCGGCCATATTTTTACTCCGCGATTCCGGCGGCATGCATTGCCGACAGAACGACTTCTTTTGACTTTTCGGAAATTTCGCACAGCGGCAGACGCAAAGATCCGTCGCCGAACCCCAGCCGGGCCGCGGCATATTTGACCGGCGCGGGATTGCTTTCGATGAACATGGCGTCATGCAGCGGCAGCAAAAGATCGCGCAGATACGCGATCCGCTCCCAGTCTTTTTCCGCCCAGGCGCGATGCAGACCGGCACACAAAGCCGGCGCGACGTTCGCCGTTACGGAAATACAGCCGTCGCCGCCGTGAGCCAGAAACGCGACGATTGAAGCGTCTTCGCCCGATAAAATCGAAAAATCTTTTTTCTCTGCGGCGGCGCGCAGTCTTAACGGGCGCATCAGATCCGGCGTCGCGTCCTTAATGCCGACAATCCGTTCCAAACGAGACAGACGGCCGACCGTTTCCGGGCTGAGGTTTACGCCCGTGCGTCCGGGGACGTTATATAAAATAACGGGCAGATCGGACGCTTCGTGCACCGCCTGATAATGCAGGAACAACCCTTCCTGAGTCGGCTTGTTGTAATAAGGCGTTACGATCAAAGCGGCGTCCGCACCCGCTTTTTGGGCCGTATGCGTATTGGCGATTGTTTTTTCCGTATCATTGCAGCCCGTTCCGGCAATAACGGGAACCCGTCCTTTTACGGTTTTAACGCACAATTCGACCGTCTGTTTATATTCCTGCGGCGTCATCACGGCGCTTTCCCCCGTTGTGCCGCAGACAACCAAACCGTCGACCCCCGAACTGATCTGGAATTCGATCAGCTGGACGAAAGCGTCCGCGTCAATCTTTCCTTTGTCAAAAGGAGTGATTAAAGCGGTAAAAAGTCCCTTGAACATAAGGCCTCCCTAAATAAAATAACTTTTTAAATTAACCGTATCTTAAAAGAAATACCACAAGAATTAAAGAAGTATCACATTTTCACCAAAGGAAAAAGAAGTGAAACGCTGCGTTTTGCTGGTTGGTTGTTTTTATTTTTTTTCCGCGGCCGTTTGTTCCGCAGCGCCTTTGCCGACGGCACAGGCCTATTCCCGTTCGATCAAGGCCGCCGTTTCGCAAGATTACCAAACGGCGATGAAAACGGCCAAAACGACGGCGGATCCGAAGCTGTTAAAGTTAATCGAATGGTTTCGATTAACGGATTCACAACAAATTCCGGACTTTAACGATGCGCAAAACTTTATCAGGAAAAATCCCGGCTGGCCGCGGATTTACCTGATTCGCAGAAATGCCGAGCTGGCTTTGCTGAAAACGGGCAAAAAAAGCGATCTGGAAAAATGGTTCAAACAGCACCCGCCCGTTTCAACGCAGGCCGTACTGACGTATGCGGATATCCTGATGGAAAAAAAAGAATGGGAAAAAGCAATCCCCATGCTTCATTCCCTGTGGGGGAAAGGAGATCTGAACGAAGAAGAAACGCAGACGGTGCAGGAAAAACTGTTCTTTCTGCTGGACGAACGCGACTTTGCGAACCGGGCCAAAAAGTTGCTGGACGAACGCAAGGCCTCTCAGGCCAGACGTTTTATTCCTTTTATGAAACCTTATATCCAGCGGCTGGCGCAAATCCGCGCAAATTTGATTTCCAACGACAAAAACGCCAGAAAAACCATCAAAAATCTGCCGGAAAACCAACGCGAGGACGAAGGGCTTTTGTTTGACTTGCTGCGCTGGCTCCGGGTGAATAAAAAATATGGCGCCGCAGCCAAGCTGTTGGAAAAAATACCGCCGGAAAAACAAAAAACGTCACGCTGGTGGACCGAAAAATCGTCTTTGATCCGCCAGTTTCTGGCCGATAAAGAATATCAAACCGCTTATAATATCGCTAAAAATCACTACCTGACCAAAGGAGCCGATTTTGCCGATGCCGAATGGACCGCCGGCTGGATTGCTCTGCGTAACCTGAAAAAAAGAAAACAGGCTGTTCGGCATTTTAAAAATATGCTTCAGTCCGTTTCTTCTCCGCTCAGCGTTTCGCGCGGCGAATACTGGCTGGGCAGAGCTTATGAAGAAATGAACGACCGGGAAAAAGCGCGTTCACATTATGAAAAAGCCGCCGATAAAATCACGACAATTTACGGACAGCTGGCGGCCGAAAAATTAAACCGCCGGCCGATACCGCCTCTGCCGGTAGAAGAACAGCCCGATAAGACTCTGGTTGAAAAATTCAAAAAATCCGAATTATTCGCCGTTATGAAAATGCTGGAAAACGCCGAACAGTACGACCTTGTCGGCCTGTTTGCCACCCGGCTGTTTTTAGACGCGTCCGATCCGCAGTCCGTTACGGCGTTGGCGTATGTTTTGTCTCATGATTTAAAACGCGAAGACCTGGCCGTCGCAATCGCCCGCAGAGCCCGTCAAAACGGTATTGACATTATTTCTCTGGGATATCCCGTCCGGGATTTAAAACATGACGAACGCGCCGAAACGGCCGTCGTTTTGTCTATTATCCGGCAGGAAAGCAGCTTTGCTTCCCATGCCGTTTCGCCGGCCGGCGCACGCGGATTGATGCAGATCATGCCTGCAACGGCCAAACAGGTCGCGCAAAAAAAACGCAAAAACTTTTCGGTGCAGAAACTGAATTCCAACCCCGACTTTAACGTCGAACTGGGCAGCACTTACTTCGCCGATCTGTTAAAACGGTTTAACGGATCATATATTCTGGCGATTGCGGCCTATAACGCCGGCCCGACAAATGTCAACAGGTGGCTGCGTTCCATCGGCCGGCCGCAGGAAGACATAGATCCGATCGACTGGATCGAACGAATCCCTTTCAGCGAAACGCGCAATTACGTTCAGCGCGTTTTGGAAAACCTGCATATTTACAGGCGACATCTGAACTATCCCGAAACGGATCTGACAGTTTGGCAACAAAAAGAAAACTAAAGTTTTTCTTCTTCTCTGACCGGTTTAAGGTAATGCTTTGAAATTTTCCATTTTTTAGCAGCGGCTCGAACTGCCGGATCGGAAACATCGGTAAAACGCCACCCTTTTTTCAACAGCCGTTTCACCGCCCATTCGTTACCTTTGAAAGCCAGCAGAACAGCGCAAACCAGCAATAAAACTCCCGCCGCCGAATCAATCGGATCGGATTCTTGAAAAGCATAATATTCTTCCGGCGTCGTCGCGGATAAAAGCTGTTTGACACGCAGGTAAAAAGAAACAAACTGTGCCGTTGACAGACAAAACATCAGCCAGGCCCAACCCCACAACCGTTTAAAAAACACCGGCAAACCGAAAAAACCGCCGATCAGCAGAATCTGCAGATTAAAACCGAACGCCATTTGTTTTTTTTCGCCGGTATCGGGACGAAACATTTCCAGTTTCGGCGTTTTTACAATCCCGAAAAAAATCAGTTTTAAAAAATCTTTCATTGCAGCCATACGTTTTTATTGTTTTTCTCTGCCATTATACAGAAAAAACAAACGGTTCAAAATTATCTTTTTTCCGCGTCATAGAAATCAACCAGCTTATCCAGCATTTTATTAACGGCCAGATAAACCATTTTATACGTGCGTCTGGCCCCTTTGTTCAAAACGGGATAACGCGCCAGAAAAGCGCTGATATTTTGTTCGTCACGTAAAAAATGCAGTGCATAAACACTATAAATTCCGACAGCCTTTAAAGCCCGCAGATATCTGTCGGCCGCATCGCAGCGCAAATCCGACGAATCGTTTTTTCCCCGAGTCCCTGGCACAAACAATTTGTCATAACTTCTGGTCGTTTTCTGTGAAAACAGGGAAAAACGAAAATCTTTCATAAACATCAATCCCGCCCTTAAACGGTTTTCCGCCTGCGGAAATTTGCCCAGGCGGCCTTTTTCATACAATTTCAGCAAAATGCATGTTTCGGAAGATTTTATATTTTTTACAGGAACTTGAACAGGTTTTTCCATTTTTTTAACTCCAAAGAAATAATAAAACGTCCCCTTTTTATCACAAATGGTTTAATTATTCAATAACAAATAGTTAATTTTATTGTGTGATAAACTGTGCCAGTATACTCGTGAGATTAATTCTAAGGTAAAGGATTGCCATGATCGGAGAACGCTTACATCAAAGGATTTCTGAATTAGGATTGACTCAGCAAAGGGCAGCGGATCAGCTTGAAATCAGTCAAAGCAGACTTAATCAGTATTTGAAAAACAAACGCGAACCGGACGCGCAAATGTTTTGCAGAATTTGCCGTACGTTCGGCGTGTCGCCGAATTGGCTGTACGGATTCGAAGAAAACACCCCTGCGGAATTACCGAAAATTGATAAAACAGCGCTGGAATCTGCCGTTTTATTTTTAAAAAAATACGAAGAAAGTCATCATAAATCGTTTTCAGCCGGCCAGGCTGCCCGTATTATTGCCGTTGTATACGATATTATCGTATCGGAATCGGCGGACAATGCTCAAAAAGCAATTGAATGGGTAATAGAGGCTGTCGCATGATAAAACAAGATAATAGACCAAAATCAGATACATTTGAAGCACGTTTAAATTCGTTAAAAAATCTGCTGTGCGAACCGTCGCAACAGCATCAGGATAAACCGCCCGAAAACAATCCGACCGCCGGCGATCCGGGCAAGGCGGTCTTTATTTCCGTAAACGGAAACAACAATATTATTTCCGCGGGAAAATCGCAGTACATTATTTGGGATAAAAAGAAAAAAAACACCCCTTTCGCGGGTTTGATTTTCTGCCTGCTCTTTTTTTAATCCCCTCTTCGCGTCATAATTTTGAAGTTCAAATCAATACAACCGAAAGTTGTATATCTTCTTTTTCCGAAATAACAACACTCAAGCAATATGTCAAAAGCCTTTCCAGGCAGCAAAAACGTCACCCGAATTCTGTCTGGGCGGAATTAAAAAGAAAATACGATTTTTATTCTTATAAAGAAATTGACTGTAATACGATGGAAAAAATAAAGAAAGACCTGGGATTAAATAAAAAACATAATCAAACAGAGTATATACAATAGAGTAGAAAAAAATTCTATTGTATTATGCCTGAAATGGCATAATGACAAAATCAATCAAAACAGTAACATAGTCGGTTATGAAGAGTTGTTTATTTCGGTAAATACTCTTTTAAGTACATATATATGTATTATTGAACAGTGAAGGAGAAAAATATGTTGCTTAAGAAAGTCCTTTTCGGAACCGTAGCTTCCGTCATTGCCTTTTCGGCCTGTGTGCCCGCGGCCAAAGCTCAGGAACCCTGCGGCGATCGTCCTTATGTCGCCATCAGAACCGGTTTGGCAATGTTAAAAAACCACATTGACAAAAATGCATGGGAAGGATCCGCTGCACTGGGTATGCAGTTAAATGAATTCCGTACTGAACTGGAATATACCTATCGTAACAAAATCAAAGGCGATTATATCGGTACCCGGCATAAAGTCGATACGATGAGCCTGATGCTCAACGGATATTACGATATTCAAACAGGAACCGCATTCCGTCCGTTCGTCAATCTGCAGATCGGTGCGTCCAGACTGCGTTTGAATGATGCGAACACTTCGGCCAAAACACATTATAAATTCTCTTGGGGTGGCGGAGTCGGTGTCGGTTACGACATCACGCGCGATATTGCTTTCGATATCGGATACCGTTTCCAGGATCTGGGAAAACAGATCAAATCAAATGAATTCTACGGCGGTTTGCGCTTTGCGTTCTAATACTGCTTGAAAATAAAAAAAGCCGAAAGGGTGACAGCTTTCGGCTTTTCCGTTTTTTTATTTCACTTGTTTTAAACAATGCCGGGCGCGTCTTTGTCCGGCTGTCGCTTGAATTTCGCGGTTGACATTTTCTTTTAAATAAATAACATTATGTTATAACAAAATTGAAAAAGACTCCCGTGACCCAAGAATACGACGTTTTAACACTGATTTTAAAAAAAGAAGCCGCCTTTGCTCAGGAAACGGCCCGTTTAGCTCAGGATTTACGCTCAGACGACCTGTCGGATTATCTGCGCGGTCTGGCGGATTTGAAAAATGACTTTTTAACCCCGCTGGAAAAACACCTTTCCGACAATAAAAAAGCCGCTGAAACGGCTTTTTCAAACAGATACCGGTATTTTGAACGGACCTAAGCCGAATGCAGCAATTCGGCAAAAAAGGGCTCTTCGGACGGGACGATCTGCGTTTCCGACAGCAGAATACTTTCTATCTTTGTAACAGGGATATCATACTGGCGTACAATTTCAGAAGAATCTTCCGGCGTTTCCAAAAATCTGACCTTTTGCGAAGTCAGTAAAAACGCAACGAATTCTTCCCCCAATGAAGCCAAAGAAATGACCTGTCCCGGGCGGCGCAGCAAAAACACCTGCTTGTCGCCGTCAAACAAAAAACGCGGATTAACGGGTTCACCTTCATAACACCGGATCGTAAAACCCAGAATTCCGTCAGAATCCCGAAAAACAAAGTACAGTTTTTCCTGAATGATTTTTCTCATGTTTCCTTCCTGATTTTGGAAAGTTTAGAATAACTCTACATCTTTAAAATTTTATTACCAACAATAATCTTATGTTTTTTTATTTGCGAACGGGTAAAATGAACAAAAAGGATAAAAATATGATTCTGAAGCTACCGGTTTTGTTTATTGCAGCTTATATTTTAATCAGCCTGCTGCAATTAATCGCCAGCATTGACGGTATTATGCATTTTTTCGGACTCCATTGGATTTTTGCCGGATTTGCGGCTTTACTGTTGGTTTTTGTGCCGGCCATCGGTCCTTTGGCGGGCGTTTACGGAGCTGTCGCCGTCTGGAATTGGCCGCCGATATTGGCCATACTGTTATTTTTCTGGCCTTACTTATTTTATTTGTTTTTATTTTTATTCGGGACAACGGCTTCTTTTATGTTCTGGAAAAAAGCGTTCTGGCCTTTTTATACTTCCCGCCCTTTTAAAGCGCGGCCGCAGGATATTGAACCGGAATTCAGGGTAAAAGAAACGGACAGCGCCGATTCGTCAGAACCGGCGCCCCGGATTGAACATAAACACGACGAATAATTTTTTAAGATTCGCGTAAAATTTTTGCCAGACGATCCAAAATACCGTTAGTCACCTTAACTTCCGGACCGGAATAAAAGCTTTTGGCGATATCAATATATTCGGTAATAATAATAGCCACGGGCGTTTCGGGATAAGCCATCAGCTCCGCCGTTCCGGCCTGCAGAATTGCTTTTAACGTCAATTCAACGCGGTCGGCCGACCAGTCTTCGGCAAAAGAAGCGTTGATCATTTCATTAATCTGATCGGCATTCTGCGCATATGACGACAAAATTCCCGCAAATAACGTCGGTTCGGCCGGCATGACGGGGACAAAAGTTTCCGTTCCGGCCTGTTCGTCTTCGTCAATGACTTCGCGGCCGATATCGCCGGCCATGAATTCACGGGCGATTTCATCAATTGTTTTTTCGCCAAACGCATACTGATATAACGCCTGAACGGCTGCCAGACGTGAAGAACTGCGGTTGGTTTTAATTTTAGACATCTTGTTCTCCTTTTAGAGGACCGGCGTCGGCGACGGCCTCCAGACTGCTGATAAAAGCTTTAAAATCTTTAGCTTCCCTGAAATCGCGGTAAACGGAAGCAAAACGCACATAAGCCACCGGATCCAAAGCGGACAAAGCCTCCATCACCATTTCACCGATCTGATCGGACGGAATTTCACTTTCCCCGGATACTTCCAGCTGACGCTGAATACTGTTGACAATCAATTCGACCTGTTCCGGGCTGATCGGACGTTTCCTGACCGCAATCGTGATCGAACGCTGCAATTTATCACGATCAAACGGCGTTTTGCTTTTATCTTTTTTGATTACTGTCAATTCGCGCAGCTGCACACGTTCAAACGTCGTGAAACGCGACCCGCATGCCGTACAAAAACGCCGGCGGCGGATCGCGGAATTGTCTTCGCTGGGACGGGAATCCTTTACCTGCGTTTCTTCAAACCCGCAAAAAGGACAACGCATCGGCTATTCCTCCATTAAACCTTCATAAATCGGGAAACGCGCGCATAATTCCAACACCGTTTTACCGGCTTTTTCCTCGGCGGCGGCATTATCCTGCGGGTTTTCGGACAAAGCGTCCAAAACGTCACCGATTAAATTGCCGATCAGTCTGAATTCTTCTGTTTTAAAGCCGCGCGTCGTGCCTGCCGGCGTCCCCAAACGGATCCCCGACGTAACAGTCGGCTTTTCGGGATCAAACGGAATGCCGTTTTTATTGCATGTCATGCGCGCGCGTTCCAGACTTTTTTCCGCCAGTTTGCCGGTCAAATGTTTCGGACGCAGATCCACCAAAACCAAATGCGTGTCCGTTCCGCCCGAAACCAGATTTAATCCGCGCGCCGTCAGCGTTTCCCCCAAAACTTTGGCATTGGCGACAACGTTTTCGGCATATTCCTTAAATTCAGGCTTCAACGCTTCGCCCAAAGCGACGGCTTTGGCCGCAATGACATGCATCAACGGCCCGCCCTGTAATCCCGGAAAAACGGCCGAATTAATCTTTTTCGCCAAGTCTTCGCGGTTTGTCAGAATCATGCCGCCCCGCGGACCACGCAACGTTTTATGCGTTGTCGTCGTCACGATATCCGCGTATTTCAACGGATTTTCGTGAACGCCGCCGGCGACCAGTCCCGCGAAATGCGCCATATCTACCATTAACAACGCGCCGACCTCGTCCGCAATCGCGCGGAATTTGGCAAAATCAATCGCGCGCGGATAAGCCGAACCGCCGGCGATAATCAGCTTGGGCTTGTTTTCTTTGGCCAGGCGTTCCACCTGTTCAAAATCAATACGCCCGTCTTCTTTGCGCACACCGTACTGAACGGAGTTAAACCATTTGCCGGACAGCGCGGGCGCCGCCCCGTGCGTCAAATGACCGCCGGCGTCCAAAGACATGCCCATCAGCGTATCGCCCGGCTGCAGCAACGCCAGCTGAACTGCTCCGTTCGCCTGCGCGCCCGAATGAGGCTGTACATTGACAAATTCGGCGTCAAACAGCTTTTTTGCCCGCTCTATCGCCAGATTTTCCGCAATATCGACAAATTCACAGCCGCCGTAATACCGCCTGCCGGAATATCCTTCCGCGTATTTATTCGTTAAAATCGTTCCCTGCGCTTCCAAAACGGCTTTGGAAACAATATTTTCCGAAGCGATCAGCTCAATTTGATTTTGCTGGCGGCGCAATTCCTTAACAATTCCCGCATATAAATCGGGATCAGCCTGTTTCAACGGCGTTGTAAAAAATGAATTCGTCATTCGGATCAACCTCTTTCAGCACATATGGGACAGTTTTTCGACACGGCGCGCGTGACGATCCCCCAAAAACCCGGTATTCAGGAAAATATCCGCGCATTCATACGCGACTTCAACGCCGGTTGTACGCCCGCCCAGCACCAACACGTTGGCGTCATTATGCTGGCGACATAAACGCGCGCCGAAAGCGTCATGCACCAATGCCGCCCGGATAAACGGAAAACGATTGGCGGCGATGCTGATTCCGATTCCGGTGCCGCACAGCAAAATTCCCCGTTCGGCTTTGCCTGTTTTGATTGCGTCAGCCATCAGCGCGGCAATGTCCGGATAATCGACGGAATCTTTCGTATGCGTTCCCAGATCCAAAACGTCGTAACCGTCTTTTTTCAGTTTTTCGACCAACAGATTTTTCAATTCAAAACCGCCGTGATCTGAAGCAAGCGCGACAACTTTCGACATGCGAATTTCCTTTCTTAAAAAATTTTCAGTTTTTTAGTAGCACAATCAAACGCTTTTGGCTAGGGCTGATTGTTTTTCTTCATAACGTATTCCAGCTTTTTTCCGGCCATCATTTTCAAAGACAGCATCGGCGTGTTTTTCGGCGCCATAAAAGAAACTTCCGTTCCTGTCGCCGCGTGAACGGCCGTTACTTTCAGCGCGTTGCCGATCGCGACCATTTGCAGCAGAATTTCATCGTCCCGATCCATGGGCAAAAACTCCTTATTTCAGTATCTGCGCCAGTTTATCATAAGACATGACATGTTTGACAGGTCCCAAACTGGCCAGAGCAGGCGTCTGAGAAAACATTCGTTCAGCCAGACCGGTCACATCATCTGCCGTTGTATTGACAATTTTATTCAGAATTTCTTCTTTATCTTTCAGCCGGCCGAATGCCAGCAGCTGAGCGGCATTTTGTTCCGCGCGCGCCGTCGGACTTTCCATTGACATTAATATGCCGGCCTTTAACTGAGCCTTAGCCCGATTTAATTCTTCCGGCGTCACGGACTGTCTGATTTTCAGAATCTCATCGCAGAGCACCGGCATCAATTCGGCCGCCTCTTTTTCGCCCGTTCCGGCATAAATACCGAACAGTCCGCCTTTGACCGCCGCGGCATTGAATGAAAAAACAGAATACACCAAACCGCGTTTTTCCCGTATTTCCTGAAATAAACGCGAAGACATGCCGCCGCCCAGAATCGTTAACAAGACATGCGCCGTGTAATAATCGCCGTCCAAAACCGACACGCCCGGGAATCCCAGAATCAGATTGACCTGTTCCAAAGATTTATTTTCACGGTATTCTCCGCCTTTGTAAACGGCGTCAGGCGCCGTCAGGCCGTCTTTGGCCGTCATGGATCCGAAATATTTTTCGATCATGCGGACAAATTCATCGTGATTGATTTTCCCGCAGGCAGAGGCCACCATTCTTTGCGGCGTATAATTTGTTTTCATGTAAGAATCCAGCGTTTCCCGGCTGATTCCCTTAACCGTTTCAACCGATCCCAAAACCGGACGGCCGACCGGCTGATCCGGAAAAGCGCAAGTTTGAAAACGATCGAAAATAATATCGTCCGGCGTATCTATCGACTGACTGATTTCCTGTAAAACAACCGTTTTTTCCCGCGCGAATTCTTCCGGATCAAACGTTGAATTTTGCAGAATATCTGCCAAAATATCAACCGCCAAAGCCGTGTCTTCCTTTAACACTTTGATGTAATAGGACGTTGTTTCGCGCGAAGTGCAGGCATTGATAAACCCGCCGACATTTTCAATTTCTTCGGCAATTTGGCGCGCAGTTCTGTTTACCGTTCCCTTAAACGCCATGTGTTCCAGCAAATGGGAAATACCGTTGATTTCGGCCGGTTCGTACATAGCACCGATATCGACCCATATTCCCAAAGAAACCGTATCCACCTCGTCCATGGTATCCGTTACAATTTTCAATCCGTTCGGCAGAACCGTCATTTTTCCGGTCATTCAAATCAGGCCTTTCTTTCCGCTGTGTCAATAAAGTATTTAATGGCTTCCCGCGTATTCGGCAAAACGGTAAAATTTTCCCGCCGGGTCATTAAATCGGACAGCCGCGACGGCAAAGACGGCGTTATGCCGGTTGCTTCACGGACAGGAACGGGAAATTTCGCCGGGTGAGCCGTTGCCAGAACAATGCTGGGGACGTCTTTTTCCCCGAATTTTTCGGCCGCGGCAAATCCGATTGCGGAATGAGGATCGACAATTTCACCGGAAGCTTTATAAATTCTGCCGATTTCGGATTTAGTTTCTTCGTCCGAACAGCGGACTCCGGCAAAAATATTCCTGACCCGTTCCAAAACCGGCGCAGAAACATGATAACTTCTTTCATATTTAAACGTTTCCATTAAATGCGAAACCGCTTTGGCATCATGATCCAGCATTTCATACAGCAGCCGTTCAAAATTCGACGATACCTGAATATCCATGGACGGGCTGATCGACGGTTTGACGTCGCGTTTTTCCATCACGCCCGTTTCCAGAAAACGCGGCAAAATATCGTTTTCGTTGGATCCGAGCATCAGCTTTTTAATCGGCAACCCCATGCGCTTTGCGGCATAGCCGGCGAAAATATTGCCGAAATTGCCCGTCGGTACGGCGAAAGACACTTCTCTGTCCGGCGCCCCCAGAGCCAAAGCGGCACGGAAATAATAAACGATCTGCGCCATAATTCTGGCCCAGTTGATCGAATTAACGGCCGACAGGCTGTGTTTGGAACGAAAATCTTCATCAGAGAACAAAGCTTTGACAATCGACTGGCAGTCGTCAAAAGTTCCTTCCAGAGCGATATTAAAAACGTTGGGCGCTATAGTCGTCGTCATTTGACGGCGCTGAACTTCGGATACGCGGTTATGCGGGTGAAGAATAAAAATATCCAGATGATCGCACCCTTTGCAGGATTCAATCGCGGCGGATCCCGTATCCCCCGACGTCGCCCCGACAATCGTCACCCGCCTGTTTGTGCGTTTCAGAACCGTATCGAACATACGGCCGACAACCTGCAGCGCATAGTCTTTAAACGCCAGCGTCGGGCCGTAAAACAATTCCATCACCCACATCGCGTCGCCGATTTGTTTTAACGGCGCCACAGCCGTATGGGAAAAACCGCCGTAAGCCTGACGCGCGATTTCAATCAAATCCGTTTTATCCAAACAGCCTTCGGTAAAGGGCGCCATGACTTCGCCGGCCAGTTCGGCATAGCTCAAAGAACGCATTTCACGCATTTGAGCCGCGGAAAACTGCGGATAATTTTCAGGAACATACAGGCCGCCGTCCGGCGCCAGGCCTGCCAGCAAAACATCTTCAAATCCTATGGCGGGCGCATTTCCCCGCGTACTGACGTATTTCAAAATCAACTCCGTTAGCTATATGCTTTACGCTTATTGTATATAAATACAACTTGTATATAATTACAACATCAAAGATTTTCATCAGTGTGAGGAGAAACACATGAACACCAAAAAAATCGCGGTTGTTTTATCCGGCTGCGGCGTCATGGACGGTTCCGAAATTCACGAAGCCGTCACAGCCATGCTGGCGATCGAACAACAGGGCGGCGTTTATCATTGTTTCGCCCCCGAAGGCGAACAAAGCGTTGTTATGAATCACGTTACAAAGCAGCCTTCGGACGAAAAAAGACGCATGCCCGTCGAAGCCGCCAGAATAGCCCGCGGCGATATTTCGTCTTTAAAATCTTTTAAAGTTTCCGATTACGACGCCGTTTTATTTCCGGGCGGCATGGGCGCCGTTTTAAATCTGTGCGATTTCGCGCACAAAGGCAAAGACTGCGCCGTTCACCCCGACGTTGAACGTGTTGTCAAAGAAATGCACGCCGCCGGCAAACCGATTGTCGCCTTGTGTATCGCTCCGGTATTGATTGCCCGTATTTTGGGAAACGTCACGGTAACGATCGGCAACGATCCTGAAACGTCAATGGCGATCAAAGCGATGGGCGGTACGCCTGAAATCTGTTCGGCGGCTCAGGTCTGCATTGATAAAAAGAACAAAATTATCACGACCCCCTGCTACATGCTGGATAAAAGCTTGAAAGAAGTCGCGCAAAGCACGTCAAACGCCGTTAAAGATTTAATGGAAATGTTAAAATAAAAAAAAAGCCCCGTATATGGGGCTTTTTTCGGCATGCTTATAAAATACCCTGCTGGTAACGGCGCATTTGTTCAATGCGTTCCTGTTGTTCCGCTTCCTGTTTTCTTTTATTTGCCTTGATTTTATCGACCAGTTTGACAGCCAGGGCCTGCCCGTCTTTGATTTGTTCGGGCGTCATTGAACGCATCAGACGTTCCAGATCGGGCGATACGGCGACCAGATCCTTTGCCTGAGGAAACAGAGCCGACAGAGAAACAACCTGCCAGGCATAAGCCTGAGACGGATCCGGATTTTGGTAAGTATATACCTGCGCCAGTTTTCTTTGAGCCTCCACATATCCATCTTCCGCTGCTTTGGTCAGCCAGAGCACCGCTTTTTTATTATCCTGAGGAACTCCCTCCCCGTTGGCATACAGATTTCCCAAAGCCGCCTGCGCCTGAACGATTCCGGCGTCGGCCGCGATCTGATAAAGTTTTGCCGCGCGTTTATAATCCTGCGGCACGCCGCGCCCGGCTTCCGCCATTTTCCCCAGATTCAATGCCGCTTCGGCATTTCCCTGCTTTACCCCCAGTTCCAGCCATTCAATATTGTCGTCCGCCAGCGCGGCCTTGGTCAAAGCGTCACCCGACTGTTGATAAATAACGCTCAGCTGGGACATGGCTTCGTTTGCCCCTTTGGCGGCGGCCAGTTCATACCACATTCTGGCTTTTTTCAAATCCTGCGGAATGCCGCGGCGGCCGAACTGATAAATCCGGCCCAGCATAACCTGCGCCAGCGCGTATCCCTGCCCGGCTGATTTTTCCAATACGGAAACGACTTCTTTGTTCGGGTGCTTTCCTTCGCGTGATTCATCGTAAATACGCGCCAGATAATATAAAGCTTCGGCGTCGCCGGCTTCCGCCGCCGATTTGATCCACTTTTCAGCCCGCTTCGCGTTCTTTTCAATATCAAAATAATACTTTCCCAAAAGCGTCGCCGCCTGAACGTCGCCGTTTGACGCTCTGGAACGCAAAACGTCCGTGTCCGTTTCCTGCGCGCCCGCGGAAAAAGTCATTACGGCCAACAATCCCGATATAATTAAAACACGCTTCATTTCTTTTCCTCCTGCTTGCCGCCCGGCCAAACGATCAGTTCGTCCGAAAAAGGAATATCCTCTGTCGTCACGGTCCATAAATGCGATCCGTCGCGGATAACGCGAACCGTTCCCGGTTTCCACCACGGCGGCGTAATCGAATCCGGCAGCCGGAACGGTTTAAAAACTTCCATTCCCGCCGGGAACAATGTAAATTCGTCAATCACGGCCTGATCGAAACGGGTAAACGTCTGATCCGTTTTTGCTCGGCGCAAATTCGTTCCTCCCAAATGCGAACCGGATAAATTAACCGTCCGCAGATCCGCGCCGGACAAATCGGCCGTCCTTAAATCCGTACCGGTCAAATCAACGTCATGCCCCAGGTCGCGCTGCAGCTGCGGGTCCGTTAAAATATACAGCGCCATTTGAACTTCGGGTTCAATCGGCGTGTACGGTTTGAACAGATCCGTCGCGGAATTCCAGGGACGCCGGCGTTTAATGAATGCCGTTAAAATATCAATCTGCGAATTTTCAAGCTTTTTATCATTTCTGGCAATACACCCCATCGTACATAAAGCCCATACCTGATTGTTCAGGCTTGCTTCGGGATCGCTCAGCATTGTCATGGCGCGCACGGCCAGATTCTGATTGCTCGCCCGGCCCAGCAAACGTTCTTCGCAAGTTCTTTTCGAACAAGTGTAACGGCTGATGTTCTGTGAGGCATCGCGGCCGACATTGTCCAGTTCGACGTCAAAAACAGCCGAATCAAAATCAGACAAATGATTCGGCAGAACGGTTCTGCGGTCAACCTGCAGCTGCGTTAATTTTTCAATCGGCAGCGTATTCAGCGGCCTTAAATCAACGCCTTTGAAATCAGCTTTGTACAGATACACATCATCAAATGAAACATCGTTTTCAAAAACGGCGAAACGAAACCGCGCATGCGACAAATTAGAATGGTTAAACGACGTTTTGTCAAAAAACGCCCGAAAGAAATACGCTTCCCTTAAAACAGCGCGGTCAAACACGCATTCTTTGCACGATATCCGTTCAAAATTTGCTTTGCGCGCCTGCAACTGGTTAAACAGAATATTGTCAAAACCCGCTTTTGAAAAATCAGCCTGATACGCTTTCATTCTGTATGCGCGCACATCAAACCAAGCGGTGTTTTGCAACACGGCTTTATTAAACGAAGACAAAGAAAAATTGACGTCCCGAAACTGCGTATTTTGCAGATCGGCCGAATCAAACCGAACGCCGTCGGCGTTTACCCGGTGCAGATGTGCGTACTTCATGCGCGTTTTTTCAAACAAAGCGCCGGACAGATCAACATTCTGAAACAATACGTTGTCCATTTGTGCTCCGTTAAAAACGGCACCGGACAGATCAATGCCCGAAAAAGTCGCTTCTTGGAAATAAGACTTTGAAAAATCTGCATTTTTCAGACTACCTTCCAGAAACTCCGTTTTTTCAAAATTAATGCCCGACAAATCCAAAGCGGGACATTCGGTCGAATCAAAGGTATTTTCCAGAAATTCCGCCGCCATTTGAACGGCCGGACGGACGGGCACATCGTTATTGACCGGCGTATAGTAAACAACCGGCCACGGGTGGCATTTGCGCAAATACCCCGCTACGGCGGTTTTCATGTCGCAGTCGGTTTTGCCGTCCGTCAGTTTCCGATTGGCAGCCAGCCAGTAAAGCGTCGGCAAAACGGTCTGCGCGTCCATACTGCAATTCTGCAGCTGGCGTAAAATCCAACCTGTCCATTCCGATTCGTTGCGCGGCCGGTTTTCCCGCGTGTCTTCAGGCGGTTTTAATTTCTGATAACGGATCACGACGGGACGTTCCTGCGCCGCTTTTTTCATATCCGCCGCAGGATTTTGCATCGGAAAAACGCGGATTCTGTCCGGCGTTACGCTTTCGGGCAGACCCGATACGCTTTTGGCCTGTCCTTCCTTTGCCGTTTCCGGTGGCAGGATTAAAACGCGAGCCGGCGCCAAAATATTGTCGACAGCTTGTTTTAAAGGAACGTTTCCTTTATCATACAAAGAAACGCCGACGGGAGTATTTATGCCGTATTTTTCCTGATTCTCGTCCTTTTTGGAAATCTCCTCCGCCCGTATGCCGGCGGAAACGCCGGCCGGCAAAGGAGTCGGCACGGCTTCCTGCAAAGAGTTGATTTCAGCGCTGTCCCGAACGGGCAGAAAAAAAATAACAACATTCTTCGGTTCAACCGCCGCGATAACGGCGGAAGAAAATAAAAACAAAGCAAAAAACAGAACGGCTTTTCTATACTTTGCGAACATTACGTTCCACCGTCGGCAGCCCCTGACGCAGCCATTTAGAAATGCCGTAATTTAAAATACTGACGTCCGAAAATCCCTTTTGCTTTAAAATCCGGTACGCTTTAAAAACTTTATTTTCATCGCGCAGACCGATGATTACGACGGGAATTTCCTTAAAGCCGGCCAGACGGTCGGCCGTTTCGTTAATGCGAATCATAAATTCGGAAAACGGCAGGTTAATCGCGCCGTCAATATGGCCGAACATGTTATAAAATTCGGACGACGATCTGATATCGATCAACAGCATATCCTTCTTTTTACCCATTTGTTCCGCCAGCGCCGCGGGTTCAATGTAAATGACGTCGCGGCCGCGCAGCAGACGCCGCAAATAAGGATAAACATAGAACAGCAGGCAGTAAGCTGCGATTGCGGCGATTAAAAAATTTACAAAATTTCCGTTCATTTCTTTTCTCGCAAAAAAAATTATGTTTGTTTAAGTATATAGTTATCTCTAAGATATACAAGATAACAATAAACCGATTCTGTCAGAGGATAAAAAAAGATGACGCAGAAACCGATTACCGTCACGGGCGCGGGGTTGGCCGGGTGTGAAGCCGCCTGGCAGATCGCAAAAGCGGGACAGCCCGTTGTTTTGCGGGAAATGCGCCCGGCAAGACAGACGCCCGCGCATAAAACGGGCGGGCCGGCCGAGTTGGTTTGTTCAAATTCCCTGCGTTCCGACGACGCGCTGCACAATGCCGTCGGCCTGCTGCACGAAGAAATGCGCCGCTGCGGTTCTTTGATTATGGCGGCGGCGGATCAGACGGCCGTTCCGGCGGGCGGCGCTTTGGCCGTTGACAGGGAAGCGTTTTCTCAAAAAATCGAAGAAAAACTGCGCCAAAATCCTCTGGTCACAATCGAACGGGGCGAACTGACGGATTTGCCCGGCGCGGACGACGGCCTGCACATCATCGCGACAGGCCCGCTGACGACGCCGGAACTGGCGGAAAAAATTCAGGCCGCCGCGGGCGGAGAAGACCTGCTGCATTTTTTTGACGCGATCGCGCCGATCGTTACCGCTGATTCGGTTGATATGGCCAAAGCATGGAAACAATCCCGTTATGACAAAGGCGACGGCGACGATTACATCAACTGCCCGATGGACGAAGCCCAGTATAACGCTTTTATTGACGCTTTGCTGTCAGGCGAAAAAGTCGCGTTCAAGGATTGGGAAAAAAATACGCCTTATTTTGAAGGCTGTCTGCCGATTGAAGTCATGGCGGAACGCGGCCGCGAAACGCTGGCGTTCGGACCGATGAAACCCGTCGGACTGATGAATCCGCATACCGGCGTCCGTCCCCATGCCGTTGTGCAGCTGCGCAAAGAAAACCGGCAGGGAACACTATTGAATCTGGTCGGCTTTCAGACAAAGCTGACTTACGGCGAACAAAAGCGCATATTCAAAACGATTCCGGGGTTGGAAAACGCTTCATTTGTCCGATTTGGGGGTATTCACCGCAACACGTTTATCTGTTCACCCAAAGTGCTGGACGAAACGCTGCGGTTAAAAGCACGGCCGAATATCCGTTTTGCCGGACAGGTGACGGGGTGCGAAGGTTATGTCGAAAGCGCTTCGGTCGGTCTGCTGGCCGGATTGTTCGCCGTTTGGGAAACGACCGGTAAAACCGCCGTCCTGCCGCCGGAAACAACCGCTTTGGGGGCTATGCTGCGTCATATTACGGTTAATGCGAACAAAGACTGTTTCCAGCCGATGAACATCAATTTCGGCTTAATTCCGCCGCCGCCCGTCCCCGAAGGAAAGAAAAAAATCAAGGGCCAGGACCGCAAACGCGCCCAAAGCGAACGGGCCTTGGCCGATTTGGCGGAATGGATACAAAAGGCAGAAATACATGGATAAGCAAATCAAACGAACAAAAGACGCCGGCGGCGAAAACTTCCCCGTCGGGTCTTGTCTGATTCCCAAAAAACTGCGTCCTCATGTCATGGCATTTTATGATTTTGCACGGACGGCAGACGATATCGCGGATTCGACGGAACTGTCGAAGCAGGAAAAACTGGACCGTTTAAACCGTCTGGAACGGGTTTTGTTGGGGCAGGAAGAATCCGACGATACGGTCAAATGCGCCGAAACATTGAAAAAAAGTCTGGAACAATGCGGCGTAACCAATCAGCACGCTTTGGATTTATTAAAGGCTTTCCGCCAAGACAGCGAAGGACATACTTATCATACATGGGAAGACGTTATGGCTTACTGCCGCTGGTCGGCCGGCAGCGTCGGGCGTTTTATGCTGGATCTGCACGGGGAAAATCCGACCGCTTACTGGCCGTCCGACGCTTTGTGCGCCGCTTTGCAGATGAACAACCACCTGCAGGATTGTAAAGAAGATTATCAGGAAAAGCACCGGATCTATCTGCCCAAAGACTGGTTTAAAGAAGCGAAAATCAAATATGAAGCACTGGACGACAGCCAGACCTGCGCGGCATTGCAAAGCGTATTCACCCGTACGACCGACGCGATCGAAAGTCTGCTGGTCGAAGGATCGTCCCTGCCTTTGGTAATTGTCAACCGCGGTCTGCGCATGGAAGTCTGCTTTATTTTCCGGCTGGCGCAGCGGCTGGTTAAACGGTTGAAAAAGAAAGATATCCTCAGACGCAAAATCGGATTGAAAAAATCAGACTGGATCATCGCCTGTCTGTGGGGCGTCTGGGGCGGATTAAGAAGAAAGAAAATATCATGCATCAGGAAAAAAGACCTCTTACCCCCGAAGAAATAACGCGGCAGGTCAACGATATCGTCAAACGTTCGGGATCGTCGTTTTATCCGGCTATGAAGCTTTTGGGCAAAGAAAAACGCAACGCGATGTTTGCGATTTACGCTTTCTGCCGTGAAATCGACGATATTGCCGACGAACCCGCTCCGCTGGAAGAAAAGAAGAAAAACCTGAAAGTCTGGAGAGATGATATCGACCGGCTGTATAACGGCGTCGAACCCGAACAAATTGTCGCCAAAGCTTTGATTGAACCGATAAAAAGGTTTGCTTTGCCCAAAGAAGAATTCATCGCTTTGATTGACGGCATGGAAATGGACATTCCCGACGGCATGCGCGCGCCGACGATGACGGAACTGCAGCTGTACTGCCGTCGGGTTGCGGGCGCGGTCGGGTTGTTGTCCGTCTGCGTTTTCGGCGATCATTCCGAAACGGCACGGCGGTTTGCCGTTACGCTGGGCGAAGCGCTGCAGCTGACAAACATACTGCGCGATATGGAAGAAGACATGGAACTGGGCCGGTTATACATGCCGCAAGAATGTCTGACCAAAGCCGGCATCGAAATCACGGACGACACGCCGCTCAGCCATGTGCTGAACAATCCTGATTTGAAAATCGCGCGTCAGGCTCTGGCTGAACAGGCCGCCTTGCGTTTTACCGAGGCCGACGCGGCTTTGTCGTCGTTAAACGGCCGACAGATGAAACCGGCGGTCATTATGAAATGTGTTTATAAAAAAATATTCGATCTGATGGAAAAACGGGGTTGGGAGGTTTTGTCCCCCAGAGCCAAACCGTCAAAGGCTTATATGATCTCAACGGCTTTACGCATTTGGCTGTTCGGAAAATAAAATGACCGTTCATATTATCGGCATGGGAATATCGGGTCTGTCCGCCGCGTTTACGTTGACACGGGCGGGAGTTTCCGTCGCCTTATACGACGCGGCGGCGCGCGCGGGCGGACGATGCCATTCTTTTTTCGATAAACGGCTGAACGCCCGGATTGACAACGGCACGCATCTGATGCTGGGAGCAAATACGGCTTTATTGAATATGCTGGCGCAATGCCCGTCAGACACGCCGCTGAAAAACGCCGGAAACAAAATTCTGTTTTTTAAAAAAAACGGCGGTTCTTTCCAAATTGATACGGCGCGGCCGATATCCGCTTTGTTCAAACTGCCGGAATTGTATTCTCTGTTATGCGAATCCGTCATGAACACGCCCGTACATCAGGCGGACACAAGTTTGTTTTTAAAAACCGCCGTAAAATGTTTCGGAGAAAAAAACGGACAGGTTTATCTGGCGGAACCGTCGTTATATGATTGCGTTATCGCTCCTGTCGAAAATTTTTTAAAAAACAAACAGACGCCGTTTTATTTCGGAAAACGGCTGCGACGGATCAAAGAAAATAAACTGAGTTTTTTCGACGGTTCGGAAATCACCCCCGGACAAGACGATAAAGTCATTCTGGCCGCAGATCCGCAAAACCTGTCCCGGCTGATTGTCGGCGCGCCGGAATTGCCCTGCCAGACAATCGTGAATATTCATTATAAGACCGACGCCCGTCTGCCGGACGGAAAATCTTTTGCCGGCTTAATCGGTTTAACGGGGCACTGGATATTCATTAAAAACGGTATCCTGTCCGTAACGATCAGCGCCGCCAACGCTTTGCTGGAAAAATTTTCTCCGGATTCCGCGGCATCGCTGATCTGGCATGAATTGTCGGCTTTGCTGAATCTGCCTTCCGAACTGCCGGATTACCGGGTCATTACGGAAAAACGCGCGACGATCTTGCAAACCCGCGCCATAAACCGCCTGCGGTTAAGTACGGATATCGGCTCTGATTTTATTTTTTTGGCCGGCGATGCAACGGCGACAAACCTGCCCTGCACCATTGAAGGCAGCGTGCGTTCCGGAATAAAAGCCGCGGAAACCGTTTTAAAAAGCCTGAACAAAAGATAACTTTACTTCCTTTTTTAAAAAGCGGACAATGTCTGAAACAACAAAGAAAGGAACATTTGCCATGGTTTTTGAATTACCGAAACTGCCTTTTGACAAAACTGCGCTGGAACCGTACATGTCGGCGCAGACGCTGGAATTTCATTACGGAAAACATCATCAAGCTTATATTACAAATTTAAACAACCTGATTAAAGACACGGATCTGGCCGGCGATAATCTGGAAACCATCATTTTAAAAACAGCCGGGAAAGCCGACAAGGCCGGCATTTTTAATAACGCCGCGCAGACGTGGAACCATACGTTTTTCTGGAGCAGCCTGACCCCGAACGGCGGCGGCGCCCTTCCCGACGGCAAATTCAAAGAAGCCGTTCTGCGCGCTTTTGCCAACGAAGAAAAATTCAAAGAAGAATTAAAAGCGGCTGCCGTTTCTCAGTTTGGCAGCGGTTGGGCCTGGGTCGTTGCGGACAAAGGCGAAATCAAAATTATGAAAACCGGCAATGCCGACACGCCCGTCGCCCACCATTTAACGCCGCTGTTGGCAATCGACGTGTGGGAACACGCTTATTATCTGGACTATCAAAACCGTCGTCCGGATTACGCGCAGACATTAATTGACAAGCTGGCAAATTGGCATTTTGCAGCGTCAAATTTTACAGCCGCTTAAAAAGGCGACAAAATAACCCCGCATTAAAAAAAGCTCTTACGCACGTAAGAGCTTTTTGTTATTAACTGAGATAAATCTATTCTGAAGGAGTAATTGTAACCGTAGGATTTCCAGCTGTATCATAAAGCATCTGAGGTTGAAGAAATAATTGATCTCCGGTAAAATATCCTAAAACTCCAAAAGTCATAGCACAAATGAATAAGCCGAATGCCAAGTAAGCTGCCCATTTCCAGTTTACTTTACCGAAAATAGCACCGACACTGAGTCCGACTAATCCAAACCCGCCCAAAATCATCACAACGCCGATAACTTGGTACAATAAACCTTCACCCATAAAATAGAATAATTCAAATGCGTTGTTTCCCTGCACACCTAAATGATCTCTTGCAGCAAAAGCATCTGGCATAAACATAAAAAAGGCAAACAAAGCTGGCATACAAAATGAAACATTTTTTTTCATTACACTTCCCTCTTCAATATTTTATATCTATTATTACATAAAAACGAAGAAAAAGCTCCCCTCCTCCCTGTTACTTTAAAAATACCTATCTGTTTGATTTTTAACTGTTTTATTTGCGCACTATTATGAATTTTTTATTACACAAACGTGCAATAAAATTTATCGGCGTCTATTCAAAATAGAAACTTACTTATCATTATCCATATGACGGACACGGATAAACATACGTTTTTTTTCCTCCGCCGCCGATTTTGCCGCCAGATCGGCTTCGGCTTTTTTGCGCGCTTCTTCCAGATCTTTTTCCAGACAATACGCGTGCAGCTGTTTTAATAAAATATATGTTTTCTTCTTAACTTTATTCCACACTTTTAATACGGCCGGCAGGTTTTCGTCCTCGGTATGAATTTCCCAGTCAATCAAAGACAACACTCCTTTGATTGTCCCCATAACAAAACGCAGAAACGAAGATTTCAACGAAACAAAAATTTCAGGTTCTTTATCTCCCCGCGGCACACCGATCGGCGCCCCCATTTCACGCAGTTCTTCCGGCGTCGGATTATCGTGGCTTAACTTCAGCAGCCTAGCCAAAGAAGCCAAAGTCTGCCCTTGCAGCATAACAGAAACGATAACTAAAAAGAAAATAACGTTAAACAAATAACGCGCGTCATGAATATTGCTCATCAACGGATACGTCGCCAGAATAATAGGTACGGCCCCTTTTAAACCGGCCCAGCTGATAAATAATTTTTCGCTGCGGGTATATTCGCTTTTGGCCAGACATAAAAACACGACCAAAGGACGCGCAATCATAACCAGACAAACCGTTGCGCTTAACGCCGTTCCAAACAATTCTCCCAGCTCTTTGGGGTTAACGAACAGTCCCAAAGTCAAAAACATCAATATCTGCATCACCCATGACAGAGCGGACTGAAATTGTATAAAAGGATTTTTATACGGATAAGAGGCGTTCCCCAAAACAATCCCGGCAATATACAAAGCCAGATAACCGCTGCCGCCGACCAGCTGAGTCAACGAAAAAATCAAACAAACGACACTGACGCCGAAAACGGGATAAAGTCCCTGATAAACAAACGAAAACTTTTTCAACAAAGCCAGCGCCAAAATCCCCAGGCCGTATCCCAAAACAACGCCCAGCCCCATTTGCAAAAACAGCATGCCGACCAGATTCCATGCCGAAAACTGATCCCCCGCCGTCAGAAAAGCTATGGCGCCGACAGATAAAATAACGGCCATCGGATCGTTTGACCCGGATTCATATTCCAAAATAGATTTTAATTTCGGATTATTCAGATACAGCCCGTTTGTTCTTAAAATATTAAACACGGCCGGCGCATCGGTAGACGATAAAATCACGCTGAGCAGCAAAGCAATCGAAAACGGCATTTCCAATAAATAATATGACAATATGAACATAAACAACGCCGTCAAAGCGACGCCGACCGTAGCCAACAATGTGCCGCGCCCCAGCACGCTTTTGATTGACGGCCAGCCGGACTCCAAACCGCCCGAAAATAAAATAAAAGCCAACGCGAAAGAACCGATATAATTACTCAGTTCCGCCGAATAAAACTGTATGCCCGCCCCGTCAGAACCGGCAATCATGCCGACAGCCAGAAAAACAAGCAAAGACGGTATTCCCAACTTACTGGAAATTCTGTTCGCAAACACACACATCAACAATAACAGGCCGCCTAAGGCCATTAAAATTTCCAATTTCATAAAATACCTCTAAATATCTCAAATATATTACATATATTCTGACGGATTCATTTGATTAAAGTCAATAAAGTTTTATTCAATATTGCAATTAATCCGGATTATTAAAAAAACAATCTTCATAAAAAGAACGTAAGTTTTTTATCTGCCGCCCAAAATGTCATATACTGCCCGCGACACCGCACGGACAGTATATTTCGGCGCCAAAAAAAGCCCCGGAAATCCGGGGCTTTTTCTTATTCCGCGCTTTCAAACGGATTTAAATTTTTGTTTTTATTTTCCATCGTCTTGCGGATATCCAGATACATCAACACCGGCATAGCCACATAAATCGACGAATAGGTTCCGACCACGATCCCCCACAGCATAATCAGAGCAAAGCCCTGCAAAACGGATCCGCCCATAAACAGCATAACCGTCAGCATAATAATCGTCGACATACCGGTCAGCAAAGTCCGCGGCAGCATTTCGTTTGTGGTTTTATTGATCATTTCGTCAATCGGCATTTTACGGTATTTATGCAGATTTTCACGCATACGGTCGTATGAAACAATCGTATCATTTACCGAAAAACCGGCCAAAGTCATCAATCCGGCAATAATCGTCATGTCAAAATCCAGCTGAAATACGGAAAACAGCCCGACCGCAATCAGGATATCATGGATCAGGGACAACATCGTTCCCAACGCGAATTCCCATTCAAACCGCGTCCAGACATATACCGTAATCATGACAGCGGCCAGAATAACGGCCCAAATACAGTTGCGTATCAGTTCCGCGCCGACGCGCGGCCCGACCATTTCAATCCGGGGAAAAGAATAACCTTCACCCAATTCCTGCCGGATAACATTGGCGATTTTCATTTGTTCCTGTTCGTTGTCGCCGCGTCCCAGCGCCGTAATCAGCACTTCCGTTCCCGTATCGCCGACAGGCTGCAGATCAACGCCCAAATCAGACAATCTGTCGCGCAGATCTTTCATGTCGATTTTCTGTTCCGCATGCACTTCCATTAACACACCGCCTTTGAAATCGATACCGAAATTCATGCCTTTGACGGCAATGGAATAAATCGAAACCAGGCACAGAAACACCGAAAAGAAAAAGGCCGCTTTTCTGGCGCCGATAAAATTAATGTGCGTCGGTTTAATGAAATAGTGAATAAGTCTAGGCATTTCAAACACTCCTTACACGTTAATTTTCTTGGGCTTAAAGAACTTAATCCAAGCCAAAATCAGCACTTTGGTCACATAAACCGCCGTAAAGACAGACGTTACCAACCCCAGACAGGTTGTAACGCCGAACCCGCGGACAGGTCCGTTCCCCAGCCAGATTAAAATGGCGCCGGCGAAAAAACTGGTCAGGTTTGAATCGAAAATTGCCGAAGAAGCATTTTCAAACCCGCCTTCCACCGTATTTAACACAGACTTACCGTAAGACTGTTCTTCGCGCATACGTTCGTAAATCAAAACATTTGCATCGACAGCCATTCCCAGCGTCAAAGCGATCCCGGCGATTCCCGGCAAAGTCAGCGTCGCCCCCAGAGCGCTCATCGCGCCGCACAACAAGATCAAGTTCAGGATCAGGGCAATATCGGCGAACAAACCGAACAGACCGTAAGTTGCCACAACGAAAGCCAAAACCAAAATCAGCCCGACAACGCATGATTTTCTGCCGGCTTCAATCGAATCCGTTCCCAAACCCGGCCCGACAATTCTTTCTTCGACCACGTCAAGCGGCGCGGGCAAAGCACCGGAACGCAGCATCAACGCCAAATCTGACGCACTTTGAACCGTAAAGTTACCGGTAATAATGCCGGAACCACCCGTAATCGCGCTTTTGACTTCCGGCGCCGTAATGACTTTGCCGTCCAGAACAATCGCCAGACGCCGTCCGACCCCGTCGCGCGTCGCAGCGCCGAAACGTTTAGAACCGAAAGAGTTGAAACGAAAAGCCACAACCGGCTGGCCTTCGGAAAAATCGGCGCGCGCATCGGTTAAATGTTCGCCGCTGACGATTTGTTTGCGTTCAATAACGTAATATCCGGCCTCTGATTCTTCCGACCCCTGAACAACCTTGGATTCCGGAGAAATCTTACCGCGGCGGGCGTCGGCCAAAGTGGTCGTTTCATCAATAAAATGAAATGACATTTTTGCCGTTTTTCCCAACAACTTCTTTACTTCGTTCGGATCTTCCACCCCGGGCAGCTGAACCTGAATACGGTCGGATCCCTGACGCATGATCGACGGTTCGCGCGTTCCCAGCTGGTCAATACGCCGGCGGACAATTTCAATGGACTGATCTACGGCGGTCGATTTCATATTCGACAAAGCCATATCCGTATAACGGGCTTTCAGCACATCGCCTTCCTCGGATACTTCCAAACTGCCTTTGTCAATTTTACGCAGCAATTCTTTCGCCCGGGCCAGCTGTTCGCTTTTTATGATTTTAACGCTGACGGCGTTATCCTGAACGCTCAGTCCCGTATAACGAATGCCTTTTTCACGCAAAGCGACGCGCGCGGCGTCCAAAACGGCATTCAGCTGATCGACGACGACCTGATCCAGATCCACCTGCAGCAGCAGCTGCGAACCGCCCTGCAAATCCAGCCCCAGCGTCATCGGCTGCCACCATTCGGGCAGCTTTTCCTGCTGTGATTTTGGTAAAAAATTAGGAATACAGAAAAATATCCCCAGCCCGGCGATAATGCCGATCAGGGTTATTTTCCATTTTGGATAATTAAACATCTGGCCTTCCTTTATTTTTTAGTTAAAACGTCTTTTAATCCTTCACTGCCCTTTTTCGTATTGTCATTGACGGATTCATCATCTGTAAAAGGCTGCGACGGCTGAGAACGACGGCCTAAAATACGGTCACGCACGACGATCACCCGGACGCCGTCGGCGATTTCGACCAAAAGATCTTCCGGATTCGAACGAATAACCTTGCCGACGATACCGCCGGAAGTCACAATCGTGTCCCCGCGTGAAACGTTCATCTGCATCATCTGGTGTTCTTTTAATTTTTTCTGCTGAGGACGGATCAGAAAGAAATAAAAGACAACAAAAATAACCAAAAACTGAAATAAAATGCGCAGCGGATTAGCTGCGGCGGCCGGATCAACGGCTGCGGCGGCCGTCGCGGCGGCTTCCTGTGCAAAAGCGGGATTAATCAGCATAAGATACTCCGTTTATTAAAAATATGTTTAAGCTACCGAAGTATAAAGCGATCCCGCCGGATTGCAATCATATTTTAAAAAAAGATCCGAAAACATTCATCTTCGGATCTTTATTGCTTCAACGCCCGGCCGACCGATTTTGTTTTAACAAAATATCCGCCGCAGCCGTTTGTTTCGGCGCGGAAACGGTTCCGTCAGCGGCACGGACAAAAAACTTATCCGCAGACGTCTTTATTTTGGAACGGTTAAAAATCTTCAAAGCGTGACGAATATGTCCGCGTTCGGTCTTAGCCGCGTCCTTTGCCGTTTTTTCCGAAACGGTCGAAGCGCGCGCCGAGGTAAAAAATTCGGGTTCGACATAGCCGACATTTTCAGCCATTTTCTTTGGCGGTATTTCCTTTTTATACGCCCCTGCATGAAGAGAACCCATTGCCATAAATTCAACGGTCGCGCAATCATACAGTTCAACATATTCCGCATGATCATACCAAGCTTTGAACGCTTCGTTTTTTGCCGCGGCGGGATCTTTTCGCGCTTCAAACGACGTTTCATACGCTTTCATAATGCCGCCGTGGCGTTCGCAGAACGCTTCGTATGTTTCCGGCTCTGCTTTACGCATCTGATAAACCGCCGCACATTCGTGCGCCATTGCGTCGGCTTCCATCGCGCGGACTTCGCAAACCGAATCATAAACGGAATAAGTATGATCATGAACCGGAGTCTGTTCCGAATGACGGCATTCATGGACAATGGTTGAAAGCAATTTGGCGTCACTGGCTTTTTCATTCAAAGAAACGTACTTCATGGAAGGAATATATGATCCCAAACTGTTTCCCTTATCCCCGTCAATCCCGATTGAAATGCCGCGGGCAATAGCCGATTCAACGATTTTTTTGCCGGTCGGACTGGATTTACAAATACGATCAATCAAACGGTCCACGCGTTGTTCTCGTTCTTTTTCCACCCGATCCCGTTCTTCCGGCGTCTGAGGGGGGTCAAAAACGGGAATTAACATTCCTCCGGCAAAAATAGCTTTTGTCATGGATTTTCCTTTGTTAACTTTACGATCTGCCGAAACAGGCCGATAACCGATTCATGACGGAAAGGTTGTTTTGTGCAAAACGAACGGTTCCGTCTTTGCGCACAACATGAAAACGATCGGCGGATGTTCTGGTTTTTTGCGGGTCTTTGCCTTTAAATTCTTTTTTATGATATTTTTCAATGCGTTCAATCTTGGCCGCCAAAGTTTCGCCGATGCCGTTTGCCTTGACGCCGGATAAAAAAGCCTTGTCCATATAAGACGTTCCGGCATACGAAAAAATATCCCGCAAAGAACCGGCGGAAACATCAAAAGCAAAAGCATTGCCGTCGCCCATACCCGCGGAACACATGGCGTTAATAACGCTGTTATCAAAAGCTTCCATTTGCTTTGCCGGTCTGTCATACCAGGTTTTTGCCGCATAAGACAAGGCATGCGACATATCGTTTTTTTCCTGCATGGCATAATAATAACAGCCGGCAATCAACATATTGTTTTCAAAAAAAGCCTGATACGCTTTAGGTTCGGAAAAACGCATTTCAAAAGCGGCCGCGGCTTCCACGGCTTTGGCGTCGGCGGCCTTGGCGCGGGCGGTCGTTACGGCGCCGTGCATTGTCATTTGCGGGCTCAGATCTGTTCTTTGTTCCGCCTGTCTGGCCAGACGGACGACGGTGCTCATCAGCCTTTCATCGGACAGATGCGCGTTTAGGACGATTTTTTTATCATACGGCGCAAGACTGTCCTGCCCTTTTTGAGTATAAAAACCGTCCGTATGGCTCAATTCCTGCGAAAACACAATCCGTGTTCCGTTGTTTAAAGCGTGCTCAACAACCGTACCCGCAAATTCAGAAGCTTTTTTGACGCGATCAACCAAGTTTGCGGCACGGGTTTGATCGTCCTGTTTTTCCGAAGAAAAAGCCTCCTTCGGCCAGTATTGATCCGGATTGATGTTCCACTCTTTCAAAATTTCGCGAGCCTGTTCTTCCCTGGCGTCCATAAAATTTCTCCCGGCTGTTGACGGCAATAATAGTTATAGCATACAATTATAGACAAAAAAAGCATTTTTGTATAATTTCCCGTTTTTGGTCACTTTGTTTTAATTAAAGAATGGACTTTAGTATATTCAGGCGTTATTTTCTATACTGTTAAAAAATAAGGTTACCTATGTCCCGTTTTGTTTTTTCATCTGAAATTTACCCGATTGATCCGGCGGATATTTCCGTTCTGGGGAATGCTTTCGTGTCGTTGCCCGCATGCGATGATGAAGTTGTTGTTTTAATCGGACACAACAAAATCAGCGGCGATACGACAAACGCGGACGTTTTGATCAAGGGCCGCGCCGCCGTTCAAAAAGCCATTGATGAAGATAAACCTTTCATTCCCGTCCGTTTTGCTTTTATTCCCGCAAACAAACGTTTTGACCTGCTGTCGCCTCTGATCCGCAAACTGCGTTATAAAATCCGGTTTTACGGGTCAAACGTATATCACATTAACCCTGAAAGCATTCGGGCATTAAAAATCGAACGTACCTTTAAAACACGTGAAAACGCCTATTCTTTTACCGTGTCAAGCCGGCGCATGACGCGTCAGGAACGCGACGCCGAATATGACAATATCCTTAACAGCATCAAAGAAAACGGCTTTTTGGACAATGATCCGATTGATATTATGCTCTGCCGTCTGGCCGGCGCCAAAGACTGCGTTAACAACGGCCACCACCGCATGGGCATGGCTTTGGAGCTCGGACTGAATAAAGTCCCCGTCCGTTTTTCGGCTGCGGGCGCATCGCCGAAAATACTGCGCCCGGCGTTAAAAGCGTTTTCCGTGGTCAATCTGGCTTTTAAACGCCGCTTCGGGCACTGAACGGCAATAAAAGCAGGCGCCGCCCCGTAATTTTATACCTTGCCTTTTAGACATAAAACCGATTAGACTGTTTGCAATCCAATTTTATTGATGAGGTTTTCATGTCAACAATATTAATTCGCAACGCGACGGTTTTGACGTTTACGTCCGAAACGCCCGTGTTGAAAAACCATGCCGTTTTAATCGAAGGCAAAAAAATAAAAAAGATCGCTCCCGACGCCGAGTTTAAAGATTATAAAGGCAAAGAAATTGACGCGCACGGACGGATCGTCATGCCGGGATACATCAACGCCCACATGCACTATTATTCAACAATGGTCCGCGGTTTGGGTAAAGCCGAACCGGCGTCCACTTTTATCGGCGTTCTGGAAAACCTGTGGTGGCGTCTGGACAAGAAGTTAACGATTGAAGATTCCTATTACAGCGCTTTGATCCCGATGATTGATGCGGTGAAAAACGGAACGACGACCATCATTGATCATCACGCTTCGCCGTTTCATATCACGGGGTCTTTGGACGCGATCGCCAAAGCCGGCAAAGAAGTCGGCCTGCGCAACTGCCTGTGCTACGAAGTATCCGACCGCGACGGGCAGAAAATCGCCGATGAAGGCATGACGGAAAACGAAAACTTTATTCTGCGCTGCGAAAAGGAAAACGACGACATGCTGCGCGGCCTGTACGGACTGCACGCTTCGTTTACGGTGTCCGACGCCGATCTGGAACGCGCGGCCGATTTCGTGAAAAAGCACAATTCCGGTTTTCATGTCCATACAGCCGAAGCCGCTTCCGACGAAGAAGCCTGCGAAAAAGAACACGGCTGCCGCGTCGTCGAACGCTTTTACGACAAAGGCGTTCTGGGCAAAAAAACGATCTGCCCGCACTGCGTGCACATCAATGAACACGAAATGGACCTGCTGGCCGAAACCGACACGATTGTCGTAACGAATCCGCAGTCTAACCTGAACAATGCCGTCGGCATTGCCAATCTGGTCAAAATGGCCGGCAAAGGCATCTTGATCGGTTTGGGAACGGACGCCATGACCGTCAATATGCGCGAAGAACTGCGCTGCGGTTTATGGGCGCAGAAATACGGCCGTCAGGATCCCGCCTGCGGATTTATGGAACTGGCGTCGACCGTTGCCTTTAACAATCCGAAAATCTGCGACCGCTTGTGGGAAGGCATGGGGATCGGCACGTTAAAAGAAGGCGGCGTCGCCGACCTGATTATTCTGGATTACCTGGCGCCGACGCCGTTAAACGACGCGACATGGCTGGGCCATCTGATTTTCGGATTTGCGAACGTTCCCGTTGACACAACGATCGTTGCCGGGAAAATCCTGATGGAAAACAAAGAACTGAAGCTGGACATAGACGTTGAACAGGCTTACGCGCGTTCCGCCGAACTGGCCGAAAAGCTATGGGACCGTTTCTAAAGACGTTTTAACTTGGAGTGAAGAATGACTAAAAGACTTTATTTGACTGACGCGCAGTTAAAAGCCGAAATGGACCGCTGCCTTTACTGCGCCGAAAAACCGTGTATGAAGGCCTGCCCTTCAAACTGTTCGCCCGCCGATTTTATTATGGCGGCCAAACAAGGCGGCACCAAAGATTACGGCCGCGCCGCGGAAATGATTTTAAAATCCAACCCGCTGGGTCAGATGTGCGGTTTAACCTGCCCGGATCAGTTCTGCATGAAGGCCTGTTCGCGCAAAGGTTTTGACGCGCCGATTAAAATTCCGGCCGTTCAGGCGGCTATCTTGGAAAAAGCGCGCAAATTGAATGCGATTGACGTCCCTGAAAAAGTGGTTTCCAACGGTAAAAACGTCGCCGTTGTCGGCGCGGGTCCCGCCGGTATGGCCGCCGTTGCCGTTTTAGCGCGCAAAGGCTATTGCGTCACCGTATTTGAAGGATCCGATAAAGTCGGCGGCGCGGCGAAGTTAATTCCCGAAGCCCGCCTGCCGCAGGCCGTGATTGAAAAAGACTGGGACTTCATCAAAACGTTCGGCGACATCACCTTAAAGATGAATCACCGCGTTGCCAATCCGGTTGACCTGCTGAAAGACGGCTATGACGGCGTTATCGTCGCCGTCGGCGAACCGCATACGGCGAAAATGGGCATTCCGGGCGAAGACCTGGCCGTTTCGTTTATGGATTATCTCAAAGAACCGGAAAAATACAAAACGGCCGGCAATGTTGCCGTTCTGGGCGGCGGCGCCGTTGCGACCGACTGCGCTGTTACGGCTAAAGACGCCGGCGCCGAAAACGTTGAAATGTTCGTTCGCCGCCGCGTATCCGATATGCGTCTGACCGGCGAAGAACGGTCTTGGCTGATGGACAAATCCATTGACATCACGTCCATGACGCGCGTTGAAAAAATCGAAAAAACAGGCGATACCTATACGCTGTACACCTGCAAAACGCGCTTTAACGGCACAAAGCTGGAAGATATTCCCGAAACAACGATCAAACGTCCCGATTTCGCACATGTCATCATGGCCGTCGGTTCCAAAGCCGATCCGAAAACCGAAGCGGAAAAAGTCATTTACGCCGGTGACTGCAACCACGGCGGATCGACGATTGTCGAAGCCGTCGCGTCCGGCAAAAACGCCGCAAACGAACTGCATGCCGCCATTACGGGCGAAGTACAGGAAACCGTCTGTCCGGTCAGCAAGGTTGTTTCGTACAAGGCGAAATCCTGTACTGTCGTCGAAGGTGTTGAAAAAAATCCCGTGGATCTGACAACCGATTTTTTCGGGGTATTTAAGCTGCGGAATCCGTTCCTGCTGTCCGCGGCTCCGCATACTGACGGCTACGAGCAGATGGACGCGGCAATGAAAGCGGGCTGGGCCGGCGGTGTGATGAAGACGGCTTTTGACGTCAAAACGTCCGCCGACATTCATATTCCGGCAGGATATATGTTTAAATTTTCGGACGCGACGTACGCCAACTGTGACAACGTATCCGATCACCCGATTGATCATGTCTGCAAAGAAATCGAAGCTTTGCGCAAAAAATGGCCCGACCGTTTGATTATGGGATCAACCGGCGGCCCCGTAACGGGCAACGACGAACATGACCGCGCCGGCTGGCAGTCCAATACCAAAAAAATGGAAAACGCCGGTTCAATCGCGGTTGAATATTCGCTTTCCTGCCCGCAGGGCGGCGACGGCACGGACGGGGACATCGTTTCCCAAAATGCCGCTTTGACCGCAAAAATCATCGACTATGTGATGGAAGTGTCCGATCCGAACGTGCCGAAGATGTTCAAACTGACCGGCGCCGTTACGTCTATCGTGCCGATTATCCGCGCGATTCAGGAAGTTTTTGCCAAATATCCGAATAAAAAAGCCGGTATTACTTTAGCGAACTCTTTCCCGTCATTGACATGGCGCGAACGCACGGACGGATCAGCAGGCAAATGGGATCAGGGCGTTAACGTCGGATCTTTGGGACGCGGCGTTCTGCCGATTTCCTATCTGACGTTGGCCAACGCCGGAAAAACAGGCATTGAAATTTCCGGCAACGGCGGTCCGCAGAGCTATATGGAAGCGGCAAACTTCCTGGCTTTAGGCGTTAAAAACGTCCAGTTCTGTTCAATCGCGTTCAAATACGGCATTGACATTATCAAAGAACTGGAAAGCGGCTTGTCCAACCTGTTGCAGGCGCGCGGGCTGAAATCCGTCAAGGAACTGATCGGCATCGCTCAGCCCAATCCGATTACGGATTTTATGGCTTTGTCGCCGGTCAAACAGATTCCCGAATGCGACCCGAATCTGTGCCAGCACTGCGGCAACTGCACGCACTGCGGTTACATGGCGGTATCCAAAGGACCGGAAGGATATCCGGTTTTTGATCCGAAAAAATGCGTCGGCTGCACGTTCTGCACAAAGATCTGCTTTGCCGGCGCGCTGAAAATGCGCGACCGCAGACCCGATGAAATCCACCCGGAAATCGTTGTCGGATAATCAGTAAAACCAACAGAAAAGGCGGGTATTTTTCCCGCCTTTTTTATTTTACAATAGCAGAAAGTTATTTTTTCGCTTTCTTTGAAAGCCCCTTTTTGATATTGCCGATATTTTCTTTTAAATCGCGGACAAGGTTTAAGTTTATTTGCTTTAGCAGGTTATCGTATTCAAACGCAAAATGCATGGTATAAAACCCTATATGTGTTTTGCTTTTTGCCGTATATTGCTTTTCAAACAAAACATCATATGACGGCGTTACCAATTTATATTCAATTTCCAATGTCCGATAAATGTAATCCAGAGGAGCGCCAAACAATCCCAAAACAGCTCCGCCATAAACCGTTAATCCGTAATATGTGCCAACATCTTCATAAAGCATTTTTTTGACATTACCGACTAAAATTAAATCACCGTCATTTTTATCAAAAGAAAAAGCCGACGATTTAAAAAGAGAGGCATTTTCAATTTCTTCCGCAGTTGATTTTGCAAATTCCTCGTTCACTTTCACAAGTTGTACGCCAACTCTATTATATTCAGGTCTGTTAAATTCCGCGACAGAACAATACGGCACAACAACAGGCAGCACCATTAAACCGAATAGACACAATCCGTTCTGTTTATTGTCTTTAAGACGAGTATCCTGGTACGGAGGAACCACCATTTTTACGGACAGCTCTTCTTTTCTGTATTGTTTCGGATCTGCCTGATACGAAAACGGTTCGACACTGGCGCAGGCATTTAATAACACCAACGTCATCAACAAAGTAATTTTTTTCATTTTTGAACAATCCTTTAGTCTTGTTTGTAAAACAAAACCCTCCTATCAGGGAGGGCGGATGTTCAAACACCGTATAACCATTTACGGCTCGGCCTATTAGGCAAACAGCCGTATTCAACCGACATTGTTAGAAAGAAAAGATGTATACTCTAATTTAGTAAACAGGCATTTAG
>URSF01000018.1 GCA_900550445.1 uncultured Rhodospirillaceae bacterium | reverse complement strand
TCTTTCATAATATCACCACTGTATATTATGAAAGATAATTGAAAACGTTAAAAAAAGAGATTAATCTCTTTTTCTACAAATAATAGAAATGTTTTACTTATTATGGAGGGTATTATGAAAAAATTATGATTTCTTTTTTTCTGATCTGCTGTGCCGTTCCGATAAGAGCGGGCGCCGCGGATTTTTTTAATTCCGCAAGCAGTTTTAAAATTGCCAAAGCCGTCAAGCTGGGGCGCGGAAGCGCCTATAATTCAACGACGTTGCAGCAGATCAACGGCAGCCAGTCTAAAACGAGCTGTACCGTTACCGCCTGTTCCGCCGGACAGTATTTTAACGAATCATCTTGTTCCTGTTCGCCCTGTCCCAGCGGGAAAACTGCGGGTGCAAAGAAACGTACAATTCGTCCATGTCAGTATCAGACGGTTCCGGATCGTGCGGGTGCCCGCAATATTTTGCTTTTGAACCGGCGCCGGGAAACAGACGCAATTATACGGCCTGCAAGGGCGTCCCCTGCGCTGAAGGAGAAGACTGCGGCTGTTCGTCACGTTACGGCGCAAATTACGTTTCAGACGGACAGGGCGGCTGCAAATATGACGGGATCTGTCCTGCCGGACAATATTTGGACTATTTTGGCGGCGGCTGTCTGCCTTGTCCAGACAATGCTGTCTGCGACGGTTCGCAAACCTGGAAAGAAATCAACGGCTGTTCGTACGATGACTATATATGCGGCGGCCCGGCTTTTGTCTGCAACATGGGATATTATCTGTCGTCCGGCAGTTTCTGCCAAAAATGTGATGAAATAACATACTTTAAGGGGTGTTCAGCCTGTACCGGCAAACAATGCCTGTCCTGTAAAAGCGGATACAGCTTTGATTCCGGATCGGGATACTGCGTTACTTCCTTCCCCTGCCCGGAAAATTGCATTTCCTGCACGGCCTCTACGTACTGCATTACCTGCGCATCGGGATACAAACTGACGACCCAGAAAAAATGCGAAAAAGAAGCCGTCAGCTGCGGTGGGGGACATTTCTATGCCGCCGCGATTAACGGCTGCGCTCAATGCGCTCCGGGAACTTATTCCGCGGGCGGAAAAGTAACCGGCTGTCAGACATGTCCGGCGGGAACTTATTCCGGGACTGGGGCATCAAGCTGCACCAGCTGTCCGACCGGATCAACCTCTAACGCGGGAGCTTCCGGCTGCACGATGCACTGACGGATATAAATATGTCGGAGGATACGGCTGTCAAATTTGTTCCTCCGGATATTCCTTTATCACGGACATTAACGGCGGAAACGACGGCATTCAGGGAAGCCATTGTAGAAAATCCGGATCCAATATCGCTTTCTGATTTTCCTATACCTGAAAGAAAGACCCCCGCGTTACGCGCGGGGGTTTTCATAACAGCTGCCCTGGTGTTATCCACTGCTGCCGATAAAAGGAATCCTTATATAAAAAACGGCTTTTCAGCCGTTTTTTTGTTTATCAGCGCTGTTTTGCCACGTTTAATACAGCCAGAGCAACATTTTTCCGGCCACCGTTCTGAACGGGAGGCGCAAACTTCGCCAGTTCCTTTTTGCGATTAGCCGTATCGGCCACCTGTTCGGCCGTATAAATTTTCGGGTAATTATTCGGATTGACACGGGAAGCATAATTCGGCTGTACTTGGGCATTATCCTTTGTAAACCCGAATTGTTTCGGATCGTAAATCATCGCGTCCGTCCAGGGCAGCATGACTTCTTTGGACTGTCCCGTTCCCATGCAGTCGGCAATCTGCGGATCCAGCACGTCATGATGCCATTGGTCGTGCGGATACAGCGGCGTTAAAATAAAATTTGAAAATTCGTTTTTGCCGCCGCCGTGCAAAGGCAGTTTATGATGCACGTTATAACCGGGAACGGAACGGCCCTGTTTCATTAAATTAATTTCGGCGTCCGTAAAGCCTAACTGGTCGCGCAGCTGTTTTTCATGATCTTTGGCAAGCATTTTCAAAAACTTGGAACGCATGCCTTCTTTGCCGTCATGTCCCTGAAATTCCGCGCGCTTGGCTTTGCGTTCATCGCTGGACGGAACATGATAGACAACCTTTTTCAGTTTCATGCCGTGAATCGTGTCAAAATTAAACCGACCGGCACGCTGTTCCGCATTATAAGAAACTTTCGTTCCTGACTTGCCGCCCTTATGACTGCGTTTTGCGTGAACCAATTTATATTCGGGGATCATCTCCATACTCCTTTACAGCGATTAAAAGCCTTAAGAAAAGTGTACGAGAAAATAGACAAAAAAATCAACAAAAATTTTTATTTTCTTTTTTCCGCGCGTTTCCCCAGCCAAATCACGCTTAATTGGCACCAAACGACACAGAACAAAGCGGTACGAACGTCCCAAATATCGGCCAAAAAACCGATAAAATAATAAAGACCCGCCTGAAAAACAGCTGTTAACAAAGAAAGAACGGAACCTGCCGTAGCCCGATGACGACGGGGATATTCTTTTTGCAGCAATTCTGTTTTGGCTGTCGTCGTTATGCCGAAAAACAGATTTGCCAAAGGCATTAAAACAACGGAAAATATATTATTGATTGTTAATGCCGCCGTTTGCAGGACAATACCGGCACCGACAGAAACCCGCAGCAGTTTCAATGAACTGAAACGGCGTAAATGCGCAACCATGGCATAACTGATCATACCGGCCAGCTGCTTGCCTGCACGTACGATATTAATCAGCCATACCGCAATCAGATTTTCAAAATACAATCCTTCAAATCTGTGTATTGTCATATTGATTGACGAATCCAAAATTTCAATCAAGCTAAATAAACGCAGTTTTTTATTTTTCCACAGCTCGATACAGGCCTGCTTAAAATGAACCGCCGACGCAACCGGTTCTGTTGTTTCTTTTTTGGGATTAACATAAAATAAGGCAATGACAAGCTGACCTGTCATCGGAAAAATTGACGCCCAGGCTAATATCTGCAAAGGCCAAAAATACATAATTCCCGTTCCCAAAAGAACGCCGACAAAAAGGCCCGCCTGATTATACAGCCGGCTGGAGGCATAGATCAGGTCGAAATTTTGTTTTTGATTTAATTCTTCAGCCGTTTCAAACATCAGCGCATCAAGAGTTCCGGACATCAGCGCGTCACTGATTCCCCAAAACAAAGCCCCCGCAAACAGAAATGCGGTACAACCGAACTGCCCCGCCGCCGCCCAGGCCGTCAGACAAACGATCAAAGAAACCGCAGACAAAACCAGCGTCTGGCGGCGTCCGATTTTATCGGAAAAAATTCCCGTCGGCACTTCTAATACGGCCTGAAACAAACTGCACAAAGAAAATACCGACATTGCCGCGGCATATGAATGGGTAATCTCTTGAAAATAAACAGCCAGAACCGCAGTCATCGGCCACATGCCGCTGAAAAAATGATCCCATCTAAATAAAGTGATATTGCGCCGTATATCAGACATTTTAAAATTGAATAAAATAAAAAAAGCGCGGGAACCCCACAGACCCCCGCGCTTTATGCAAACAGTGCTTCTATCCCCGCTGTCTGTCGCGGACAATCTGACACAGGGCTGTTTTAACCGGCGCCTGCTTTTTCTGTCCTTCCGCCTTTTTCGCATCAAGAGAAGCGTAAAATTCAGCCATATCTTTCTGACGCTTTGCCACGCTGATATGTTCGGGCTTGTACAAGTCGGGATAATTCGCCGGGTTGACGTTAGACGTATAATTCGGTTTAACCGGCTGATTTTCCTTCGTAAATCCGAACTGTTTCGGATCATAAATCATTTCGTCCGTCCAGGGGATTTTGATTTTGCGCGATTCGCCTTCGCGGATTCCCAAAATCTGCGCGTCCATAACGTCCTTGTGCCATTGATCGTGCGGATACAGCGGCGTTAAAATAAAATTTGAAAATTCGTTTTTGCCGCCGCCGTGCAAAGCCAGTTTATGATGTACATTAAAGCCGTTCGGCGTATAACCTTCGCGCATGCCCTGAATATCGCGTTCGGTCAGCCCCAAACGTTCAACCAGTTCTTTTTCGTGATCTTTGGCAAGCATTTTTAAAAACTTGGAGCGCACCCCTTCGACAACGACGTTGCCTTCCTCGTCACGAACGCCGTTGAATTCGGCCCGCTTGGCGACACGTTCCGATTTGGAAGGAACCTTGTATTCGACTTCCTTTAATTTCAAACCGTGAATCGTATCAAAAGAAAAATTGCCGTCGCGCTGGTCCCTGTTATGGTGACCTTCGGAATAAAAGCCGCCGTTGGCCGCATGGTTTTGCTGTTTACGGCCGCCGTTGCCATGCCCTTTGCCTTTTTTACGTTCCCGTTTGACGTGAACAAATTTATCTTCCAACATCAGATCATACCCCAAAAAAATCAACACAATGCGGACAAAACCGCTTTCTTGACAAAAATATACAAAAAATTTGAAAAACTGTCCAGCAAATAATTAAATTTTCTTTGCCGAGAACAAAACCGACGGCGTTTGAATTTCCCCCTGCGCTTCGATCAGACACAGTTCCGGCGAACGCCGGGCGGCCGTTTCACGGATAACGCCGAAAGCGGACGACACGGATTTGGACAAAGCCAAAGGCGCATCGCGCGACTTCAACCATTCCGCCAGGAACAAAGCCGTCGTCATATCTCCGGCCCCGCCGATATCGCCGACGTTTTCAATAAAAGGCGTTACGACTTTGTAAACGGCCGATTCCAAAATTGCCAAAGCCGCCATGCCGGACGGAACGGTTATACCGGTCACAACGCATACGGTCGGCCGGCCCTTTTTTAACAAAGACCGCGCCGCGGCAATGATTTCGTCTTCGCCGTCCGCGGAACACTGTGACAAAACGCTTAGTTCAAAACGGTTGGGCGTAATGATATCGGCCGCAGGCAGAACTTTTTCACGCATAAAAGCGGGAATGTCCGGCGCAACATAAATTTCACCGTCGTCGCCCAAAACCGGATCGCAGCAGTAAACGGCCGACGGGTTTTGGCCTCGCACTTCGTCCGCAATATGCAAAACAAGGCTGCCCGTTTCTTTTTTTCCCAAATATCCCGACAAAACGGCCCGGCATTTTTTCAATCCGACATATTTCTTTAATCCGTCGTAAACCGTCCGCAGCTGATCCGTCTGGAAAACACGACCGGCAAAACCGGCATAGCCCGTATGATTTGAAAACTGCAGCGTATCCAATCCCCAACAGTCAATGCCGGCGCGCTGCAGGCAGAACACGGCGGCCGAATTTCCGGCGTATCCGGCGACGACTCTGGATTGAACGGACAGCACGGCCATGAATTATTCTTCCGTTTCTTCGGCCGGTTTATCCTGACAGCGGAAGTAAACCCGGTGAGGCAAAAATACGCGGCACGACCAGTACTTATGTCCGTCGTAAGCCGGTTCCCGGTTCGTTTTACCGCAGGCTTCCTGCGCCATTCTGATAATTTCGTTAGCGTTCGTGGAATACGGATTATAACAGATCGCCACCCGGTCGTCCGTCGATTCGCCCACCGTGCGCGCAAACCCGGCTTCGCGTCTGGAATCGACGAAGGGAGACTGGATACACCCGCCTAATCCCAGCAATAACAAAAAAAACACCTTTTTAACGACGGACATCTTCCGGCCCTTTTCAATCACGTTAACGATCAATCATCTATGAAAACCGAAAGATGTTCAATATGGAAAACGTTTTTTTTCATTTCTTCAAAGCTTTGGTTGATTTTATATACATACTTCGCTTATCCTGATGAAAAGGGATACTGACAAGGAGTTTCGAATGCTGGCGAAAAAACGACTGCTGACACGCAGCGATTTTGACGGACTGGTTTGCGCGGCCCTGCTGAAAGAACTGGACATTATCGATGAAATCCGGTTCGTTCACCCCAAAGACATGCAGGACGGTCGAATATCAATTACGGATATGGACATTACGGCAAACCTGCCCTATGTCGACGGCGTTTACATCGCCTTTGATCATCATATCAGTGAAGTATCGCGCGTAATCAGTCCTCCGAATCATATTGTTTATCCGAACTCTCCTTCCGCCGCCCGCGTCGTTTACGAATATTACGGTGCGGAAGAACGGTTTAAAAATATTCCCGCACCGTTAATGGAAGCCGTCGACGTCGCCGATTCCGCCCAATACACAATGGATCAGATCATGAATCCGACGGGGTGGATTCTGTTGGCTTTTGTCATGGACGCACGCACGGGACTGGGGCGGTTTAAAAATTTCCGCATTACGAATTATGCTTTGATGATGAAGCTGGTGGATTTATGCCGGACTCACAGCGTCGAAGAAATTCTGCAGGACGAAGACGTCAAAGAACGCGTCAATTTGTACTTTGAACACAAAGACAAATTCATCGAACAGTTGAAAAGATGCACGCGGATTCACAAAACTGCTGCCCACATTTATCTGCGCGACGAAGAAACCATTTATGCCGGCAACCGGTTTATGGTTTACGCGCTGTATCCGCAAATCAACATCTCCGTCCATGAAATCTGGGGAAAGAACAAACGCAACGTCGTCTTTGCGGCCGGCAAATCTATCTTTAACCGGACATCAAAGATGAATATCGGCGAATTCATGCTGCAATACGGCGGCGGAGGCCATATCGCCGCCGGCACCTGTCAGGTTCCCGTCGATCAGGCGGAAAGAATCCGTAAAGAAATCATCACCGCTATGGTCCAGGACGTATAAATTTAAGGCATTATCATGGTTGACGACAGATTCCGCTTGGTCACGCGCAGCGATTTTGACGGTTTGGTCTGCGCTGTTTTACTTAAAGAACTGGACCTGATTGACGAAGTAAAATTTGTTCACCCCAAAGACGTACAAGACGGTCTGGTCGATATTAAACAGGGCGATATTATAACAAACCTGCCCTATTCCAAATCGGCTTCCTATGTTTTTGACCATCATATCAGCGAACTGGCGCGTGTCGGAAGAAAAAGCAACAGCTATTTAAATCCGCAGGCGCCGTCGGCCGCGCGCGTCGTATGGGATACCTTCGGCGGCAAAGAACGGTTTAAAAACATTTCCGAAGAAATGATGGCCGCCGTCGACAAAGCCGACAGCGCCGATTACACAATTGATGAAATCCTGCACCCGACCGGCTGGACTCTTTTGAATTTTATTATGGATTCCCGAACGGGACTGGGACGATTCCATAATTTCAGGATTTCAAATTATCAGCTGATGATGAATCTGATTGATTTCTGCCGTTCTCACGACCCGGCCGAAGTGCTGGAAATGCCGGACGTCAAAGAACGCGTCGATCTGTACTTTGCCCATCAGGAAAAATTCGTCGAACAGTTAAAACGTCAGACAACCATTTACAAAAATCTGGCTTATATCGACATGCTGAACGAAGATATCATCTATGCCGGCAACAGATTTATGATTTATGCCCTGTATCCCGACGTCAACGTTTCCATGCACGCGATGTGGCGCATTAATGGGCAGAGGATTGTTTACGCCGTCGGTAAATCGATTCTGAACCGGTCAAATATCATCAATATCGGCGAATTGCTGCTGCAATACGGCGGCGGAGGTCATGCCAACGTCGGCACTTGTCAGATTGATCTGGATCAGGCGGCGGCGGTCAAAGACGAACTGATCGCCATTTTGACGGATCCGCTGTATACGGAAGTCCCGGACAAAACGGCAGAATAACGGTTTATTTTTTTATCTGAAGCGACATTTCGGCAACGGCCGGCAGTTGGTCCAGATCCGAAAAAGATTTCAAGCGCCCCAAACCGACGCCGGCGGAAGCCATCATCGGCGTATCGGTTGCCAGACTGGCCGGAGTCGGACCGAAAAACAGATACAGCGCGTTTTCTCTGATCCACAAAGCGACCTCCCCCGGTTTATAAGCGCGCCGCGTCGGCAGGCCGGTCACATTGATTTTTTCCCGTAAAACGCCGTAATATCCGCCGTCCCCCAGACGCGTCATCACCAGTTTTTGGGGGAATTGTTTTATCAACCGGCGGGCTGCGGCATTATCGTACAGTTCCAGTTCAAAAACCGCATTTTCAGCCGTAATCACTATAACGGGCAAAACCGAACTGACAGAATCGTTTGTTTCTTCCAACCGGGCGGTTTCCAGATATTCGTCGGCAACGGCGCTGATAATCCCGATAAAAAAAACAAAAAAGAGAATTTGAAACAGTCTTTTCATTGCTTTTTACCTTCAAAAAAGCAAAAGCCCCGAAAAGGGGCTTAATGGTGCCTGGGGACGGAATCGAACCGCCGACACGGGGATTTTCAGTCCCCTGCTCTACCGACTGAGCTACCCAGGCGCCGTACAGGAAAAGTTTATACCTGATTCAAAATGATCTGTCTATAGTCTTTTTAATTTTTTTCTTCGGTTTCTTCTTCTTCGTCGGTTTCAACCGTATAAACGCCCGTCAGCCACCGGTTTAAATCAATATCGGCGCAGCGTTTTGAACAAAACGGTTTATAAACAAAAACGGAAGGTTTTCCGCAAATCGGGCATTTTGTTTCCACTTCCGGCAGATCCGAAGGGCGTTCAAACACATTGGGTATTTTCATTGTTTTAATCCTTCCAGCCCGGCATGATCGGACGGGCATAATTCTATACCTGTTTTCAAACGGTCTTCAAGCCGTCTTAAATAAGGGCGAAGTTTGTTCAATTCGGCCGGAGGAGCATAGACCTTAACGGCCGAAACGGGAGAGGCAAACCATAACCGGCGGATTAAGTCGGCGGCTGTCCGCCCGTCTTCGAAAGCGTCAAAAACAGACCGGCGCGTTTTTTCAACCGTCAGCTCCACCAGTCCCAAAGCGGAAAAACCGGCGATAAAAACTCCGTCCTGTTTTAAACGGGCGGCCATATCGCACAAAAACCCTTTTTCCTTTCTGCCGGCAAAATCAATAATCATCTGTCCGCCCAGGCTTTTTAATCTGATCTGACGCAGAATCTCGCCGCAGGCTTCGACATTGGCGGCACAGACCCCGCCCGAACCGGCGTTGACGTCAAAACAAACGCAGGCCGCCGTCTGTTGCGTAATCAAAAAACCGCCGGAAGGCAGCGCCGTTCTTTCGGACAAAGCCGTATCCAGCGCCTCAGCCATGTTTTCCCGTTCCCACACCCCTTGCAGACAAAAAGAAACATCGGAAAATTTTTCTTTTAAAACCGCCGCCGTCCGCGCATCATCGGTAATAATCCGCGTCAGTTCTTTTTTATATTGATCTGCCAGTGCGAACACGTCTTTTTCCGGGCGGTACAAAATCCCCGGTTCCGCAGCTGATTCTAAAATCGACTGCCAGCGTCGTTCTAGAACAGAAAACTCGGCGCGGATATTTTGTTCCGTTTCAAATTCGGCCGCGGTTCTGAACAAAACGCCGGCAGAAGGCAGCAAATGCCCCAGTCGGCCAATCGTTTCGCCGGACAAACGTTTGGAAAACGACGGCCGATCCGTTCCCGGCCGGAAAATAACCGTTTTGCCGGGCAGAGAAATCCGCGCGCGCGCTTCGGCCGTTTTATCCCGAACGGCGGGACGGACAATTTCCACCAGCAACAAATCTCCCTCCGTCAGTTTTGAAGTGCTGACGGTTCCGTCCGCTTTGATAAAAAACGGCGGCGTGTTCAAATAAGCCGCCGCGCCGCGCCCCATATCCAAAAACCAGCCGGAAGCGACGGCTTTGACCGCCCGCGCCAGACAGATCGTTCCCGCGGACAGATCGTTTTCCCGCCAGACCGAAACAGTCGCGGGGACGTCGTTGTCGTCAAACAAAATACAGATTTCTTCAAAAGGGGAAAAACTGTGAACCAGGCGCATGATTATTTAATCACCCCGCGCCCTTTCAGCAAACGTCCCGTTTCAAACAACCCCAGTCCGACAACGTTGGAATAAGACCCGATAATCCGGCGCACAAATAAAGCGGCCTGTCCCTGAACCGCATAACCGCCGGCTTTTCCCTGCCATTCGCCGCCGTCCAGATAAGCCCGTTTGTCTGACGGGTGCAGCCGGGAAAAAGCCACAACCGTTTTAACCGACCGCGTCAGTTTTGATCCGTCCGGCGTAATCAGGCAGATACCGCCGTAAACCGTATGCCGTCTGCCCGACAGCAAATTCAAACACGCCGCCGCTTGTTCGCGCGTTTCGGCTTTGGGCAGAATACGTCTGGCACACGCGACAACCGTATCGGCCGCCAGAATAAAGCGTCCCGGTTTCAGCGCCGCGATTTTTTCGGCCTTTGAAACGGCCATGCGCACGGCATAGCGGTGCGGCGCTTCCTGTGCGAAAGGCGTTTCGTCAATGTCGGCCGGGCAAATTTCATCAGGCACGACGCCGATTTGTTCCAGCAAAGCCAGACGGCGCGGCGAAGCGGAAGCAAGTATAAGATCCGTCAAAGAAAGCTCCTTTTTTAAATTGAAAAGGCGGATCGCAATGACCCGCCTTGTTAAAGGCATGGCTGTTTAAACAAAAGCCCTAATCGTCGCTGTATGTTTTTTCCATACGTTCATGACGTTCCTGCGCTTCGATTGACAAAGTGGCAATCGGGCGGGCAATCAGACGTTCCAGACCGATCGGTTCGCCGGTTTCTTCGCAATAACCGTAGGTGCCGTCGTCAATTTTGCCCAGAGCAACGTCAATTTTGGAAATAACTTTGCGCATTCTGTCGCGCGTACGCAGTTCCAAAGCTTTGTCCGCTTCGGCGGAGGCGCGGTCGGAAATATCGGGCACCGTCATGCCGCCTTCTTTTAAATTATCCAGCGTTTCTTCGGAATCGCGCAGCAGTTCTTCACGCCAGGCCAGCAGCTTTTGGCGGAAATATTCTTTCTGCATATCGTTCATAAACGGTTCGTCGGCAGAAGGTCTGTAATCTTTCGGCAGTTCTATTCCCATGTGAAGTCCTCTTTGTTTCAGTCAACCGTATTATTTTTACACCAAAGCAATCTAAAAATCAAACGCTGTGTGAAAGCTTGGCCAGCTCGATTTCAGCCCTTAATTCAATATCGTCAAGGATTTGATTTAACTCTTTATCCAGTCCGGGTTCGCGTTTGTCCCGCAGCGTCTGCGCCAGTTCAATTAATTTGGATTTGGAAATAACGCCGGTTAAAATCGCGGCGCGCAGATCTTCCAGCTTATCCAGAATATCATTGCCGTGCGCGGCGGCGCGGCGTTTTTTCGCCCCGTCCTGCAAAGCGTCGCCGACACTTTGCGCCGCCAGCAGCGCCTCGATCCCGGAAACGCCGGCCGACGCCGCGACAGAAGCCGTCGACGCAGCGTCCGTTTCTTCCAGAAAAGAGGAAAAATCGCTTTCAACCGATGAAGAACGGGCGCTTTTACGTGTTGATCCGACAGGCTTTGCCGCCCCCGTTGATCCGATTTTTATAGTCATCAGGCTTCTCCTTTCCGGTTGTTTATTAAAGTATACCTTATTCCCGTGAAGTTAAAAATCGGCAAATTTTGCCCAGTGATTTTTTTCAATGCCGGAAAAAGTCCGCGGTTTTCAAGAAAATAAAAATTGGCACGATTTTCGCATCTGTATGATCAGACAATTTTGCCCGCAGATTAAATGAGGCCAAACATGAAGAATTTTATAACAAACATACAAAAAAGCTTCGCCTTTTTGACGGCAGCGGCCGTTTTGATGTTTTCTTCGCAGGCTTTCGCCAGTTCGCGCATCAAAGACATTTCCGATATCGAAGGCGTGCGGGAAAACTATTTAATCGGATACGGGCTGGTTGTCGGGTTAAACGGAACGGGCGACAGCATTTCGTCCATGGCTTTTACCGAAGAAAGCCTGATCGGCATGCTGGAACGGCTGGGCGTTAATACCCGCGACGGCAAAATCAAAACAAAAAACGTCGCCGCCGTCATGGTTACGGGCAGTCTGCCCGCTTTTGCCCGGCAGGGAACGCGCATTGACGTGTCGATCAGCGCTTTGGGCGACGCGAAAAGTCTGCAGGGCGGCACGCTGCTGGTCACGCCGATGCTGGGCGCGGACGGCGAAGTATACGCCATTGCCCAGGGACAGGTCGCCATCGCCGGATTTTCCGCCCAGGGCGACGCGCAGAGTATCGTCAAAGGCGTCCCGACCTCCGGCAGAATTGCCAACGGCGGGATTATCGAACGCGAAATCTTATTCGACTTTGCCAATCAGAAATCTATCAAGCTGGCTTTGCGTAACCCTGACTTTACAACAGCTTCGCGCATTGCCGATGCGATCAATTCCTATCTGGGATCCGTCGCGGCGACGACGATCGATTCCGGAACGGTCGTCTTAAACCTTGGCCGGACCAGACGCGAAGAATTAATTCAGGTGCTGACCGATATTGAACAGTTGCGCATTCAGCCCGATCAGGTCGCCAAAGTCATTATCGACGAAAAATCCGGCATTATCGTCATCGGTGAAAACGTGCGCATCAATCCGATCGCGATCGCGCAAGGCAATCTGACGATCAGAATCACGGAAACCCCGCAGGTTTCCCAGCCCGCTCCATTTTCAACAACCGGGCAGACCGTTACCGTTCCCAGAACGGATATTCAGGTCGACGAACAGTCGGGCAACAAATTAAATATTTTAAAAAGCGGCGTTTCCCTGCAGGAATTGGTTGACGGCTTAAACGCTTTGGGCGTCGGGCCCAGAGATATGATCAGTATTCTGCAGGCCGTCAAAGCCGCCGGCGCCCTTCAGGCTGAAATAGAGGTGATGTGATGTCTGCAGATATTTTGTCAACGGATTTTATTTCTTCTGCCATGCCGCAGAAAACCGCGCCGAAAATCAACAAAGCGTTTGATTTGGAAAAAACCAGACAGGCCGTTCAGGATTTTGAAGCGTTCTTTATTTCGCAAACCTTTGAACAAATGTACGCCACCGTTCCGGTCAACGAAACATTCGGCGGCGGCAACGCGGAAAAGATATTCAGATCCATGATGATTGACGAATACGGCAAAATGACGGCGAGATCCGGCGGTATCGGATTGACGGATCAGATTATGACGCAGATTCTGCGTCAACAGGAAGCCGACACGACCGCGCCGGCCAAAGCCGAATAAAACAAGGAGATTAACAATGGAACAATTCCCCGAAAAAAAACTCAGCCGCCTGCTGACATTAATGAGCGAATTGTGCGGCTTGTTGAAAAAAGAAAATACGCTGTTGAAAAAACAGCGTCAAAACGAATGCAAAGACCTGCTGGAACAAAAAACAAAGCTGTCCGCGGCGTATGAAGAATCTTTCGCCTACTTTTCCAAGCGCGGAGATCTGTTAAAAGCTCTGCCCGAAAAGCAAAAGCGCGTTCTGCGCAAAGCCGCCGTCACGCTGGGGGATTTAACCGATGAAAACGCCCGGCTGCTGAAAATCAACATGGAAGCGACGTCACGGCTGTTAAACGCCATCGTTCAGGACATTGCCGAACAAACGCACGCCAAAACGCCTTTGTACACGAAAAAAGGCAGCATGGAAAACGACGCCGGCAACCCGGCCGCAATTTCTTTCAACCAGGTGCTTTAATATTAACGAAAGGACACCGCCATGGCTCTTTCCAGCGCAATCAGCAGTGCTTTAAACGGCATCAGAACATCGCAGAAAGCGATCGACGTCGTGTCCGAAAACGTATCCAACGTCAATACCGAAGGATACGTCAGAAAAAGCTATTCCCAAAAAACGCTGGTTTTAAACAACGGACAAATGTCCGGCGCGATCAGCAATACCGATCTGCGCCAGGTCGATACGAAAATGGTCGCCCAACTGCGCAGGGAAACCGGTATTTTGCAGGCTTCAAGCGTGCGCGTGTACTATCTGGACTTGATTCAGGCGAAAATGGGCCAGCCGTCATCGGAATATTCCGTGTCCAACCGTGTTGCTGCCATGCAGACAGCGTTCGAAAGTCTGGGCGTTGACGCGGACAAATTAAACGCGCAATCCACCGCCGTGACTTCCGTTGACACGGCTTTGTCGCAAATGCAGGAACTCAGTTCTCAGATTCAGGCGCTGCGGCTGGAAATTGATCAGGAAATTTCCGCTTTGTGCGACGAGGTGACCGGCATATTGGAACAGCTGGACAAGTTAAACGACGACATCGTGCGCACCAACGCTCTGGAAGGACAGTCCGCCGACAATTACAAAGACCAGCGCGATTTGCTGATCACACGGTTATCGGAAATTATGGACATTCAAAGCTATGAACGTTCAACCGGCGAAACCGTCATTTTAACCGCCGGAGGAAAACCGCTGCTGGACAAAGACGGCGTGATCGTTTCCCATGAACCGGCGGCGTCGACGGGGTCTTTGATTTCCTATTCGTCCGGCGGCATTACGGGAATTTACGCCGGATCATTTGACATTACAAAAGAAATCACGTCCGGAGAACTAAGCGGCCTGATTTCCCTGCGCGACACGGAACTGCAGGACATGCAGACGCAGCTGGACGAATTGGCCTTTCAAATCACCAAACAATTAAACGCCGTCCACAACAAAGGCGTCAATTACCCGAACACCGTTTATGAAATGAACGGCACGCGCACATTCATTGACGGCGACAAGCAAACGATTTCTTTGTCGGGCGGCGATGTTAAAATCGTGCTGTTCAACGCCGACGGCAGCGAAGCTTTTAACGTCAGTCTGACCGCCGGACTGGATTTTACTTCCGGCAGCATTAACGAAATGTGTGAAAAAATTCAGGACTGGCTGCAAAACGCCGTCGACGGCCCGCACCTGAGCGGCGCTTCGGTCGGGTTAAGCCAAGACGGAAAACTGGAAATAGATCTGGGCGCCAGCACTTATTCCATCGCGTTCAGAGATGAAAGCTCCGTCCTTTCAGGCAGCGAAGAAAGCAGTGTTTCCATCGGCTTTGACGCGGACGGCAGCGGAACGATCGATCAGACTTACTCCGGCTTTTCAAACTTTTTCGGTTTAAACGATTTTATTGTAACGTCCAAAAAAGATTCCGTTTACGAATCCGAAATTATTTCTTCGGGATCCTTAATGGGCATCAAAGGAAAAACAACCATTAATTTCTCGGACACGGCCAACGGTCTGAACTTCGGTTCCATAGAAGTTTCCGCCGGAGATTCCCTGCAGACAATCGCGGATAAAATCAATACGACTCTGGTCGACGAAGCCGGCAATCAGATTGTTAAGGCCGATCTGGTCAAAGAAGGATCCGGATATCGTCTGCGCATCACCAATATTGACAACAATCAAATGGAAATCACGGAAACAACGTCAACCGTCAACGGCGTCACCAGCGGCAGTATCCTGAACCGGCTGGGATTGGGGATTTCTCATGCGGGATATGCTTCGGAACTGGAGGTCCGGTCGGATATTTTGGAATCCCCCGGGCTGATGAATACGGGCAAAATACAGTACAGTTCGGATACGGGATCCTATTTTTTAAGCGACGCGGACAATTCTTTAGCCAACGAATTTGCCAAAGTCTTTACCCAGCCGATTGATTTCGGATCCGCAGGCAGTTTTTCAAAAATCACGACAACATTGTCCAGTTATGCCGCCTCTGTTGTCAGCGGGCTGGCGACAAATTTGAACGATGCCAGTTCAACAACCGATTATCAAACCGAACTGGTGACGACGATCTATAAAAAAGAACAGGAAATCAGCGGCGTCGATCTGGACGAAGAATTGTCCATGCTGCTGGTTTATCAGCGTTCGTACAGCGCGGCGGCAAAAGCTTTAACGACATCTCTGGAAATGCTGGAGATGCTGGACGGCATTGTTTAACAGGGAGTAACACATCATGACAAGAGTCCCGACAACAGCTACCTATAATTTATACATGTCGCAGATGTCCAAACAAAAAGCGGCCATGACAGACATTTCCTATCAGGCGGCAACCGGCAACAGATACGATTCCTATGACAAATACGGATTATCGACTTATCGTCTGCTGTCTTTGCAAAACGAACGGGCGGTCACAAACAAATATCTGGAAACAAATTCCATTACGCAGGTCGTTCTGGAAGCCCAGCAGACTTCAGTCGACGGAATCCGTTCGGCTTTGACGGACGTGCGGTCTCAGGTGCGCGAATTTTTCGCCAACGATCTGGCGGCCATGTCCGAAAATCCGACGGAAGAAGAACTGCTCGCCCTGCAAAATGTTCAGGAAGCCGCTTTTGAAGCCATGTCTTTAATCGCGTATTACCTTAATACGCAGGTAGACGGCAACTATGTTTTCGGCGGCGGCAAAACAACGACGCCGCCCGTGGACTTCCCCTATACGACTTTGGAAGAATTTCAGGCCGTTTATGACGGCGACGTCCTGACTTATCCGAACAGTTATTCGGCGTCGTTGTCGCAGATGTCCACGTCCGCGGACGTTCTGGGCGGCGTTACGATCAAGCAGGAATTCCAAACGCTTGACCCGAAAGTCGTCGTTTATCACGGATCGCCCGCCAATGAAATGACGTTTGATTCCGCGACAAATTCTTTATCCGCCGACCCGGATACCTTCCTCGGCATTCAGCCCGGCGATCAGGTCATCGTTCAGGGAACGGGCGGCAACGATCAAACCCTGACCGTTCAATCCGTATCCGAAGACGGTTCAATGCTGACGTTTGCCGAAACGGTCGCGGACGAAACGATTACGGATTCTTCGGCCGTTTCCATTACCAAAGGCAGCTGGGTCTTTTCATCAACGGAAGACCTGACCACCGGAATCACGACAAACGCGCTGACCGGTCGGCCTGGATCTTTTTCAGATCTGAAAGAAGGCGAAAAGCTGTTGATCAACGGAACCGGCAGCAACAACGGTTATCTGACAATCAAAGAAATTTCAGACGACGGGTCAACGATTACATTTGAAGAAAACGTCGTCAATGAAACAATCGGCGTCGAAAAATTAACGGACGGAACGGTTAATATTCAGCAAAGCACGCAAACCGGCACAATCACGGCGGAAAAAAACGTCGGCATTGTCATTGAAACAATCGACTGTCCGCAGTCTTTGACCGTCAATACGGCCGACAATACGATCACAGGAGCAGCCGGAACGTTTTCCAATCTGAAAGGCGGCCAGACCGTTACAATTACGGATTCCGCCGGCAACGAATACGCTTTATACGTCAAATCGGTTTCCCCCGACGGTTCCACGCTGGACATTTCAACCGGCACGCCGGTTCCCGATACAAACTTAACAAACGTGCCTTTGGTTGTACGGACACATTCCGACATCGGCGGTTTTGTCACTTCCAGCATGAAAGGCAGCGCTTTGCAGACCGGCGACATCGGTTTCAGCGTCAATCAGAACGCGATGACGGCGACGGTCAAAGGGGCGTTTTCTTCATACAAAACAGGCGATTGCCTGATTATCAAAGGTGCTGACGGAAACGACAAAATGTATATCATCGATTCTGTTTCCGAAGACGGCCGCACCGTTAAATTTTCAGATGAAACACCTGTGGAAGAAGAAATGAGTCTGTTAAACGGAAATACGATCGCCGACGGCGCGGGCGTAACGATCTGCAAGACCTATTCGGTCGGAGCAACCGTGGAAATGGGCGGGACCAACGGCGCCTACAACGGGTTATATACGGTTCTGGGCGTATCCGACGACGGCAAAGAGCTGATCGTCAGAACGGAAGATTTCCCCGAATACGGTGCAACGGAAAGCTTTACATCGGCCCGTTTTGAAACCAGTACTTATTACAACGGGGGACAGCTGTCGTCGTCTTACCGCGTCAGCGAAACGACAACAATCGTTAATGACATCAACGCTTCTTCCGCCGCCTTTGAAAAAGTGTTCCGGGCGCTGGGCGCCATCGCGCAGGGCAACATGCTGGATCCGGACAATATCGACAGCGCGACGCAGCGTGTTTCGGAAGCTCTGGATTTGCTGGACGAAGCTCTGACCGCCAATTCAAAAGAAACAAACGGCGATGTCACCAGCGTGCAATACGCCGTCATCAGCAAGCTGGATCTGGTGAAAACGACGATTGACAACCAGACCGCTTTGCAGAACTCACTGGAAACATACATATCGTCATTGACGCAGGTTGACAAAACCGAAGCGGCGACAATGTTGCTGCAGGCGGCTGAAAATTTAAAGGTATCTTATTCCGTTTTATCAACGATTAACAGCCTCAGTTTATTGAATTACCTTTAAAAGAAAAGCCCCTTGCGGGGCTTTTTTAATAATACATGTCTTCGTATTCGTCTTCATACGGGTAAAGATCTTCGTCATACATTTCCGCATCGACCGGCGGTTCTTCCCGAACAGGTTCGTTGTCGGCTTTGTTTTCAACCGGCTGTTTGGGAATATTGCCTTCAATGTTAAACAGGCAGTAACCGTCAACACAGCTTCTGGTCAGACCGGCGACCGGCGGGCAATGATCGTTCTGCGTGCATTGCACACAGGTATACGGCAGTGTTTTATACGGTTTCGGCATACAGAACGGCGCGGCCGGCGGACAAACGGCGTCAGTACACGGATCGGGAACTTTGCATGTATAATCCCTATCGCAGAACATGCCTTCGGCACAATGAAAATTGACGACACATTCGGCGCACTGATATTCGTGGGGTTTATCTTCACCTGCCGGCGCGCAATACGTTCCCGCCAGACATGAGCTGTTTTTGCAAACGTCCACGCATTGCAAAGCGACACACTCCTTGTCATAAGGGCAATCGTCATTTTCAAAACACGAAATTCCGGACGCATTAACCGAAGACGTCTGTGACGAAAAATCCAATCTGGGTTGTTGATTGGCTTTGCTGCCCAATTTAACCGCTCTGGCCGAACCGTCGGACGGCGCGATCAGCAGACACAAAAAAATTGTTAAAACTTTAAGCATAAATCCCTCTGTTTTTTTTATTTTATTATACCGTCGTTATTTGTCCGTGAAAATAAAAAAAGGGGCTTTGCTGAAACAAAGCCCCTCTGTGGCAGCGGAAAAATCAGATTAATTTCAGTTCTTCTGCGGAAGTGCGGTCTTTATGCGTTACCAGTTCATAGCTGACGGCCTGATCTTCCTTCAGGGTCGGCAGGCCGGCTTTTTCAACCGCGCTGATGTGAACGAAGACGTCTTTTGATCCGTCTTCGGGTTCAATGAATCCGTAACCTTTTCTTCTGTTGAACCATTTAACTTTACCGTTAGGCATATAGAATCTCCTGATAAATAAAGAAAAAAGCCGTTTTAAAATAAACGGAAGAGTTTATATTTGTCCCGAAAACAGAACAACTCACTTTGTATACGCCTTTCGGCAGCCACATCGCAGAGGACTATAAAATCTTACTAAAAAGTGTACGCCTTTCCCCGTTAAAAACAAGCCTTTTATCATAAAAAACAAAATAATTTCTTTTTCGGTCTTTATTTTTTTATTTTTCAACTGTAAAACAAGAACGGTTTTTTTTATTTTTATCCGGCGAAGAAAATGTGCTTATTTATTCAAACAACAGAAGAACTTAACCTGCTCTGCCAGCGATTGGCCGACCATCAATTTGTTACCGTCGACACGGAATTTATCCGTGAAAAAACTTATTGGCCGCAATTGTGCCTGATCCAGATCGCTTCCATTGACGAAGCCGTCTGCATTGATCCCTTGGCAAAAGGCATCGATCTGCAGCCCTTGTTTGAATTAATGCAAAACAAAAATGTCGTTAAGGTCTTTCACGCGGCCCGACAGGATATCGAAATTTTTTATCACTTAAATGCCAAAACGCCTTTCCCTGTTTTCGACACGCAGCTGGCCGCCATGGTCTGCGGATTCGGAGAATCCGTCAGCTATCAAAATCTGGTGCAAAAACTGCTGGGCATAGAACTGGACAAATCCATGCGCTTTACGGACTGGTCGCGCCGGCCTTTAAGCGAAAAGCAAATCCGTTACGCTTTGGCGGACGTAACGCATTTGCGCGACATTTACAAAAAAATGCTGGAACTGCTGGAACAAACAGGGCGAGAACACTGGATTGACGACGATACCGCCGCTTTGATTAATCCGCAGACTTATGAAAATGATTCGTCTTTGGCCTGGAAACGGTTAAAGCTAAACAGCTCAAAGCCGTTTTATCTGGCGTTATGTCAGGCGCTGGCGGCATACAGAGAAAATGAAGCCAAACGGTTAAACAGGCCGCGCAAACATATTATGCGTGACGAAATCGTTTTGGAAATCGCGGCCAACGTTCCCGAAACAGCGGAAGAAATGGCTAAAATGCGCGGCCTGCCGCAAGGATTTGCCAACGGACGCATGGGCAAAGATATTCTGAAGGTCATCGCAGAGGTAAAAAACCGGGACGCAGGCACATATCCTGTTTTGCCGAAACCTTATGAACTGCCGCGCTCCGCCCGTTCCGTTTCCAAAATGCTGCGCCTGCTTTTGATGATTAAATCCGCGGAAAACGACGTTGCGGAAAAACTGATCGCCACACCGGACGAACTGGATATGCTGGCCGGCGAAAACAACCCGGATATCAATGTACTGAAAGGCTGGCGTTATCAGATCTTCGGCAAAGACGCTTTGGAACTAAAAGCCGGCAAAACCGCCATGCGTTACAATCCGGAAAAACGCCGGATCGATCTGATGGCGCTTTAAATCCCGAAAAAGAAAAAGTAAGCCAGAATAACCGTTCCCAACGCAAAGAAATACTGAACGCCGGCTTTTCCTTCTTTTTCCAGATGATACGCCAAAAGCAGATCGACGCTCTGCGCCAGACGGATCAGGAATATCGCCGCGATAACCGGAAAAAACGACTGCATGGAAAAAATCAGAATCATTTCGCCGGCGGCATAAACAATGCCGGCAAAAACAATATGCCGTGTCGTAAAAAAAGCTTTCAAAGGAATGGTTTTTCCTGCCGCAACGACAGAACACAACAGCATGCCGATCGTCGGCACCGTATATAAAACATACCAGTTGGTATCTCTGATCCCCAGCGTATCGCAGATATTATTCAGCGCCGCGAAAAAAATCAGGCCGGCGAACGCTTTTTTCCCGACAGCCGATAACCTGCGGCCTTCTCCGAACACAAAAAACAGAACGCCCATGGCGCCGATAAATAAAATGATAATCAGTTTCAAACGGGCCAGCGGAACGTCAAAAACAAACGTCGTCACCAATGCGACCAGCGCCAGACTGATGACGCCCCAGAAAACCGATCCGGAAGTGTTTTCCCTGTTTACAACCTGATTTAATTTCATGAAACAAAACAGAGAAACGCCTTTTAACAGCGGAAAAACAATCCCCGGCGTAAAAAAAACAAACCGGTCGTCAATAAAAAAATAATGCCGGCAAAACGGAATGGTCGGCAGAGCAAACAACAAACACCATACCGCCGTAAAATAAGAAGAAACGGCAGGATCCAGTTCTTTACTGGCCGGCTTGTACACAAACGGACGCAGAGCAAAAAGAATAACAATGGATAATCCGGTAAAAAATGTCAGCATTTTATTTCCTTATTATACACACACTTTGATAAGTCATTGATAAAAACTTTACAAATAAAAAAACTCTTCTGAACAATAAAAAAAAAGAGCCTCTTGCGAGGCTCTTTTAAACTGTTCGCACGGCAAACGGTTAGAAACCGCCCATGCCGCCCATACCGCCCATGCCGCCCATACCGGCGTCGGCGCCGCCGTGGCAGCTGCACTTTTCTTCGGGTTTATCGGCAACCATGGCTTCCGTCGTAATCAACAGACCGGCGATGGAAGAAGCGCTTTCCAAAGAAGTGCGGACAACTTTGGTCGGGTCAATAATGCCGGCTTCAAACATATCGACATATTTGCCCGTCTGCGCGTCAAAACCAATGTTTGTTTTTTCGCCTTCCAACAGCTTGCCGGCGATTACGGCGCCATCTTCACCCGCATTTGCGGCGATCTGACGCACCGGCGCCTGCAAAGCGCGGCGAATGATATCAATACCGACACGCTGGTCGTCATTGGCCGGTTTCAAAGCGTCCAGGCATTTGACGGCATACAGCAAAGCCGTACCGCCGCCCGTAACAATGCCTTCTTCAACAGCGGCGCGCGTCGCATGCAGAGCGTCGGCGACACGGTCTTTCTTTTCTTTCACTTCAACTTCAGAAGCGCCGCCGACTTTGATCACCGCAACGCCGCCGGACAATTTAGCCAGACGTTCCTGCAGTTTTTCCTTGTCGTATTCGGACGTGGTTGTTTCGACCTGCTGTTTGATCTGGTTGCAGCGGGCGGAAATTTCATCTTTTGCGCCGGCGCCGTCAACAATCGTCGTGTTGTCTTTTGTAATCGACACCTTTTTGGCCGTTCCCAGCATATCCAGCGTAACGTCTTCCAGCTTAATGCCCAAATCGGCCGAAATGACCTGACCTTTGGTCAAAATGGCGATGTCTTCCAGCATGGCTTTACGACGATCGCCGAAGCCCGGAGCCTTAACAGCGGCGACTTTTAATCCGCCGCGCAGCTTGTTGACGACCAGCGTCGCCAAAGCTTCGCCTTCAACGTCTTCGGCAATAATCAACAGCGGACGGGCCGACTGAACGACGGCTTCCAATACCGGCAGCATCGATTGCAGGTTGGACAGTTTGGCTTCATGAATTAAAATGTACGGATTTTCCAGTTCGCACGTCATTTTTTCCGCGTTCGTCACAAAATACGGGGACAAATAACCGCGGTCAAACTGCATGCCTTCCACGACTTCCAGTTCGGTGTTCAGACCTTTGGCGTCTTCAACCGTAATCACGCCTTCGTTGCCGACTTTATCCATTGCGTCGGCCAGATACTGGCCGATCGAGCTGTCGCCGTTGGCGGAAATCGTGCCGACCTGAGCGACTTCAGCCGTCGTCGATACTTTGCGTGAACGGGATTTAACGTCTTCAACGACGGCGGCGACCGCCAGGTCAATCCCGCGGCGCAGATCCATCGGGTTCATGCCAGCGGCAACGGCTTTGCAGCCTTCGCGGACAATCGCCTGAGCCAGAACGGTCGCGGACGTCGTGCCGTCGCCGGCGACGTCGGCCGTTTTGGACGCGGCTTCCTTAACCATCTGCGCGCCCATGTTTTCAAACTTGTTTGCCAGTTCGATTTCTTTGGCAACGGAAACGCCGTCTTTTGTAATCCGCGGCGCGCCGAAAGATTTCGACAAAACGACGTTGCGGCCTTTCGGACCCAGCGTTACTTTAACGGTATCAGCCAGAATATCTACGCCGCGCAGCATCGCACTGCGGGCATCGGTGGAAAATTTGACTTCCTTAGCAGCCATAGTAAAAAACCTTCCTTAAAAAAATAAACCCTTGAAAAACGTTCGAAGATTATTCCAAAATCCCCAGAACGTCGGCTTCTTTCATGATCAACAGTTCTTCACCGTCGATTTTGACTTCCGTTCCCGACCATTTGCCGAACAAAACCTGATCGCCGACTTTCAACGTCATGGGAATCGTTTTGCCCTGTTCGTCGCGGCCACCCGTGCCGACGGCAATGACTTCACCCTTCGACGGTTTTTCTTTCGCCGTGTCGGGAATAATAATTCCGCCGGCGGTTTTTGTGTCTTCCGCTGTGCGTTTAACCAGAATACGGTCAAATAACGGTCTGAATTTCATGGTAAACAACCCTTTTGAATATGTGAAAACTAACTGTTCGTGACCGGAAGTTTTAGCACTCCCCGTCATCGAGTGCTAACAAAATAGGGACGCTGTTTTCCTTTGTCAAGAGGAGGCGGCAAAAATTTCGCCGCCGGATAAAAAAAAGACTCCGCGAATACGGAGTCTTTTCATAAAAATCAATCAGTTAATAACCGATGCCGCCACGTCCCGAAATGGGGAAATAGACGCCTTTGATCATCGCTTCCTGCTTCATTTTATTTAATTCTTTCTTTTCCAGATGATGCGACAGTTTGCGCAAAGCCATCTGCGAATGTTTTAAATCAATGTAATCGCGCGTTGAAAACAGTTCTTTCGGCGTTGTCGGCGTCCCGACGGTTCCGGCAATAAGCTTTGACATGCCGTAAGCAACCGCCGCACCGGCGACAGCCTGCCCCAGTTCGGGAGAAACCGCCGTCGCAACGGCCGTCGTCACTGCGGCAATTCCCATCTTAACCATTGTTTCCCGCAGATGAGGGGCGGAACGAACATTCGCATAGTAAGCCGCTTTTTCACGGAAACCGAACTTTTTCAAATCCTCTTTTATTTCTTTGCGCTTAGCGTCAATATCTTCCCGTTTGATTTCTTCCCAGTGCGGGCGGGTGGCGAAATCGGACAGATAGCGATTCGCTTCAAACAGCGTGTCGGAATATGTCAAATGGACGGCTTCCTTCAGATATTTATTCAACAAAGCCGCGGATTTGCTGCTTTTAGCAGACGGCTGCGTATTTTGTTCCAGGCTTAAAGACATAGCGACCTCCGAATTAACGTTTTAATGAAAATATCGTAATCTTTTTGAAAATTTTGTCAATATTTTTTCAAAAGAGCCGTTATTGTTTCTGACCGCCGGCGGACGGCTGCGCGGATTGTTTTTTCTTCGCCCGCGCTTTGGCCATGTCTTCGGCCGCGCGGTAACGCAGATTGATTTTTTTACGCATGGCTTCCAGAAAAACTTCCGGGTCATATCCGGCGGCCTGCAGTTCCTTTTCCATCTGCGAACGCAGGAACATCAAAACGCTCTGCCCTTCCACTTTGGCGTCCCGGATATAGTATCCCGTCGGGGTTTCCCGCAGAGCGAACAAAATTTCAAAATAGCTTTCGTCACTCTTTCCGGCCGTCTGCTTTTTCTGCGCGGTTTTCGCGGCGGCCTTTTCCGGGACAAGACCGTTAAAATCGACATTAATTTGAGTTTTCAGCAAAACGTCACGCCCCGAAGGCTGTTTTTCCGTTATTTTAATGTCCACTTTTTCAACGCCCAGCGAAGCCGTGCCGTAAGTAACGACAAAATAATCGAAAAACAGATACTGCAAAGCCGCCTGTTGATCCGCGGATAAATCGCGCCAGTACCGCCCCATTGACAAACGGGTCATTTCCTGTTGGTTAAAAACTTCTCTGGCAATCCGGCGCAGTTTAACATAGCGGGTTTTCGTTTCTTCTTCGGATAAAATGGAAACCAGTTCGCTTCCCTTTTTTTTCAGCCAGCTTTCCGGCGACGGCTTGACGGTCGGCGTTTGCGCGCAGACATCGGCGCCGAAAAAACACATTCCAACCAAAAAAAATAAAATCGCCCGTATTTTTTTCATTAATCTTTCACCAAAATTCCGCTGACCTGAAAAACAGTATACACCACTTCATATTTTAAGGTATATTAAAAAAAATTCCGTTGGTTTTAATTTCGTGGAACTGATAATGCCGCGCTTTTTTCTTTATTTTCTTTTTGTGATTTCGTTTTTCTTTCCGTTCGCCGAACCGGCGCAGGCCGGCGGCACGCTGAACAGAATAAAGCAGTCGGGCGTCGTCCGTTGCGGCGCACGCACGACGGCGGGCGCTTTTGCTTATCAGACTGACAAAGAATGGCACGGCATTGACGTCGAAATCTGCCGGCTGGCGGCTTCGGCCATACTGGGCCGGCCGGAAGCGGTCCAAATCGTTCCAGTCAATCAGGAAAACGGTTTTAACCTGCTGGAAAACGGGCAGATCGATATTTTAAACGCGGCCACGCCGTGGACAATGGAACAAGAACTGACCTCCGCTGCCGCTTTTCCGGCCGTCTTTTATTATTCCGCCTTAGCCTTTATCGGTCATTATAATCCTGACGCAAGCTCCATGCGCGATTATCAGGGGGCGAAAGTCTGCGTTGAAAGTACGCCTTTTTTACTGCGGGAACTGGACGACTACAACAAACGTCATCAGCTGGAAATGCGGCTGATGAAAGCTCCGACGCTGAGCCGGGCCAAAGAATTGCTGTATCTGAAACGCTGTGATCTGATTTTTGCCCGGCTGGAAACGCTGCATTCGGAATATTTTAAAAACAGCCCGTCCGAAGTCGATCTGGTCGTCCTGCCGGAAATCGTGCGGACTTATCCGGCCGGACCGTATATCCGCGATGACGATCCGGAGCTGTTTAAGATACTGCGCTGGCTGACTTACGCCGTCATCAAAGCGGAAGAAAAAGGTATTTCCTCCCAGAATATCGAAGATTTCCAAAATACGCAGGATACCGAAATTCAAAATCTGCTGGGACAGAACAAAGCCGCCGCCGACAAGCTGGGGCTGGACGCCGGCTGGATTTATCGGGCTTTGGCCGAACGGGGCAACTATGGCGAAATTTATCAAAGAGGGTTGGGGGACAAATCCATTCTGAAACTGAAACGCACCGCAAACAAACTGGCAAAGGACGGCGGATTGATCCGGGCGCCCGATTTTGAAAAATAGGAAAATATCATGAAAAAAATATCTTTGCTGTTCTTCTCTTCTTTTCTGTGTTCTTCCGCTTTCGGCGCCGATATTAACGCGCCGTCCGAAATTTACGCCGTCACCGTGTTTCCCGACCGCGCCGATATTTCCCGGTCGGCGCAGGCGGATCTGCCGGCCGGCAAACATACGTTGATTTTCAACGATCTGCCGGCGGGACTGATGACGGATTCTCTGCGCGTTTCAGGCAAGGGAAGCTCGGCGTTCACAATCGGTTCGGTCGAAACCAAACAAATATTTACGGCTGATCTGGCCGTCGCCGAAGAAAAAAAGATTCAGGACCAAATCGCGGCGCTGCGCGACGAACGCCGATTCATTGAAGCGCAGATTAAAGCCGCCGATACGGGAAAAGCTTTTCTGGAAAACCTGACGCGCGGCGGAATTCCCCGGGCAAACGGTGAAGAAAACGACGTTCGGGCTTTGTCCCCCGACGCTTGGAAAAATGCCTGGCAGACAATTCAGAGCGGTATGAATACGCTGGGCAAAGAAGCCATTGAAAAACAAATCCGGCTGCGTTCCGTCGACAACGACATCACTGCGCTGCAAAATCAGTTGCGCCGGGTTGCGACGGGCAAAAAAAGTTATAAACAAGTCCGCGTCAACGTTGAAACCGACAAGCCGGTCAAAGCCAGCGTTGTCCTGCAATACCAGATTGCCGGCGCTTTTTGGAATCCGTTATATGAAGCACGTCTGGATTCCGCGGACGAAACGGTCGAGATTATACAATACGGCGATATTGCCCAGAAAACCGGCGAAGACTGGAACAACGTTATTTTAACGTTATCAACGGCCCGCCCTTCCGTCACGATGCAGCCGCCCGTTCTGCCGCCCGTCTGGTTGAATTTAAGAGACAACGAAAGAATCGTTTACCAAAAGACAATGAAAGCCGCGTCGCCGATGTTGGCGGGCAGAGCAACCAATTTTGCCGCCGTTGACGAAATCGCGTTTGACGCCGCGCCGGCCGCGGACAGCGTTATGGCGGAAACGGAAGACGCCGCCTTTGCCGGCGCGTCCGCAATCGGCACAGAGTTTTCCGGCGTATTTGAAATCAAGGGGCTGTCCAATGTTCCTTCCGACGGTTCGGAATATCGGTTTAACATCGGCCACTACGCAATCCCGGCGGAAATACGCGCGGAATCTTATCCGGCGGCGGACGCTTCCGCTTATCTGATCGCGACTCTGGTTTTTAACGGAAATCTGCCCTTGCTGCCCGGCAACATCGCATTGTTCCGGGACGGCGCCTTTATCGGCAATTCCTATCTGGATTTGCTGCGGCCGAACGAAAAGCTGCATCTGGCATTCGGACAGGACGAAAAGATCCGCGTCGCTTATACGTCTTTGGGCGGGGAAACGACGGAAGGCGGCGTTATTGCCCGCGAAACGAAAAAAGACGTTTTATCGAAAACAAACATTCAAAACCTGCACCGCCAGCCGATCAAAATTGCCGTCTACGAACAAATTCCCGTTTCGCGCAACAGTGACATTGCCGTAAAAATCATAAAAGACAAAACGACGCCCGGCTATACCGTCAATCCGAATGACAAAGTCGGACTGATCAAATGGGAAAGCGTTTATCAGCCGCAGGAAAAGAAGGAAATCAATTATGGTTATTCCGTTTCCTGGCCAAAAGAAAGGATACTGACCGGCCTTTAATGTGTCATGGCGCAATTCTTTTATCTGTATTTTTCGCTGCTGACAGGCGTTTTTACTCTGTTTTTCCTGTCGTTTTCGGGATTTCCCGCAGGAATTTCGATTAACCGGTGGTATTTTGCCGTTTTCATTTTGTCAACGGCGGTTGTACTGTGGCGTTTCAACAAAGAAAACAGCCGCCGGGCCGTCATGGCGGAATTGACGTTATGGGGAATACTGACCGTCTTCGCCGTTTTATCGCATAATATATTTGACTGGAGTTATGACGGCAAAGGCTATCATCAAACAAGCGCGTATTTTCTGGCAAAGGGCTGGAATCCGGTTTTTGAAACGGCCGGAACTTTCGCGGACAGATTTTTTCCCGTCGGGTCTTTTGACACGCTGTGGACACAGCATTACGTTAAATTCGCCGAAATTATCGCGGCGAACATCAATCTCGCTTTACACTCTTCCGAAGCGGGAAAAGCCGTCAATTTCATGTTCGCATTGATGGTTTTTTGTTATGCGGCTTTTCTGTTTTCCGCGGCGAAAAAAGAAGATAAGACACATCTGCCCGCAGCTGAAAGCCTGACTTTGTCTTTTCTTTTGGCCTGGGCGCCGGTTGTCGTCGCGCAATCCTTTTCTTATTATGTCGACGCTTTATTTTATTCCGCCCTGGTTTTGTTTTTATTAAGCTTTATCCATTGGAATTTGGATATTCCTTTAAAAAAATACGTTCCCGCCGGCCTTGTTTTTTCAGGCGTTATTCTGGCAAACATTAAAATAAGCGGACTGCCCTATGTTACGTTGTTTACACTGAGCTGCTGCATATATCTGCATTGTTCCGGACAGCAAAAGAAAAGGAATTCCCTGATAAAAGTCTGCTGCGTTTCCGCCGGATTGATTCTGTTGTCCGGCGTCAATCCTTATCTGACGAACATGCGGCAGAATTTATCGCCGTTTTATCCGCTGACCGGAAAAAACCGCCTGGACGTTCTATATTTGCAGCTGCCGCCGACTTTGGAAGGAAAAAATAAAGCCGGACAATTTCTGATTTCTTTGTTTTCCGTTCCCAAAAACGTTTCTTCCTGCCTGAAAAACGACAACGCGGCAGACAAGGATAATTTCCTTTTGCACCCGCCGTTCAACCGTCCTTTCGCCGTGCCGGACCTGCGGCAGGGCGGGTTCGGGTATTTTTTCGGCGCGGCATTAATATTATGTCTGCTTTTATCCTGCACAACCGGCTTTGCGCATAAGCGGAACAAAAGGCTGTTTCTGTTTGTTTCAGGCTTAATCACCTGCACGGTTTTGTTTAATCCGGTCAACTGGTGGGCGCGTTTTATTCCGCAGCTGTGGAGTCTGTGCCTTTTGATATTGTTTTTCGGTATGCTTGCGCAAAACGGTATTCTGAAAAAAAGGATTGTTTTTTTCGGAATCTGCGCTCTGCTTTTAACAAATAACGCCCTTATGCTGCGGCAAAATACGGCAGCAGCCGTATTTTACACGCAGCGAATGAAAGAGTATTATCAAGTCATACAAAAACTGCCGGCGCAAAAAATTTATTTTGAAAACAGCAGCTTTTCCCATCTGCCGCACCTGGAAGCGCGGCATATTCCGTATCGCCTGATAAGCCGGCGGGAATACGACCAAAGCGTATTCCCGTTTAGCGCTCCCCCTTATTCGTTTGACGGAAACACGCAAATCGCGTTTCCCCCTTTTTAAGGGTTACTTGAAATATCTGTTATACAGTCCGTCAAACCCTTTGCCGTGACGGGCTTCGTCCTTGCACATTTCGTGAACGGTGTCATGAACGGCGTCATATCCCAGTTCTTTTGCCAGCTTGGCGATTTTCAGCTTTCCTTCGCAAGCGCCGAATTCAGCCGCCGCGCGCATTTCAACATTCTTTTTGGTTGAATCCGTCAGGACTTCGCCCAGCAATTCAGCGAATCTGGAAGCATGATCCGCTTCTTCCAAAGCATAACGTTTGAACGCTTCGGCGATTTCGGGATAACCTTCTCTGTCCGCCTGGCGCGACATGGCCAGATACATGCCGACCTCGCAGCATTCACCCGTAAAATGTTCACGCAGCCCCGCAACAATACGTTCGTCCAATCCTTTGGCGGAACCGACCCTGTGTTCATCGGCATAAACTTTTGCCGTTTCATCTACAACTTTAAAAGTCGTTGCTTTGCAAACCGGGCAGACTTTAGGCATTTCGTCGGCTTCAATTATCTGGCCGCAAACAGTACAAACATATTTCATGTTATCTCCTTTCTTTAAAGAAATATATCTTTTGCAACAGGTTATATATACTTTTAGAACAGATGTAAATAAAAATCCGCCGTTTTTATTCTTAATTTCCGGCTTTGAAACAATGAAACGAATCCTCCCGAAAAAAGTTCCCGAGCCCGCAAACACACAACTTTTACGAAAGTCACCAAAAGCACTCTCGTTATATAAAAACGAAAAAATCTTTATATTTCTACAAATTATGCAAACAGAGGTTGTAGACAAACAATATTTTTTGTAATATAATTTGCATCATCTTAATAAGAGCGGGAGAAACGTATGAAAAAAAGCGCGGCAGGCATAAAAATAAGACAACGTGAAATAACCATCACTCCGAAACAAAAAGAAGTGTTGTTTTATTTGGCGCAAGGATACCAAAACAAAGAAATCGCCTATAAAATGGGATTGTCCGTTTCCACAATCAAACTGCATCTGGCCGGGCTGTATCTGCGTCTGAACGTCAAAAGCAGAATCGGCGCTCTGATTACCGCCCAGCAGCTGGGATTATTGTAACTCAGACTGCCGAATGAATTTCTCTGACATAAAATAACGCAAACAGATTCCGCCGGGCGCAAAGTGCGGAAGAAATTTGCCGGTCGGTTTAAAAGTTTAAAAAAAGCAGATTGTCATTTTTGCATGTAACCGCTTTTTTTAACACGGACGGATCATTTCATTACCGGCCGGAACAAACAGAAAAACGATTGTTCAGGCTATTCGGGATTATTAAAAAATACGGTTTTGGTCGAACAGAAAACGGTACGGCCGGATAAATTTTACCAGCGCATGGCCGGCGTTTTGTACAAACGGTCTATTCCGCCGCCTTCCGTTATTGTCGAAGCGCGTTTGATCAACAAAAATGACCGCCGCCGACTCATCGCATCGAACCGTATTGATTACAAAGGCAAAACAGAAAGTGAAATCCGCGTTCTTTTAAAGAATCAATCCTCTTGAAAATGATTTAAATGAAGCGTATCTTCTAAAATAGAATTTAAAGTCAACTTTAAGAGGATCGCCTTAATATGTTATACACTATCGGAGATGTTTCCGAAAAAACGGGGCTGCCGGCTCCGACGCTGCGTTATTACGACAAAGAAGGACTGCTGCCGTTTGTCAACCGCGGCAACGGAGGAATACGCAAATTTCAGGATACGGATCTGGAATGGCTGCGGTTAATCGAATGTCTGAAAGCCAGCGGCCTGCAGATCAAAGACATCAAACGGTATATCGATCTGTTTATCCTGGGCGATTCAACAATAGAAGAACGCCGAACGATGTTCTACGATCAGAAAAAATGCGTTGAAGAAGACATGAAAGCGCTTCAAAACACGTTAGATATGCTGACTTATAAATGCTGGTTTTACGATACGGCTGCCGAACTGGGCAGCGTTGATGCCGTTAAAAATCTGCCGGAAAACAAAATTCCCGAAAAGATCCGCCGCCTGAAAGCAAAAATCAACCGCATGCACGTTTCCGCCTGTCAGAAAAAAGCTGTCGGAAAAGTAGCTTGAAGCGGATTTTGATCCATGATGCAACCTCATATCAGAATTGACGAATCAATGGCCGCGCCTTATGCGCTGCTGCCGGGGGATCCTGCGCGTATCGACCGGATCGCGCCGTTTTTGTCCGACGTGCGGGAATTGGCTTTCAACCGGGAATACCGCAGTATTTCCGGCACATACAAAAATATCCGCGTCTTGGTCGTTTCCACCGGAATCGGCGGGTGTTCCGCCGGCATCGCGGTTGAAGAGCTGGCTCGCATCGGCGTCACGGCAATGATTCGTATCGGATCCTGCGGCGCAATGCAGCCGGGAATCCGTTTGGGCGATTTGATTTTAGCCGCCGGCGCCGTTCGTGACGACGGCGCGTCACAGGCCTATGTCGACTTGCGGTATCCGGCCGTTGCGGATACCGGATTGCTGCATGCCTGTCTGACGAGCGCGCGGGAAAATCACTTTCCCTGCCATATCGGCATTGTTCACAGTCATGAAAGCTTTTATATCGACGACAACGAAGAACAAAAACAATTCTGGGCCAAAAAGGGCGTCTTGTGCGCCGACATGGAAACGGCGGCTTTGTTTACGATCGGCCGGCTGAGAAGAATAAAAACGGCGTCAATTTTAAACAACGTCGTCATCAGCGGAACAGACACGGCCGACGGCATCGGCGGATACGTTGACGGCGGACAAGCCGCGGCACAAGGGGAAAAACACGAAATCCTGACCGCTTTGGAAGCTTTTGTCATATCCGAGAAAGGCAAGCCGTAAAAAAGCCTCCGTTCGGAGGCTTTTTTCTTTAAAACTTTCCGACGGCGCGGTACAGATTCGCCTTGCCGATCAAAACCGTATAAAACGACACGATCAGTTCCTGACGGGCTGACGCCAGCTGCGCCTGCACCGTCAGCAGGTTCAGCAGCGTTTCTTTGCCCGCCCGGTATGAAGCGCGCGAAACACGTTCATTTTCTTCGGCGCTTTTTAAAACGTCCTGATTAATCGTATAAGACGCCAGCGCGGTCCGGTAATCCTGATAAGCCGACCAGACTTCGTTTTTCACCGTATCCTGCGTGCTCTTCTGCGTATAAACCGCCTGTTGGTAATCATAACGGGCTTTGGCAAGGCCGTACATTTTGGAAAAGCCTTCAAACAACGGCATATTCAAAGACAGTCCGACTTCCGCCCCATAAGTGTACGGATAACCGTTTTCAAACGGTTTATCGTCTTTCCACCGATCGGAATAAGACGCGTTCCCGTATAAAGCCAGCGTCGGCGCCATTGCCGATTTTGCGGCGGATATGTTTTGTCTGGCGGCTTCCCGCGATTGAGCGGCGCTTTTTAATTCCGGACGCAGAGCCAAAGCAATGCGAATCATTTCATGTACGGACGAATTCTGCCGTAAAGCCGTTGAAGCATTGTCTTTTTTCGGAATAACCAGATCAAATTTCGTTTCCGGCGGCAGATTCAACAGCTTTGCCAGATTAGCCTGATTTTTTTCAATCGTGTTTCGCGCCGAAGTCACGGCCAACCGTGAACGCAGATAAGTCGTTTTTGCCAGCAGCAGATCCGATGTGGCCGCTTTGCCGACCTGATATTTCTTCTGCGTTTCATCATATGATTTTTTATAAGAAGCAACGCTGGTTTCAGCGCTTTTCAGGACTTCTTCGGCGCTTAACAGATCCAAATAAGCGCTGTTGATTCCCAGAATAATATCATGCAGCGTCGTATTATAGTTAAAAGCCGCCGCCTCCATATACGCTTTCATCATCTGCGTCGACGCGGAACGCCCTCCGAAATCCAGCAAAAGCCAGTTCAAAGCGATATTAACGGCATACGGTTTGGCTTTCATTTTTTTATAAATATCGGCGTCCGGTTCGTCATACTGCCCTTTATAATGCGACGCAGACATAACGCCGCTGAGCCCGACAGACGGCAGGTACGCCGCTTTGGACGCGCCGAGAGCCGCTTCGGAAGATTTAACCGCCATGTAACTGCGATTTAAATCCGGATTGTTGCAGATACCGATCTGGATTAAATCGTTCAAATCCAGCTTCCCTTTGCCGACAGAAGAGGAAATACAACCTTCCGGCGCTTTTTGCGCGTAAACCGACATCGGATCGAACGCCTGCGCCGGCATTACCGGAAAAACGGAAAAAAGTATAAAAAGGGCTGTCGTTTTTTTCATTTTTTAGCCTTTCTTTTTTGATTTAAAATATTTTTCGGCAAGCGTCTGAACCAAAACGTACAACAGCGGAATCAGAAACAATCCGGCAAACGTGCCCGCCAGCATGCCGAAAAATACGGGCGTCCCGATCGCGCGGCGGCTGTTCGCTCCGGCGCCGGTCGCCAGCATCATGGGCATCACCCCCAAAATAAAAGCGAAAGCCGTCATCAAAACAGCGCGGAACCGTTCCCGCAAAGCATACAGCGCCGCCTGCGGCACCGAACGGTTCGCGGCCCGTGCGTCACGGGCAAATTCGACGATCAAAATCGCGTTTTTGCTGGCCAGTCCGACCAGCATCACAATTCCCAGCTGCGCATAAATCGACAAAGGCAACCCCATGACCAGCATTCCCGCCAAAGCGCCCGCCGTCGCCGCCGTAACGGACATTATAACGGGAATCGGCAGAACCCAGCTTTCATACAGCGACACCAAAAACAAATAAGCAAACACAACGGCCAAAGAAAGCAGCAGCCCCATTTGTCCCTGATTGTTCTTTTCCTGCCAGCTCATGCCCGACCATTCAAAAGAAAATCCTTTGCCGACGTTCCGCATCAGATTTTCCATCGCCCGCATCGCTTCTCCGGAACTGACGGCGGGATTTTGCATCGCGGTAACCGTCGCGTTCGGATACTGGTTATAACGCGTAATCACGCGCGGCGACATAATCTGCGATAAAGAAACCAGACTGCCCAGCGGCACCATTTCCCCGTTCGTCGCCGGCACATAAATATTTTTCATACCCTCGACATCATTGCGGTAAACCGCGTCGGACTGCACAACGACTTTGTTGACCTGTGTGCCGATGTTAATGTCGTTGACATACATCGATCCCAGATAAGCTTCCAAAGTCGAATACAAATTGCTTAAAGGCACATTCAGCGCTTCGGCTTTTTCCCGGTTTATTTCGATAAATACGGCCGGCGTCTGTGACGTAAATGTTGTAAAAGCATACAAAAACGACGGGTTTGCATTCACGGAAGCCAAAAATTTCTGTACCTGCGTATCCAAACGTGCGTAATCCATGCCTTCAATCATTTGAAAACGAAAATCCATACCCCCCTGATTACCCAGTCCGTTAATTGCCGGAAATTCAAAAAACTGCAGGTCGGCTTCGGGGATTTCCGACGACAGTCCGGCACGCATGGCATTCATCATCGTCGTTGAATACAAAGACGGATCTTTTCTTTTTTCCCAGGGATCCAGATCAACGATAATCATCGCGGTATTTTCGGAACGGCCCGCCAGAATACTGATGCCGACGACGCCCGTTGTTCCGCGAACGCCCCGCTGTTTTAAAATAATCGGCGTAATTTTTTCGACGACCTGTTTTGTCCGGTTAAACGAAGCGCCTTCGGGCAAAGTCACGTTCACGATATAAACGCCCTGATCTTCGTTCGGAATAAAAGAAGTGCCGCTTAATTTAAACAATCCGGCATTTAACAAAACCAACAACCCGAAAATCAGGGCAATCACGCTGATTCTGCGCGCAAACAAAGCCGCCGTACGCGCATATCCGTTCGCCGCCGCGTTGACAAAACGGTTAAACCAGGCCAGCGGTCCTTTTTTATACGGCTGATACGGCTTTAAAAAATAAGCGCACAAAACCGGCGACAGCGTCAATGCATTGACGGCGGAAAAAACCAAAGACATACTGATCGTAATGGCAAACTGTTGGTAAATTTTTCCGGTAATGCCTCCCATACAGGCAATAGGAACAAAAATAACGACCATAACCAGCGTTGTTGAAATCAAAGCGCCCGTAATTTCCCGCATTGTTTTTTTCGACGCTTCCAAAGGCGGCAGTTTTTCTTTTTCCATCAGATGCATGACGCGTTCAACGACGACAATCGCATCATCAACGACAGCCCCGATCGCCAATACGATTCCGAACAACGTAAACATATTAATGCTGAATCCCAAAACCAGCATGACGACAAACGTCGCCAGCAGCGAAACGGGAACGGCAATCAAAGGGATCAACGTCGTACGCCAGTTTTGCAAAAACAGCCAGCACACAAAAACAACCAGAATAAAAGTTTCCGCCAGCGTATGCAGCACTTCGGCCACGGAAGCGTTGATGTATTCGGTCGAATCATAATTAAAGACATAGGCGACGTCTTGCGGGAAATAAGCCTCCAGCCGTTTTAATTCGGCGCGGACTTTGCGCATGGCGTCAATCGCGTTGGCGCCCGATGACAGCTTGATCTGCATTGTAACGGACGGAACGCCGTTATTATAAGCCGAAACACCGTAAGTTTCTTCGCCGTATTCGACTCTGGCAATATCCTTTAACCGAACCAGACCGCCGTGATCCGCCGTTCTGATAATAATTTCGCGGAAATCATCGACTTCATTGATTCTCCCCTGCGTTTTAAGTGCATAAACCATCTGCGCCGTTTCACTGGGGGCCGCCCCCAATTTTCCCAGCGTCGGCTGATAATTCTGCGAAGAAATCGCCGCGCGAACATCGCCCGCCGTTATGTTCAATGCCGCCATTTTGTCTGAATTCAGCCATACGCGCATCGACGAACTGGCCGCATAAACATCAACGCCGCCTACCCCGTCAATACGCGCCAGCGCTTCTTTGACATTATCCGTTACGAAATCCGCCAAAGCCAAATGGCTGACCGTTTTTTCAGGCGACGTAAACGACAGCATGCCCAGCATGTTCGTTGATTCACGCGTTACCGTCACTCCTTGCCGCGTGACCTCCGCCGGCAAAGACGCCGCCGCGATCTGAACGCGGTTCTGGACTTTGACCTGCGCCATATCGGGATCCACTCCCGTTTTAAACGTGACCGTCAGCGTATATGTCGTGTCTTCGGACGATGAAGACATATACAGCATGTCTTCGACCCCGTTGACCTCGCGTTCAATCGGAATGGCAACCATTTTGGAAATAACGTCAGCCGACGCCCCGGGATATGTCGCGGAAACCGTCACTACCGGCGGCGTAATTTCAGGATACAGCGCAATCGGCAAAAACTTTAACGAAACCAATCCGGCCAGGCACATAACAATGGCAATAACGATTGCAAAACGCGGGCGTTTCAGGAAAAATTCAGAAAACATTTCAAACCTCCGATCCTGCGAAACTTTGTCTGACGGGAGAGCCGTTTTCGACTTTCTGCAATCCCTGAACGATAATCCGGTCGCCGGCTTTCAACCCGCCGGAAACGACCAAACTGTCCGCAATCAAAGGACCGGTTTTTATATATTGTTTCTGCGCTTTTTCCTCTTCGTTGACGATATAAACGAACATGCCCTGCCCGTCCTGAACGGCCGCGGCCTGCGGAATCAGGACAAGCGGTTTTTCCTTTTCCGTATGAACAATAACGTCGACATGATTTCCCGGCAGCAGCAGGCTGTTTTTGTTTTCCACGTCGACATACGCCGCGACCGTCGCCGTCATCGCATTGATTTCACTGTCAAAAAAAGCTGAAATAACCCGTGCCGGCACAATCGTTTCGTCAGGCAGAACAATTTTTAAATTCCCGGTCAAATCATTCTTGGTTCCCATGCGTTTGAGTGTTTCCAGCCTGTCACGGTCCGTCACGGAAAAGGAAATGCGGATCGGCGAAATCTGCACGATGCGCGCCATCGGACGGCCCGACATGTCAATATAATTTCCTTTTGTAATCAAAGCTTTGCCGATGTACCCGTCAATCGGCGCGCGGATTTCCGTATACCCCAGATTAATACGCGCCAGCTCGGCATTGGCTTCAGCGGATTTAACCGCCGCGCGGGCCTGCGCCAACGCGCTTTCGGACGCTTCAATATTTGAAGCCGTCAGCACTTTTTGCGCGAACAAGACTTTATTGCGTTTATGATCGTTTTCAATTTGTTTTAAATTGGCCTTTGCCCGCGCAACTTCGGCGTCCGCGCTGTTGACCGCTTCTTTATACCGGCTTTGTTCAATAATGAACAAAATCTGGTCTTTTTTAACAAAGCCGCCCTCCTGAAACAAAATCTTGTCCAGATAACCGGTCACCTGCGCTTTGACGTCGACGCTGTTAATCGCTTCGACCGACGCGATGAATTTTTTCTGCGGCGCGGTCGTTTCCATTCGGGCGGATACGGTAACAACATACGGGATTTCCGCGTTTTGCGTCTGCCCTGCCGACGGCGTTAAACGAGTTTTTAACTCCCAGCCGAACGCAGCAGACAACGCCAGAATAAAAACCTGCAGCAAAATTTTTCTTTTGCTTAAATGAATGACCTTCATCTGACAACCCTTTGATCTATATTAAAAAAGTTTTATTTTTTAGATAAAAGAGGCTGTTTTTTCAGGCAAGCAAAAAAAATTATGAGTGACTTTGTAATGTTTTGGCTTTTCTTTTGAAAATAATGTCCACACGAATCCCTGACGGCAGGCGGGTTTCCAGAGAATAAACATCACCGTATTGAAAATCGTCGACGTCCCTATTCTGCGGTTCGTTGTTCTTAACGATTTTTACTTTCCCTGAACGTAAAACCTTGCGGACACGCAGAGCCTTAACCACCCTTTCCGAAACAATCAGATCCGAATTTTTCCAACGCATAATGCTTTGAACGCTGACCCCCAGCGCTTTTGCCACCGCGGTCATTGACAGGCCGGAAACCAACAAACTCATGGCGAACAGCTTTTCTTCCAGACTGCGCGTCCGCGGACGTTCCACGGTGAACTGACAGCCGCAGTCTTTACATTTATACCGCTGCCGACCGCGCGCCCGACCATACTTTATGACAGTCCGGGAAGAACATTTCGGACATTTCATTTTTACCCCGGAAAAATTGTTTTTTACCATTACAAAGTGATAACTCTTTTTTCCCGCCGAAAAAAGATTTTTTTTCAAATCCCGATTCGAATCATCTCCGTGCCATCAGTGCTCAATACGGTTTCAGCTCTTCCGTCAGCCGGCCGAAATCAAACACGACTCCGTTTTCCACGGCAATATCATATGCCGTTTTTCCTTCGGCGTTTTTGACGGTCTTATCCGCTCCCGCGGCAAGCAGACATTTCAACGCCCGCACGTTCATCGTCTGTGCCGCTACGATCAAAGGTGTTTCTTTGTCAGGATTCGTCGCATCAATATCCACCCCCGCCCGCATTAACAAATCCAGACGTTCTTCTATATCCGGCGACGTTTCGCAGACGTCGGCAAGAGGAGAAAAACGGTACGCCGTTTTTCCTTTTTTCAAAATAAACTTCAGGCATGCCAGATCTTTGGCCGCAAAATTTATCACCGTTCGCCCGTCACGCGCCGCAGCGTTAAAACGCTGCGGTTCTTTCAACCAGATTCTGATAACTTTTTTCAAAGCGCCGCTTTCGCAAAAACGCATCAAAGACGTAACGCCGTTTTTGTCCGTCTGCTCTTTTATTTCCTCATGTACTTTTTCGAAAAATGCCCGGCGCTTTTCTTCAAGCGCTTTTTCAAAATAAAACCGTTCGATCTTCTCATTTAACGGCGCAAACAGCTCTGCCGCGCGACGGCTGACTTTCGTCTCGCCGAAAGTTTTCCGTTCCAGCCGAACGGCCGGAAAAGCCAAACGGCCGAAGCTGTCCACAGAAGTCGTCATAAATTTTTTTTGATCCTGATTCCATATCTGGCAAGTATTCATTCCCGATAACGGACTGCCGGTAACGCGATAAAAATAACAGAGTTCCCCGTTTTTATTTTTCATGCGCCATTTGTCCGTTTCATACAGGCAAAGCAAATCGCCGACACTTAACGGATAACAGCCTACATATAATCCGCCTGCGGCGCAGCCGGGAATTTTGGTTTGATATAATTCTTCACAGCGAAAAATCTCGGCTTTCAAAGCCATAAATTCGTCAAGTCTGGAAAAGAAATAATTCAGCGGTTCGACCGCCGTTTCCGGCGGATTATAAAAAAGGCACATATTCATGAAGATCCTCCTTTTAGTCGTTAGGTTTTACGTGCGGGACAAGCAGAGACAAATCCGCACGGTATCGAAAGAATTGTACCACGACGTTTCCATAAAAAAAAGACCGTTTAAGAACTGAACCTTTTTAAAAATAAATTCCGCCGCTGTGTCGTTCGGCACAGTATTTTCGTACCCGATTGATTATTCTGAAAGACAGTTGATTAAGTTGTTTTTTCAGGACACTTACATTACCAACGCTGACTGCCTGCGATAAAAAGGATGCTGCCTCATTATCAAACCACTGCGATCATGAAGCAGCATCCGGCAGACTATTTTTCCGATAATTAAAATATCTTCATGATGAAAGGCGAACTGCCGCGGTAATTCGTTTTACCGGTCTGAAAATGATTGTCAAAAAGTCTAAATATAATTGTCGCGCTACAAATTGGTGCGCCCGGCGGGATTGCTCATCGCTTCGCTCTTCGTCCGCAAGGGACCGCCTGACGGCGTCGTTCGCTTCGCTCACCGAACCCACTTCGCGGCTTCTCCTCCGCGCCCCTGCGCCCCAACAAAAAAATCCTCGAAAGAGGATTTTTTCAATTGGTGCGCCCGGCGGGATTCGAACCCACGACCCTCGGCTTCGGAGGCCGATACTCTATCCAGCTGAGCTACGGGCGCAAACAAACATCACAATAACCGATTTCACTAAAAAAACAATCAAAAATTAAAGAACAAACAAATCTCTTGACGAAAGGAACAAAAAAAGATTACTTATTCATATTCTGATTGGGGCGTAGCCAAGCGGTAAGGCAACGGACTTTGACTCCGTCATTCGCTGGTTCGAGTCCAGCCGCCCCAGCCAATTTTCAGCCGCAGCTTCCTCTCAAAAAATCATAAAGTTCTTTTGAATACACGTACCGTACGGCCGATTGTCCGAACACATGTTAATTTCGGCAATGGACAACCGTATAAATACACGGTATCTTGTCCCAAGTTTTTCCGATCTATAACCGTAACGCATCAGAAGGATCATGATAAATGTTATTTCGTGACGAGATTTTTGAACAGGACGTTGAAACAATCAGAGATATTTTAGCCTCTACCGGTTTTTTTGAAGGAGCGCCCGACGAAATTGACGCGGCCGTAAAAAACGCCCGTCATGCTTTAAAAGACGGCAACACAACGGAAAACTATGCTTTTTTATTTCTGGAACACGACGGAAAAACAGCCGGTTATGTCTGCTTTGCCAGAGTGCCCTGCACCGTATCGACATTTGAAATCCACTGGCTGGCCGTTCACAATGACCACCGCGGCAAAGGTATGGGGAAACGTCTGCTGGACAAAGTCGTGGAAACCGTCCGGCAAGCCGGAGCAACCAAGCTGATTTTAAAAACCGCAGGACGGGATCTATATATCCCTACGCAAAAATTTTATCAGTCTTACGGTTTTAAAGAAGAAGCCCGTCTGAAAAACTATTATTCCAAAGGCGACGACTGTCTGATTTATTCAATGGATTTTTAAAAAACAAAAGGGCGGAAAAAACCACCCTTTTTTCTAAAAAGTCTTCAAACGTCAGCAAGCGCGGACAATGTCAAAAGACACATTTGCGTCTATCGCTTCGTGTTCTCCCAATTTCGTTCCGCGGTCCGCAAAGCGGGAACGAATTTTTTCAGCCGCTTCCCGCGCGTCGACGCCGTAATCGGACAGCTTTGTTTTCATGCCGATCGAGTTAAAGAAAGCTTCCGTTTTCTCAATCGCCTGATCCGCCGCGGCTGAATCATCGCCGGATTGAACGCCGAAAACTTCGCGTCCCAGCTTTGCCAGCTTTTCCTGCTTGACTTTTTTCTGATTTTTCAGCAAACGCGGCAGAACAATTGCCAGACTCTGCCCGTGGTCAATGCCGTAAAAAGCCGTCAGCTCATGCCCGATTCCATGCGTTGCCCAATCCTGAACCGCCCCCAAGGACATCCAGTAATTCAGTCCGCACGTCGCGCACCAGAAAACATTCGCGCGCGCATTATAATCGTTCGGGCGTTTCAATACCTTCGGAGCTTCCCGAACCAAAGTTTTCAATAATCCCAGCGCCCAGGAATCCTGCAGCGGCGTATCAACATCATACGTGCAGTACAATTCCATCGTATGCACAAACGTATCGACAATTCCGTTGATCGTCTGCTTTTCCGGCAGAGAAAACGTCACGGACGGATCAATAACCGAAAAACGCGGATAGACTTTTTCATCGGCGAACGCCAGCTTTTCGTTTGTAGATAAACGCGAAATCACAGCGTTGCAGTTCATTTCCGATCCCGTCGCCGGCAGCGTAATCACATCGCCCAAAGGCAAAGCGTCGTTGACAGAGGCGCCTTTTGTTAAAATATCATACGGATCGGCGCCTTCGTATTTCGCCGCGGCGGCAATAAACTTTGTTCCGTCCAGAACGGATCCGCCCCCGACGGCCAGCAGAAAATCGACTTTTTCCTTTTTAATCAGCTCGACGGCCTTCATGCACGTTTCATATTTCGGATTCGGTTCGATCCCCGAAAATTCCAGCAGGTCATAACCTGACAAAGCCCGCTTCACCTGATCGTAAACGCCGTTCTTTTTGATCGATCCGCCGCCGTAAATCATTAAAACCTTTTTTGATTTATCAATCAATTCGGGCAAACGCGCGATCGTGTCTTTGCCGAAAACGATTCGAGTCGGACAGTAATATTCAAAATTCAGCATTTTTTCCTCCGGATAAATTTTATCAAAATGTTGTTTTTATATTGCCCGATGATAAAACTTTTATCAAATCTTCTTTAGATTTAACTTGACGCAGAGGCGGTTTAAAGCTAAAAGAAAGCTTCTGATTTTTCGTTTAAAGGAATTCGTGTTATGGCAAAACGTTGCATTATTACCGGAAAAGGTGTCCAGACAGGCAACAATGTGTCCCATGCAAACAACAAAACCCGCCGTCGGTTTTTGCCGAATCTGCAGGCTGTTTCTTTGCTGAGCGAAACATTGGGAACGACCGTTACGCTGCGCCTTTCTTCGCGTGGTTTGCGGACGATTGAACACAACGGCGGATTGGACGCGTTTTTGCTGTCTACGCCGAACGGCAAATTATCCTGTGAAGCAAAACGTTTGAAAAAACGCATCAAAGGCGCCGCAGAAAAAATGGCCGCAAAAGCTTAATCGTTCCGATTTTTCAGAAAAAACCGTCCGTTTTCAGGACGGTTTTTTTTATTATTTCTTAATTAACTAACAAAAATCCGCCGTTTGTGATATTATAAAAATGTAAAGGTATTTTTTTTTAAGGAGGGCAATACCATGAAAAAAATATGCTGCGCTTTGGCGTTGGCGGTAACGCTGTGCGCCGGTCAAACGGCCGGAGCAATAACCACTCAGACAGTCTACAAAGACATTGATACCAGCTGGGTTAACCCGGGAACACAAACAACAACGGGCGGAATAAATAAAACGGAGTACGAATATAAAAAAGCGTGCGAAGTTTGCCCGTACGCCGACCAATCATTGTGCGCCGGCTGGGTACCGAATTGCCCAGATGAAACGATCAAGCTGAATCCCGATCTGCCTGTCATAAAGCCCGACCTGCCGGTTATCGGTCCGGTTGTAACGACGGCGACGGTATCATCTTGTCCGTCGGGTACGACAAAATCGTCCGACGGCTGTTGTTGTATCAATAATTGACGTCAGGGAGAACGGTCATGAAAAAATATCTGCTTTTTTCAGCGATGCTGTTACTGGCCGCATCGCTGTCAGGAACGGGACAGGCAGAATCTGTCTTTACCGATCAGGGAACATTTGTTATCGCCAAAGCTGTCAAATTAGGTCGCGGCAACGCTTATTCCGTTGCGGCGGACACAACCGTAGACACCGGCAAAACAGAAATCGCAAAACCGCAATGTGACAGCAGCTGTACGACATGCGACAATGCCACGGGAAAATGTTTGGGCTGTCCGTCAGGGAAAAGACCGAACGCCAACAGGTGCGTCGACAACTGTTATAATGTTGTATGCAAGTCGGGATATACGACCGTCAATACTGCAGAGGGCTGCTGCTGCGAAGCAGAATCGATATGCGGCAACGGACAGATTTATAATACTACCATTGGGAAATGCGTTGACGCCGTATGCCCCGTCGGGTGTCTGGACGATTGTTCAAAAGGCTGCGGATCATGTGAATCCGGACGCTATTTGAATTATTCCAACGGTTATTGTCCGACATGTTCTTCCGCGATTGCCAATTGCGCGACGTGTACCAGTTCCGCAGCCGGACCGGTATGCACGTCTTGCGAAAGCGGATACACGCTGAAAGACGGACAATGCGTCAAAGCCGAATGCGGTGACGGTCAACTGAAAATCGGCGGTAAATGCGTTGAATGTATTAACGGCGCCAATATTACATGCGGCAGCGGAGCTTACAGCAGTTATTACAGAATATCAAACGGCACTTGCTGCAAGCTGCCGACAGGGTGTACGGGCGCAACGAACTTTGATCTCAGTTGCACAAGCTGCGCCGGCGGATACAATCTGCAAAACGGCCAATGTGTTGCCTGCCCTGCCGGAACATACTCCGCCGCAGGCGCAACCAGCTGTACAAGCTGTCCTACGGGATATACGTCTAATGCGGGTTCTTCCAGCTGCACGATTTGCGCCAGCGGTTACAAATCTGTCAACGGACACTGCGTCACCTGCCCGGCGGGATATTACTACAGCATAAAAGTCAACGGAGAATCCGGCGGTTGCAGAAAAACCGGCTCTCTTCCCTTCGGAGCGTTAACTAACGATTCCACACAATGCCGGAGCGGCTGGGCGGTCCCCGGCGGGAACGACGGCATTCAGGGAAGTCACTGCGGACAGGGATCTGTCATAGGACCGTTTTGATCTTGTCATTATCTTAAAATAAAAAGGAGGGAATATTCCCTCCTTTTTGTTTTCTTTTTTCTCTCTTAAACAGAATTATTTACTTTTAAAACTTTTTCCGCGTCCCGACGGCGGCACGACACACCGATCCGGCACACGGACACAAGCCGTTATTACTCGTAAAATATTTTCAAAAAGCGGCCGGGAAAAAATTATTTCATTGTTTTTTCAAGAAAAAAATAAAAAATCACAGCTTATTATTTCATTTAATTACTTTTCTTTTCATTCCTTTAATTTTTGACGTTTTATTATACCCCCTTACTGTATATTTTATACCCCTATACTGTATATTTCCCTTTTCAAAAAAAATAATTTTAATTTACAATAAAAACAGTGGTATTTTTTTAAGGAGGGAAAGACCATGAAAAAAATGATTTATATGATTGCTTTTGCGGCTGTGTTGGGATTTGCGCCAACAGCACAGGCCATTGTTAATAATGCCCAACTGGTGGACAGAATAGATACGTCATGGCAGAATCCCGGCACACAAACGACAATCGGTGGCGGAACAAATGTCATTAATAAATTGCGCTGCGCACCCGGTTTCAGTTACAGCCCGGCACGTTATGACAGCAACGGAAACGAAATCTGCGTCGGATCCTCGACGATTGACCGGCCGATTTTGAATCCCGATTTACCTGTCATTAACCCTGATCTGCCCGTCATTAATCCCGATGTGCCTGTAATTATCGGCGGCGGTACGACTACGACAGCGACGGTATCGTCTTGTCCTTCGGGAATGACGAAGTCTTCGGACGGCTGCTGCTGCGTCAATAATTAACAAGGAGCAGTGTCATGAAACA
>URSF01000017.1 GCA_900550445.1 uncultured Rhodospirillaceae bacterium | reverse complement strand
CCCGCCGATAAAGGCGGGCGTATATTTAAAAGTTATACGATTGGCAGAAAACAGATCCCAAAAAGGTTTTGTCGGAAAAAATAACGTATTCTTTACGGCATAGTCTTTAGCCGATCAACGTCGCATTATTTTTTCTTTTTAACTGTTTTCTTTTTTTCCTCAAGGATTTTCGACAAATCAACAGATGTTAATTGTTCAATGCTGTCTAAAAGATCGGAAATCGTCACGAAGTGAATAATGCGCTCTTTGATTGCTTCGTTTTCTTCGACTTCGTCCAGCAAGGGCTTTAATGCCAAAATATTATCGTCGCAGAATTTTTGCAGCGTTGTAATGACATTTAAAAGCAACTCTTTGCTGTCTATTTTTTCTCCGGCAAGAAAAAGTGCCTGTTCTTTTTCAATGTTGTTTCTTTTTTTCTCTTCTTTTTTCTTTCCCATAGTTTTTCTCCAATTCAGACGGCGGGGCGGGGATATATAAAAACAAGCGGCTGTATAAAAACAGCTGTTAAAAATTAAAGACTCTTTACTATTACAACTGAAAAAACTTGAAAAATCAAGTTTCTTCACTTTTTTCGGCAGCGGAAACGGTTAGAGTCGGCACATAAAAAAAGCTCCTGACAGGCAGGAGCTTTTTCGTTGACGGCGGCGTTAACCGTTAAAAGCCGTTTTATATACTTCCAACACCAGTTCTTTGGTACACGGACGCGGATTGCCGCCTGTGCAGACGTCTGCCATGGCCGCGTCCGCTAATGCAGGCAGATCTTCTTCTTTAACGCCGATTTCTTTTAAAGTCTGAGGAATACCGACATCTTTGGATAATTGGCGAACCGCGTCAACGGCGGCTTTGCGGTATTCGTCCTGCGTCATACTATCGACGTTTTTAACCCCCATCATGCGGGCTATTTCCCGAAATTTTTCGCCTGTGTATTCTGCGTTAAAAGCCATAACATAAGGCAGCAGGACCGCGTTGGCAACGCCGTGCGGCGTATCGTAAAAAGCACTGAGCGGGTGTGCCATGCCATGCACAACCCCCAATCCGACGTTTGAAAACGCCATGCCGGTGACGTATTGTCCCAAAGCCATGCCTTCGCGTCCGTCCGGATCGTTTTCAACCGCTTTGCGCAAAGATTTGGAAATCAGTTCAATCGCTTTTAAATTTAACGTATCCGCCAATTCCCAAGCGCCCAAAGTCGTATACCCTTCAATCGCGTGGGTTAAAGCGTCCATACCTGTCGCGGCGGTCAGGCCTTTGGGCATTGAAGACATCATATCGGGATCGACAATGGCGACGACGGGGATATCATGCGGATCAACGCAGACAAATTTACGGCGTTTTGCTTCGTCGGTAATAACATAGTTGATTGTTGTTTCAGCTGCCGTTCCGGCGGTCGTAGCAACGGCAATGACGGGGACGCTTTTGTTTTTGGTCGGGGCAACCCCTTCCAACGAAACAACGTCGGCAAATTCCGGATTGTTGACGATAATGCCGATTCCTTTCGCCGTATCTTGCGGAGACCCGCCGCCGATAGCGATCATATAATCTGCGCCGGCTTTTTTAAAGGCTTCTACCCCGGCCTGAACGACTTCAACGCTGGGATTGGCTTTCACGCGATCAAAAACGGTGTAAGGAAAATGATTCGCTTCAAGAATATCCGTTACCTTTTTTACAACGTTAAATTTAACCAGATCTGCGTCCGTAACAATCAGCGCTTTTTTAAATCCGCGCGATTTGATTTCCGCGACGATTTCATTGACGGCGCCATGTCCGTGATAACTGGTTTCATTTAAAATAAAACGGTTAGACATAATCCGATCCTTTCATTGATATGAACTGATAACACCTGCAGTATATCACTTTGCTCCGGAAAAAGGCAGTCGGATTCGACATGAAAAAATAAAATATCCGTCTGTAAGGCGGAATATCAAGATACGGAAACAAAACGTTTTTTTCCTTGACGTTTATCTGCAATTTGAAATTCCGGATAAAGATAAATGGCAGAAAACGGCAGTCACTTTGCCGTTGGGAATCTTTCCCCCCGCCAGAAGGGCATGAGGTCCCTACGACCAGTAGACTGCCGTTCCTGCCTTAGCGCAATAAAACGATAAGGGCTTCAATGATTAGTTTTAATATAATTTAAAGCTTAATCATTTTTTGCTCTCTCCTTTGCGGAAACATTACCGCGTTGGGAAGGAGCTAACCGAAAACCGTTGACAAAATCAGTCGGTTTTCGTATCCTAAAACCATGGGTTGGAGTTAGATACATTAGCTCCTTCCGAGTTTTTCGGATAAAGACGGTTGTTCGAGCAACCGTCTTTTCTTTTATAGCCTGATTCGTTATTCGCGCAAAGTGAAATGTAACCGCACGGTCAGCGAGGAATGCATAACGCCTTCCCGGCGGGATTAAAGCGTGGCCGCGCTGCATAATGAAAGGCTAAAAAAATAACTGATTATACACTGGGAAACGAATCTGAAATCAGACTGAACGATGCCGAACGGTAGCAATGCGAAATTTGGACGCGCGTCATGGGATATTTTCGCCCCGTCTCAGAATTTAACATCGGCAAGAAAAGCGAATATTCCGAACGGGTATGCTTTTCTGAAATGAAAAAGCCTTGTAACCGACAGGAAACAAGGCTTTGTGAATTGGTGGGCACTACAGGGTTCGAACCTGTGACCCCTACCGTGTGAAGGTAATGCTCTACCGCTGAGCTAAGTGCCCGATAAAAGGATCGTTGCTTTTATAAGCTTTTGTTGCTTTTACGTCAAGCGCTGTTTATTTTTAATACGACTTTGCTTTGAAAAAAAAGGAAGAATAATGTCTGTCATTATACGAAAAGCCGTTCTTCACGATACGTCCGTTCTTGCGGAGCTGTCGGTTCAGGCCAGAGTTTTTCATAACGGTTTGTCCGGCGATTATTTCGCCGATCCCGATCCGCAGGCGGAAGAATTATTTTTTAAGCAAGCTGTCGCGGCAGAAGACAAAATTATTCTGGCGGCGGAAAAAAACGGCCGGATTGCCGGTTTCCTGCAGGCGTCTTTAAAACGTTTGCCTTATTTGCGCCGTTCGTCCGTTTGTCTGGTTGAAACGGTCTGTGTGGATCAGGCCTGCCGGCGGAAAGGAATCGGAAAAGCTTTGATGACGGATCTGCGTCGGCGCTGTGATCAAAACGGCGTTCATGAAATCAGGCTGGGCGTTTTTACGGCCAATACTGCCGGCCTTGCTTTTTATCAATCTTTGGGCTTTACTGTCCGGGAACAGAAAATGCAGCTGTTTTTATGAGCGGGATCGTTATGCCGGATTATTATGATTTAATTGTTATCGGTGCCGGCGCCGCCGGTCTGACTGCCGCCGCGTACGCGGGAAAAAGCGGTAAATCCGTTCTGGTTATTGATAAGAACACGCAGCCGGCACGGAAAGTTTTTATTTCCGGCGGCGGTAAATGCAATTTTTCAAACAGATTTGTTTCGGCGCAGCACTATGTTTCTGATAATCCTCATTTTTGCAAATCGGCTTTGGCGGGACTTTCTTTTCAAGAGGTAACGCAAGAACTGGATCGGGCCGGAATTAAATGGGAAGAACGGGAAGATGGAAAACTTTTCGCTTTTTCCGGCGCGGAAATCCGGCAGTTTTTATTAGATCGGGCACGGCGGGCCGGAGCGGTTTTTCTGTTCGGCATTCCGGAATTTGACGTGCACAAGGAAAATTGTTTTCGTCTGGCATGTGCGGCGGGTACGTTCTTGTCTGAAAATGTGCTGGTTGCTTCCGGCGGCATATCATATCCGGCTGCCGGTGCAACGGATATCGGATATCGTCTGGCCGGGCAGTTCGGATTAAAAGTAATCAGGCCGGAACCGGCTCTGGTTTCTTTGGACTTTGAACGGGAAATGTGGCCTGATTTTTCCGGATTGAACGGAATCGGCCTGCCGGTACAGATAAAAACAGGTAAAAAAAGAATGTGCGGCAGTTTATTGTTTACGCATGGCGGGATCAGCGGGCCGGCCGTGTTGCAAATATCTCTTTACCATGAAAACGGTCGACCTGTCGAAATCGATTTTCTGCCGCAGACAGATTTGGCCGCTGTTTTGAAAAGTCGTCGCGCTGCCGGAGAAAAAAAGAGGATTTCCGCCGTTTTAAGCGATTATCTGCCTACTCGTCTGGCGGAAAGATTCGCAGCTTTGCTGCCGGCGGAAAGCAGAACGGTTCCGTTGTCGGGCGTGTCGGATAAAAGTTTTTCCTTGCTGGACGATAAAATAAAACGCTTTCGTTTTGTGCCGCCGCGGACAGGCGGCTGGGCAAAAGCGGAAGTGACCAGAGGTGGCGTGGACGTCAACGCTTTGTTTTCCGCGACAATGGAATGCCGAACCGTGCCGGGATTATATTTTGCGGGCGAAGTCGTCGACGTTACCGGAGAACTGGGCGGTTTCAACCTGCATTGGGCCTGGGCGTCAGGGACAGCGGCCGGAAAAGCGGCAGCCGAAAAAGCGTCGATTTAATCAATAAACTTTGCTTTTTTATCTTCTTTTGTTACGGAACGGGAAGATAAAGAATATCTATTTACAAAAAAGTTAAGAGGATTTTTTAAGCGTTCTTCCCGGTTAGGGTAACCGCGCGGTTTAAAGCCTGCTTCAAACAAAGCGCGCCAGCGTTTTATTACGGGAAATTCTTCTTCGGGCATATGTTCGATCGTGTCAAATTCGGCCAGCCATAAACCGTCGTCAATACGATGGACAAACCGGACGTTGACTTCTGTTGTCAACCCTTCGGTCATACGGGCCATATTGACTTCTTTTTCCGCCTTGAATTCACCAAAAGCTTCTGTACTTGAAAACCATCTCAGCAGGCTGTTTTCTTCATTCCAGCGTGCCTGCATTTCATCAATGTCGGCGACAATCGTATGGCGCAGCAGAATGTATTGTTTGATATGTTCTTCCATCAACAGCATGCTGGCCGGCCATAAAACAACCTGTGTCTGGACGGGTTCCAGTTTGTAAAAACGTTTGTCAATCGCCAACAGCATCGGTTCGGACCGCAGCAGCGGCGTAATCAGGTAAATGATAAAAGCCAGCATGATCGTGACGCACAACAACCCTGCCGATAATAAAGCCATAATACGGGACGTTTTTAAATAACGGCGTTCGGGCATGGCGCCGACGTGAACCTTTTCCGGGTAAGCGCCCAGTTTGTCGTTTGAACTTTCATCTACTTTGGAAAAAAGAAATTTAAAAATGTTCATCGGCTGTTCCTGATTTTTTCTTTTTTTTTTAAAATACGCCCTTTACTTTAAAAGGAGATTAAAATATTTTCTGGTCCGAAAGTTTTTTATACCACAGTTAAAAACAATGCCGAAATTAAAATACATTAAACAGAATGTTTTTCTGATTTTGTCAATCCTGACGATCGGTTTTCCGTTTGTCGGATATAAGATTCTGGGCGGTATTGTCATCAGCCGCCTGTATGAAGGATCGTGGCTGGCAAAAGCTGCGGCTTTGCTTTTTATTGTCTGGGGATTGATTGATTTGCTGTTAAACGCGGTCAGTCTGCATGCTGTCAGTTGCCGGGGAAATTTGCATTATCCCGTATGTCTGCTGTCGATTGTTTCCAAAAAACACCCGGTCCTGTCAAAATGGCGTGATTCCGGCGAAGCGTTGGATATTATGCTGTCATTTACGATTGTTGCCGTTGTTGTCGGGCAGAATTTATTTGTTCTGATGGACGGTGCGCAGGTAAAGCTGTGGAATATCTGCACGGTAATCAACGTGCTGGGGGCGGGAATTGCGCGGCTGGGATCGTCGATTTTTATGGCCGGTTGATTTTATTTCAGGTAACCGCAGGCTGCTGGTTGCAGGGGCGTCAGTCTTTATTTTTATTGACATGGGTCATCTTAAGTAACCGCAGGCTTTAAATGATATATGCCCTGTTTTGGATATGATCAGATGATCAATCAGAGTGATTTCCAAAGACGTCAAAGCGTTTAAAACGGCTTTTGTCATAACGATGTCGTTTTTCGACGGACGCAGATCACCGGCAGGGTGATTATGAACCATGACAATTGACGATGCGCCTAATTCTAACGCTCTGCGGGCGATTTCGCGCGGATAAACGGGCGTTTGACTGACAGAACCTTTTTGAACGATTTCATCTTTGATCAGACGGCTGCGGGCGTCCAGAAAAATAATGCGCAGACATTCCGTTTTTCTTTGCCCCATGTCAATTTTGCAGTATTTGATCAGCGAATCCCAGTCCTTGATCACAGGGCCGGAGGAAATACGGTTCTTTGCCAGACGGACGGCGCTGCCGCGGACCGCGGCGATTAAAGCGGCGGCGTTGTCTTTGATGCCTTTGATCCGTTTTAATTCTTCGGGCGAAGCGTCCATAACGTCAGCGAATGAACCGAAAATTTCGATCAATTCTTTTGCCAGCGGTTTTACGTCTTTTCTGGGAATGGCAAAAGTCAGCAGAAATTCCAGCAGTTCGTAATCCTGCAGTGTGTCCGGGCCGAATGTTAATACTTTTTTACGCAGACGGTCGCGGTGACCTAAATAATGAGCACTGCTTCGTTCTTCCGGCTGTTCGATAATAATATCCAAAAGCTGTGATTCGTCTGAATTTTTCGGCATATTATTTTTCCTGATAAGGCGGGCGGTCCAGTCCTTTCGGCGAAGCGGTGAATATTTCATATCCTGTTGCCGTAACGGCCAGAGAATGTTCAAATTGAGCGGATAAAGACATGTCGCGCGTAACGGCCGTCCAGCCGTCGGACAGGATTTTCAAATCGTCGCCGCCCAGATTAACCATCGGCTCTATGGTGAAAAACATGCCTTCCTGCAGAACCAGCCCTTCTTTGGGACGGCCGAAATTCAACACGTTCGGGGCGCAGTGAAACACCCGGCCCAACCCGTGTCCGCAGAAATCTTTGACAACGGAACATCTTTGCGATTCCGCGTACACCTGCATGGCATGCCCGATATCGCCCAATGTGGCGCCGGGTTTGACTTTTTCGATGCCGCGCCACATCGTTTCAAACGTAACGTCAATTAATCGTCTGGCTTTAACCGGAATCTTTCCGACCGTATACATGCGGCTGGTGTCGCCGTACCACCCGTCCAGAATAACGGTTACGTCAATATTTAAAATATCTCCCGAAACCAGTTTGCGCGGCCCGGGAATACCGTGGCAGATAACGTGGTTTAAAGAAATGCAGACGGATTTGGGGTATCCTCTGTATCCCAGACAAGCAGAAACGCCGCCGTTGGCTAAAATAAAGTCATTGCACAGCGTGTCAAGTTCTTCTGTCGTAATGCCGGGTTGAACGTAAGGCGTAATCATGTCCAGTGTTTCGGCTGCCAGTCTGCCGGCGCGGCGCATGCCTTCGTAATCTTCGGGGGAATGAATGATAATTTCTTCTTTTGTCATCGTTTTCTCGCATTTAAAATGTAAAGGGCAGACGGGCCGTAACCCATATTCCCTGCAGTGATACACTACAGCCGCAGCAGATAATTTCCAAGCCCTTATCACATAATTCCTTTAAATCCGTCAGATACTGCGCATCCGCAGTCCATTGCGCGCGCGCGCCGATGCAGTCGATTCTTTGAGCCAGCAAAATCAAAACCGCCCGTTCGCCGGCCTGCAGCGCTGCCGCCAGCTGTTTCAAAGTGTGGTGGTTGGCGACGTCTATGCCGTCAGGGAAAAGCAATTCTGCCCCGCTTTTCTGGTAAACGGGAGCGATTGCGACTTTGCATACGGGATAACCGCTGTTTTCTTCCGGCGTTAAAATCAGATCCAAATATGACGACGATGTTGAAGAGGGATTTGTTTTTTCTATTTTTGCGTAGCCGCCTAATTCATAAATTGTCGTGTTCATAACGGCTTCGATAATCAGATCTTTTTGCCGGCTCATATTCACACCGACCATTGATCCGTTGACGACGGCCGTTTCCCAGACGAATTGCAGCCGCCGGAATTCTTTGTCGCGGTAAGACAGGCAAATTTCGGTTTTCGGATCGGCCAGAGAAATCATGCGCGTCGTATTAGAACAAAAAACCGTTGCCGTTTCTCCGGTTTCCAGGCGAACGTCCGCCAGGACTTTGGAATACCGTCTGATCAAAAAAGCTTTGTATAAAGGCGATTGAAAATCCATCTTTTTTATTTATTCCGTATTTTTTAACATGTTTTTTTCGTCGCAAAACATGGTATGCTTGTCAGGGAAGTGTAAGGGATTGTTTTTTAAAGGTCAAAATGAATGAATATTTTTTTTAAAATAACTCTGTTCCTTTTTGCTTTTGCCGGCGCCGCAGAAACGTCCCGAGCGCAAACGTCCGCGGCGGATCCGAATGCTCCGGCGCCGCAATCGCCGATTCAAGTGCGTCTTCCGCATTCGCCAAGAACAAAAGACAATATTTTGGATTCTGTTTTGGATTTTGCTTTCGTTCAGTTTTTTAAGCTGTTTAAAGACGTTGAAATATCGTATGACTTTTTTGAAGTGGATATAAACGGCAATTTAAATTTTACTAATTTTAAAGTTAAAACGTCGCGTCCGTCTCTGCAGGGGATTGCAACCATTTCTAAAATAAATATCAATTTAAGAGAATTTCTGACTTTTATTAAAGGAAAACAGCTGGTTATTTCAAAAATTGTGCTGACGGACGTGTCTGCCGATATGACATTGGTTGAAGAAAAGGACAAAAAAGAAAAAAAACGTTCGTTGAAGTATTCGGCAAAACAGATGACGCTGAACAATGTTGTACTGGACGAATTCGGGAACAGGCAGGAAAAAAAGAAAAGTAAAGCGTATGATGTTTCCGCCAAGACGGTATCGGCTGAAAAAGCATCTCTCAGTCTTTCAAATCCCCGTGAAAGATACGCGGTTTCTTCTGCCGAGATAACAGATTTCGTTTTGTCTGACGAAGGAATTGACAGGATTTCTTTTTCTTCGGCTGAAACCGGCGGAAAAGTTTATACCGACCGCGCGGCGTTTCTGCAGGCGATCAGGCAATAGACGCCGGCCGGCCGACAAAATAGCTTGCAGGCGGCGGCATTACAGTTTACAACAGGGGAAACGAATAATGGGATATGAAGCATGACAGATTCAGATATTCTTTCTCTTTCTTCAGGCGATTTCAGTGCCGCGCTCAGCCCCCGCGCGGGCGGATCGGTGTTGTATTGGCGCCGCCGGGACGACGATTTGCTGCGTCCCGCGCTGAACGGCGCCGTCGACCGCCGGGCCGCCGATGAAACGGCGATGTTTCCTTTGGTGCCGTATTCCAACAGAATCCGCGGCGGGTACTTTATTTATTGGGGAATACGCCGGACCGTGCCCAAAAATCACCCCTTTGTGCCGGATCCTCTGCACGGGGAAGGCTGGCAAAAAGAATGGACGGTTGTCCGTAATTCCTCCGATTCGGCCGTTTTAGCCTTTGAGCATAACGGCAAAAGCGGTTTTCCCTTCGCTTATGAAGCCGAACAAAACTTTCAACTGGACGGCAATCGTTTTATCGTTTCTCTGACTTTAACGAATAAAGGCGGTATTCCGATGCCGTGCGGCCTGGGGTGGCACCCCTTTTTCCCGAAAGACGAAGATACGGTCATTACGTTTAAAACAAAAAACGTCTGGGCGCATGAAAGCGCTCCGCCGCGGGAACGCCCGATCAAAACGCCGCCGGAATGGCAGTTTGACAAAGGACTGAAGATTTCACAGCTGGAACTGGATACATGCTTCGGCGGGTTTGACGGCAAGGCGGAAATGGTCTGGCCGTCGCGCGGACGGAAAATCAGCATGACGGCTTATAGCGATTTCGGCCATGTTGTCATTTGGTCGCCGGCAGGGGAAAATTTCTTCTGCGTCGAACCGGTGACGAATGCGACTGACGCTTTTAATCTGGCGTCGCGCGGTATCGCCGGAACGGGCATTAAAACGTTGGAACCCGATGAAAGTCTGACGGAAACGATGACTTTGACGGTGTCCGATCTTTAAAAATTTTTGTATGGCAAAGGAATTTGAAAAATGAAACGTTCTCATTTTACAAAAATCGTTTCAACGCTGGGGCCTGCCTCGAATACACCGGAAACGATCAAAGCTTTGGCAGAGGCCGGCGTTAATGTGTTCCGGTTGAATTTTTCACACGGCAGCCATGACGATCACCGCAAAAATGTCGAATATATCCGCGCCGCCGAAAAAGAAATAGGGCGTCCGCTGGCGATTTTGTGCGATATGCAGGGGCCGAAACTGCGAATCGGCGTTTTTAAAGATGGGGCCGTCGAACTGCATATCGGCGACCGGTTTCGGTTGGATATGTCGCCGGAACCGGGCGACGAACACCGCGTCTGCCTGCCTCACCCTGAAATATTTCAGGCAATGACGCGAGGAATGGATTTGCTGTTGAATGACGGGCTGGTTCGTCTGCGTGTTGATGATTTCGGGAAAGATTTCGCGGAAACAAGCGTTATTATCGGCGGCCGCCTGTCGAATAAAAAAGGCGTGAATGTCCCCGGAGTTCCTTTGCCGATTGACGCGCTGACCGAAAAAGACAAGGTTGATCTGCAGGCCGCTTTGGACATGGGGGCGGACATGATCGGGTTGTCGTTTGTCCAGCGGCCGGAAGATTTGCTGTTGGCTCGGTCTTTGATTAATGACAGGGCATGGATTGTTTCCAAAATCGAAAAGCCTGCCGCATTGGAACGGCTGGACGAAATTATCCGTTTGTCTGACGGCATTATGGTTGCACGCGGGGATTTGGGGGTTGAAGTGCCGCCTGAAAAAGTGCCCGTTTTGCAGAAAAAGATTATCCGCGCCTGCCGCAAAGGCGGAAAACCGGTTATTGTCGCGACACAGATGCTGGAATCAATGGTGTCAAATCCGACGCCGACCAGAGCCGAAGCGTCCGATGTGGCGACGGCGGTTTTCGATGCGGCCGACGCCGTTATGCTGTCAGCCGAAACGGCGGCGGGGGCTTATCCCGTTGAAGCCGTGACATTGATGAACAAAATCATCATGGAAACGGAATCGCATGATCTGTACCGCAAATATTTGGACGCCGTGCGTCTGCCGCCCGAACAAACGCCTGAAAGCGCCATTACGGTGGCGGCGCGCGTGACGGCGGAAACGCTGGCGGACGCGACGGCGATTGTTTCCTATACGATCAGCGGGGCGACGGCGGGACGCGTGTCGCGCGAACGGCCGTATATTCCTATTTTGTGCATGACGCCCAGCGCTTCGGTTGCCAGAAAGATGAGTCTGTTCTGGGGAATTGAAAGCGTTGTGTGCAGCAAACTGGATTTATTAACGGACGTGGCGCATCAGGCGTCAGGGTATTGCCAGGAAGTATTTGATTCAAAACCGAGTGAAAAAATCATTATGACGGCCGGGTTGCCGTTTAATGTGACGGGAAATACGAATCTTTTGCATATTTTTCCGGTAATCGACCCGGCGCAGTGCGCGGTTTGACAATAAAAAGAGGGCTTTTAAAAAGCCCTCTTTTTTTAACCGTTTACATCACGACGGCGGACGGTTATCATAAAACTTCTTTTTGGTTAAGTTTTAGGAGTTTTATTAATGAAAGTCGTTATTGCATTGGGCGGAAACGCGCTGCTGCGCCGCGGCGAACGCGCCGACGCCGATGTTCAGATGGCAAATGTGCGCATTGCGGCCAAAGCCGTGGCTGAAATTGCAAAGGAACATAATGTTGTTTTAACGCATGGCAACGGTCCGCAGGTTGGACTGTTGGCTTTGCAGGCGGACGCTTATAAAGATGTAACGCCGTATCCGTTTGATGTGTTGGGCGCAGAATCGCAGGGTATGATCGGTTATATGGTTGCCCAATGTGTCGGCAACGATCTGCCGGATCGTCAGGTCGTCAATATTATCACGCAGACCGAAGTTGATCCGAACGATCCGGCTTATTCGGATCCCCGTAAATTCGTCGGCCCCGTTTATGACAAGGAAACGGCTGAAAAGCTGGCTGCCGAACGCGGCTGGACGATTGCCGCCGACGGAAAATATTTCCGCCGTGTCGTTCCGTCGCCCCAGCCGAAAAAAATCGTTGAAATTGATACGATTCGCCAGCTGGTGGATTCGGGCGCCATGGTTATCGCTTCGGGCGGCGGCGGTATTCCCGTTATCCGCAATGAACAGGGCAGATTGGAAGGCAGCGAAGCCGTTATTGACAAAGATATGTCCGCTTCGATTATGGCCGCGGAACTGGACGCCGACGCATTGTTGATTTTAACGGACGCGCCGTCTATCGCTTTGGATTGGGGAACGCCGGATCAGAAGGAAATCAAGGAAGTGTCGCCTGAAAAGTTACAGGAATACAGCTTTGCCAAAGGATCCATGGGACCAAAAGTAGAAGCTGTCTGCCGTTTTGCCAATACGGGCAAAGGATTCGGCGCCGTCGGACGGTTGGAGGACGCTTTGGATATTTTGAACGGCAAAGCCGGAACGATTATTCGTAAAGGCGCTGATTTTAAACTGTATTGATAAATGAATGAAAGCCTTCTGCAGAAGGCTTTTTTCATACGAGAAAGCCGGGTATAAAACCCGGCTTTTAAATTGGTCTCTGCGACGGTTTTGATTCCGCATCTACTCAGTGACAGTGAGTTGCTTTCCCTTAAGCTACACAGAGATAAGATCTTCACCCCTCTATTCTTAATATCGCATACTTCGACGCTTTTTTCAATAATGAAACAAAAGAAAAAAATATCTTATTGAAAAATAATGATTTTATTTTTTCAGACCCGATTCGTCCTTCCTCGGCGGAAAACGACTCCGGCGAAAAGTTCCGTGTGACGGGTGCAGTTTAAACGTCTGGAAAAAGACAACGAAAAAGCCGAGTATAAAACCCGGCTTTTAAAATTGGTCTCTGCGACGGTTTTGATTCCGCATCTACTCAGTGACAGTGAGTTGCTTTCCCTTAAGCTACACAGAGATAAGACCTTCACCCCTCTATTTTTAATATCGCATATTTTACCGATTTTTTCAAGTCTTTTGTGACTGATGTCACAGAATAAAAAAGAAAGGCGTTAAAGCCTTTCTTTTACTCGATCAGCTGAGGATATTGATCGCTTCCTGTGTCATTTCGTTGGCGGTCGTAAATGTCTGCACGTTGCTGGAATAAGCTCGTTGAGTGACGATCATGTTTGTGAATTCTTCTTCCAACGTGACGTTGGAAGATTCGATTTTTCCGCCTTGAACCGTCGTTTCCGTCAGCGTATTTTGCAGATCGACAACTTCCAGATTGCCCGCGTTTTCATTATAGGCAAACATGTTACCGGAAACGGCTTCCATCATATTGGGCACCTGTACCTGTGCCAAAGCGACTTTGCATACCGGAATGCTGCTGCCGTTGCTGTAGGTCGCGTTTAAAATGCCGTTTTCGTCCCATGCCGTGCTGACCAGCGAGCCGAAGCCTTTACCGTCCTGTGACAGAACTTCGCCGTTGAGTGTGTTGGCGTATTGCGTAAAGTGCTGCATGTCCAGCGTCACCGTGCTGGCGGTACCGTCTTCCCATGTGATTTGCAGATCGGTTGACGGAACCGGCGAAGTTAACTTGGCGTTTGAATCAAACGTCACCTGAATCGGTTCCGATCCGACGGACGCTCCGTCAATGTCTATTGTAACCAGCCAGGTGTTGGCGTCGTTCTGCGGTTCCCATTTCATCATCATGTTATGCTGAGTGAAATCATTGTCATAAATGGGGAATTTCAACAGCTGCGTTTCCGTTGCCGCGGCGTTGATATTGCCTTTGAAGGACATCTGCGTCGTTTTGTGACCGGGATAATATTCCATGGGGGAAATAATTACCGGTTCCAGGGTGGAAGAAAATGCCTCGTTGTCATTGTTATAGTTCCAGCCCATGACGTAATATCCCGACGCGTTTGTAAAATAGGACGCCGGCGAAGACTGCGTTACGACGCCGCTTTCCGCCGGTTTGTAGTAAGTGACCGTCTGCGGCTTGTATCCTTGCGGCGTGACGGCCGTAGCCTGAAAATCGCCCGCGCGGGAATAAAGCGTTTGGTTTTGTCCTTCGACGATAAAGAATCCCTGACCGCTGATGCCCAGATCGTAAATGCTGTTCGTCGTGTTTAAAACGCCGGCCACGTCAACCATGCGCCGGTCTACGACGCCGGCTGAAAACAAATGAGAATCCGTTCCGATTTCATTAAATTTGGTCATTTGCGTTTCAAATCGCGTTTCGACTTTTTTGTAACCGACGGTATTGACGTTCGCAATGTTCGCGCTGATCTGTTCCAAAGCGTGCGACTGGGAATGCATTCCCATGGTGCTGGTGACAAAAGTGCCTAAAGCCATCGCGATACTCCTTGTAAATTAATCTTTTTCGGTTTAATAGATGCAATATTCATGCCAAAAAAAACATAAAAAAATCATTCAAACGAATGATTTTAATGCAATCACAATAATTTAATGGTATAAAACAAAAGTATTTTTGTTTCGGAAGGAAAAAGATGCGCCGTATTTTTGTTATCAATGGCCCGAATTTGAATATGCTGGGAACCAGACAGCCGGAAATTTACGGTTCCGACACACTGGCCGATATTGAAAAGGGCTGCCGGGAAAAGGCGGCGGCGCTGGGCTTGGACGTCGAATTTTTCCAAAGCAATCATGAAGGCGAAATCGTTTCTGCCATTCAGCAGGCGCGCGGGCGTTTTGACGCGGTTGTCATTAATCCTGCAGCCTATTCGCATACTTCCGTCGCGATCATGGACGCTTTACTGGCCTGCGACATGCCGGTGGTGGAGGTTCATTTGTCCAATATTCACCGGCGGGAAGAATTCCGCCATTTTTCCTATGTTTCCAAGGCGGCCGACGGCGTGATCTGCGGTTTCGGGAAACAAGGGTATCTGTTGGCTCTTGAGGCCGCGGCCTCTTTTTTCAAGTAGGGAATCATTATCTATGTCAAAATCTACGTATGACACAACTTTGGTTGAAGATTTAGCAAAGCTTATCAATGAACACGAGCTGGCTGAAATTGAATACGATACGGAAGGCCTGCGCCTGCGCGTCACTCGTGTTCCTGCCGCCGGTTTTATGGCAGCGGCTCCTGCCGCTGCGCCCGCGCCGGCTGCGGCGGCCCCCGCGCAGCAAAATGTTCAGGCTGAAGCGGAAATTAAGGGCGACGCCGTGAAATCCCCGATGGTCGGCGTTGTTTACACGGCGCCGGAACCTAACGCAGCTCCGTATGTTTCCGTCGGCGATACCGTTTCCGCGGATCAGACTTTGTTCTTGGTTGAAGCGATGAAAACGTTCAATCCGGTCAAAGCTCCCAGATCCGGTAAGGTCGTCCAGATTTTGGTGACGGACCGCTCTCCGGTCGAATATGACCAGCCTTTGTTGATTTTGGAATAAGCATGTTTGAAAAGATCTTAATCGCAAACCGCGGAGAAATTGCTCTGCGTATTCACAGAGCCTGCCGCGAAATGGGCATCAAAACGGTCGCCGTTCATTCAACGGCCGACGCCGATGCGATGCACGTCCGCATGGCCGATGAGGCTGTTTGTATCGGTCCCGCCGCAGGCAAGGATTCTTATTTAAACAAAGCCGCGATCATCACGGCGGCTTTGATTTCCGGGGCGGACGCCATTCACCCGGGGTACGGCTTTTTATCCGAAAACGCCGATTTTGCCGAAATGGTTGAAGAACACGGGCTGACCTGGATCGGGCCGACGCCTGAAATGATTCGCAAAATGGGGGACAAGATTACGGCCAAACGCGCCGCGATTGATTCCGGCTTGCCGGTCGTTCCCGGTTCGGACGGGGCGGTCGATACGGTTGAAGATGCGCTGGAAGCATCGGCAAAAATGGGGTATCCCGTTTTGATTAAAGCGACGGCCGGCGGCGGCGGCAAGGGCATGCGCATCGCGCGCAATGCCGAAGAACTGCCCGAAGCGTATACGCAGGCGCGCGCCGAAGCCAAGGCGTCTTTTACCAGCGACGAAGTTTATATTGAAAAGTATCTGGAAAATCCGCGCCACGTTGAAATGCAGATTTTGGCGGACAAGTACGGCAATGTCGTTCATTTAGGGGAACGCGACTGTTCCATGCAGCGTAAAAACCAGAAAGTTCTGGAAGAAACGCCGTGCCCGGCCCTGAACGCGGAACAGCGTAAAAAGATCGGTAAAATCGTTACGGACGCGATGAAAAAGCTGGGATACAGCAATGTCGGAACGATTGAATTCCTGTATGAAAACGGCGAATTTTATTTCATTGAAATGAATACGCGCCTGCAGGTGGAACACCCGATTACGGAAATGGTGACGGGCATTGATCTGGTGCGCGAACAAATTCGTGTGGCCAGCGGGGCGCATTTGAATTATACGCAGGACGACATTCATTTTGACGGTCATGCGATCGAATGCCGCATTAATGCCGAAGATCCGTTTACCTTTATTCCGTGTCCGGGAAAGATTACCCAGTGGCACGCGCCGGGCGGATTGTGGACGCGCGTTGATTCCGGCATGTATACGGGCTATACGGTGCCGCCGTTTTATGACAGCATGATTGCCAAGCTGATTGTTTTCGGCAAAACGAGAAACGGCTGTCTGATGCGTTTGCACCGCGCGATTGACGAATTCGTGATTGAAGGGGTCAAAACGACGCTGCCGCTGCATGATGAAATAATTTCGACGCCTGACTTTGTGGACGGAAACTACAACATTCACTGGTTGGAAAAGTTTTTGAAAAACCACGAAGAAAAAGGAAACAAATGACGCGCGGGCAAATTTCGCCGCGTCTGCTGCTGCAGGCGTACGCGGCGGGAATTTTTCCGATGGCGGAACACAAAGACGACGCTTCTGTTTTCTGGGTGGAACCGGAAAACAGGGGCGTTTTGCCTTTGGAGCGTTTTCATATTTCTCATTCTTTGCGTCGCGTGATACGCAAAGGTGTTTTTGACGTAACGTTTGATACGGCTTTCCGCGATGTGATGCTGGGGTGCGCGGATAGGGCGGAAACATGGATTAACGCGCAGATTCTGGACGCTTATTGCGCGTTGTTTGATTTGGGGTTTGCGCACAGCGTCGAATGTCGGCAGGCCGGCAAACTTGTCGGCGGATTATACGGTGTTTCTTTGGGCGGTGCTTTTTTCGGCGAAAGCATGTTTTCAAAAGTAACAAACGCGTCAAAAGTTGCTTTGTGCGCTTTGGCGGAACGGCTGAAAAAAGGCGGATTTGTTTTGCTGGATACGCAGTTTTTGACGCCTCATCTGGCCGGTTTCGGCGGAATTGAAATCCCGCGGGCTGCGTATTTAGATCTTTTGAACCGGGCTCTTGGTATAAAAGCCAGCTTTTAATCTTTCCCCCGCGTGGTACGCTTTTCTTCGGATAAAAGGGAGAAAAGCAATGAAAAAAATTTCGGATAAACTGATCGGCGGATTAAACCGACAGATTACGGCTGAATTTGAATCGGCTTATTTGTATCTGGCAATGGCCAGTTACCTGCAGGCGCAAAGTCTGAACGGCATGGCGCATTGGTTCAGAGTTCAGGCTGATGAAGAAAAAAGGCACGCGCTAAAAATCAACGATTTTATGGTTGAGCGCAATATTACGCCGGAATTGGGCGAAATCAAAGCGCCGTCAAAACAATGGCAGGGCGTTATGTCTTTGTTTGACGAAGCATATCAGCACGAATGTCTGGTCAGCGACATGATTTATGATCTGGTGGCGCAGGGTATGGAAGACAAGGATTTCGCTTCTTTATCTTTTTTGCAGTGGTTTGTTGACGAACAGGTTCAGGAAGAATGTCAGTCGTTGGAATTGCTGGAAAAAGTCCGTTTGATTGACGATGTGACCGCGGGATTGATGGTGTTGGATCAACAGATGGGAATCAGGCAGGAATAGCTTTGCCGGATTAAGCGGAAGCGGGCGCTTGGACGGCGCCCTCTTTTTTTATAAAAAATTGTTCGGGCGGTGCTGTTTTTTATAGGCGTTTTTTGTAAAAAGTTTTATGATCCCCAGCGTAATTTTCCTGATAAAACTGAGAGGACTGAAATGACAAACCCGGCCGCCTTTTTTCAACGTAATGCCGCGGGCGATCCCTGCGCTTTGGGCCTGTATGATCCGAAAAACGATCATGACAGCTGCGGAATAGGCTTTATTGTTAATCTGGACGCAAAACCGGCGCACGCTCTGGTGGAAAAAGGCGTTAAGATCTTGGGAAATCTGGAACATCGCTGCGCGATCGGGGCTGACCGAAAAACCAGCGACGGCGCCGGGTTGATGCTGCAGCTGCCGGACGCTTTTTTCAGAAAGACGCTGCCGTTCAGTCTGCCGCGCGCCGGCGAATACGCCGCCGGGCAGTTGTTTTTGCCCCGGAATAAAGAAGACGCGGAACTTTGCCTGAAAATTTTCCGGGAAACGGCCGAAAAAGAAGGTTGCCGCTTTCTGGGGGAAAGAAATGTGGAAACGGACGATTCCAGATTGGGCGAACTGGCCGCCAAAAGCGTGCCCGTTTTTAAACAGGTCTTTGTCGCTTCACACGGAACAAACGAAACGGAGTTTGTCCGCAAGCTGTATGTGATCCGACGCATGGTTGAAAATACGGTCCGGTCTTTTAAAGACAGGGATTTGTCCCAGTTTTATATTTGCAGTTTGTCGCCGCGCACAATCGTTTACAAAGGGCTGGTCGCGGGATCGCAGCTGTCCGCTTTTTACAGGGATTTGCAGGATCCCGATTTCGCCGTCGCGTTCTGTATCGCCCATTCGCGCTACAGCACGAACACTTTGCCGACATGGCGTATGGCGCAGCCGTTCCGCTATGTCGCGCATAACGGGGAAATCAACACTTTGCGCGGCAACGTTAATCATATCCGGTCCGTGGAACCGGCTCTGGCGTGCGATGCGTTCGGGGCGGATATTGAAAAAATCAAGCCTGTTGTTGACGAAACCGGTTCGGATACGATGGTTTTTGACAATGTTTTGGAACTGCTTGTTTCCGCCGGACGGTCTGTTCCGCATGCGATGATGATGATGGTTCCCGAAGCGTTCGGCGATAAGTTCGTTATGAGTGAAGATAAACGCGCTTTTTACGAATATCACGCCGCGCTGATGGAACCGTGGGACGGGCCGGCGGCTATGGTGTTTACGGACGGCAAAACGTATATCGGCGGTTTGCTGGACAGAAACGGGCTGCGTCCCTGCCGTTATACGATTACCAAAGACGGCTGCGTGATTATGGCGTCTGAAACGGGAGTCGTCGACGTCGCGCCGGAAAACGTCCGCCAGCAGGGAAAATTGACGCCGGGCAAGATGTTTCTGGTTGATCTGCGCCAGCACCGCGTTGTCTCCGACAGTGAAATCAAGGGCAAGATTTCGCGTCAGAGTCCTTACCGTCACTGGGTGCGCGACAACAGAATGCAACTGCATAATCTGTATGCGCCGCAGCAGGACAATATTGTCGATTCGGCGGAACTGTCCAAAATTCAGAACATGTTCGGCTATACGGACGAAGAATTGAAGCTGATTATCAATCCGATGGCGTCGAATGCGCAGGAACCGGTCGGCTCTATGGGATTTGACGCGCCGCTGGCCGTTTTGTCGAAACGTCCGCAGCTGTTGTTTAATTACTTTAAACAGCAGTTTGCCCAGGTGACCAATCCGCCGATTGATCCGCTGCGCGAAGAATTGGTTATGTCTTTGATGAGTTTTCTGGGGCGCGAACGTAATCTGCTGACGGAAACGGCGGAACATTTCCGGCGTTTAAAGCTCAGTTCTCCGCTGTTGGACAAGGCGGCTTTGGCGCATTTGGAAAAAATAGCCAACAATGACGTCAAATCCGTTCGCCTGTCTGCCGTATTCCCCGCGGCGCAGGGCGGCAAAGGACTGAAAGCGGCTTTGGATCGTTTGTCGGACGAAGCCGAAAAGGCAATCGCGGACGGGGCGGATATTTTGATTTTAAGTGATCTGGGATTTGACCGGAACAATGCGCCGATACCGTCTTTGCTGGCGGTTTCTGGGCTGCATCACGCGCTGATCCGCAAAGGGCTGCGCTATAAAGCGGGAATCGTTATCGAAACGGGCGAAGCGCGCGAAGTCATTCATTTCGCTTTGCTGATCGCGTTCGGCGCCAACGCGGTTTGTCCGTCCGTAGCTTTGCAGACAGTCCGGGCCATGGCGGAAAACAATATGCTGGAAAAATCCAAAACGCCCGAAGAAGCGGTCAATGCTTATATGACGGCGTTGAAAAAGGGGCTGTTGAAATGCTTCAGCCGCGTCGGCATTTCAACGGTGCGCAGTTTTTGGGGATCGCAGGTGTTTGAAGCCGTCGGGCTGGGCTTTGATGTGATTGACGCTTACTTTACGGGGACGGCGTCGGCTGTCGGCGGAATCGGGCTGGACGAAATCGCCGTGGAAAGCGCCGCGCGTCATGTCAGAGCGTTCGGGACGGATCAGGCTTTGGACGTCGGCGGGTATTACCGTTTGCAAAAAGGCGGCGAAGAACATTTATGGACGCCGCAGGCTGCAATGAAGCTGCGCAAAGCCGTGCGCGAAAATAATTATGACCTGTATAAAGAATACAGCGCTTTGATTGACAACCGCGATCCGCTGACTTTACGGCATCTGCTGCGCTTCAAACCGGGAAAATCCGTTCCTTTGGATCAGGTTGAACCGGTTGAAAATATCATGAAACGTTTTGTTTCCGCCGCGATGTCGATGGGATCGATCAACCGCGAAACGCATGAAACGATCGCGATCGCGATGAACCGGATCGGCGGGCGCAGCAATTCCGGGGAAGGCGGCGAAGATCCGTACCGTTATCGCAGCCGGCCGGACGGAGATGATTTATGTTCCAAAATCAAGCAGATAGCGTCGGGTCGTTTCGGCGTGACCACGGAATATCTGGTGAATGCCGAAGAATTGCAGATCAAGCTGGCGCAGGGGGCAAAACCGGGCGAAGGCGGTCAGCTGCCCGCGCATAAAGTGACCGAAGAAATTGCCAGAATCCGCCATACGGTCAGCGGCGTGTCGTTGATTTCTCCGCCGCCGCATCACGACATTTATTCGATTGAAGATCTGGCGCAGCTGATTTACGACCTGAAAACGGTTAATCCGACAGCCAAAGTTTCATGCAAGCTGGTAGCTAAAGCCGGCGTCGGCACGATTGCGGCCGGTGTTTCCAAAGCTAAGGCCGACGTGGTGATTATTGCCGGTTATGACGGCGGGACGGGCGCTTCGCCGATGACGGCGATCAGACACGCAGGGCTGCCGTGGGAATTGGGGCTGGCGGAAACGCAGCAGGCGTTGATTGCCAACGGGCTGCGCGACCGGATTGTCGTGCAGACGGACGGCCAGTTGAAAACGGGGCGCGACTTGGCCGTCGCAGCTTTGCTGGGAGCGGAAGAATACGGATTCGGAACGGCTTTGCTGATTGCTCTGGGCTGCTGCATGGATCGTAAATGTCATCTGGACACTTGTCCGATGGGGCTGGCGACGCAAAATCCCGAACTGCGCGCCAGATTTGAAGGAAAACCCGAACATATCATTAACTTTTTACGTTTTATCGCTCAGGAAATGCGCGAATATATGGCTCTGCTGGGCTTTAAAACGGTTGACGAAATGATCGGGCGTGTCGAAATGCTGGAGTTTAATCCCGAAATCAAAGCGGAAAAAATATCAAAGCTTGATTTTTCAAAATTATTGGCGCCTTTGCCGTCAGACGCCGTCCGCCGCTGCGTTGTCCGACAGGAAAAAGAAAAAACGCATTTCGATGAAGTGCTGCTGCCCATGATCGAAAACACGCTGAAAACCGGATTGAAAACAACTTTGTCTTCGGCCGTGCGCAACACGGACAGAACGGTCGGCGCCGGACTGTCGGGCGAAATCGTCAGGCGTTTCGGCGCGCAGGGGCTGCCTGAAGATTCGATTACGCTGGAGTTGACGGGATCCGCCGGGCAGAGTCTGGGGGCTTTTCTGGCGCCGGGAGTGACGATCCGCATTAACGGTGACGCCAACGATTATGTCGGCAAAGGGTTGTCCGGCGGGCGCATTATTATCCGCCACCCGCCCGGAGTCGATTACCGGCCGCAGGAAAACGTCATTATCGGCAATGTCGCTTTGTATGGCGCGACGGGCGGCGAAGCTTATTTCTGCGGCGTGGCCGGAGAACGTTTCGCCGTCAGAAACAGCGGCGCGACGGCTGTCGTCGAAGGGGTCGGCGATCATTGCTGCGAATATATGACGGGCGGAACGGTCGTTATTCTGGGAACGGCGGGATATAACTTCGCTGCAGGCATGAGCGGCGGAATCGCCTATGTTTACGACGAAACGGAAATCTTTCAGACCCGGTGCAATCTGGACAGCGTCGATCTGGAAAACGTCTGGTCAAAAGACGACAAAGAAGTCCTGCATGCTTTGCTGGAAAAGCATTATTTGTATACGGGATCGGCACATGCCAAAGAAATACTGGATAATTGGGAAAACCGTTTTCCTTTGTTCGTCAAAGTCGTCCCGATTGAATACCGTAAAGTTCTGGATCGTATGAAACGTTCGGAAGGCCGCAATGCCGAAGCGATTTCGGCTACCGAAGAAGTTTATGTTTAAAAGACTGTTGACTTCTTAAACTTTTAGGTCAAAAGTCTGAAAAAACAAAAGGAGACGACTATGGATATTTTTGAAGCGGGAATGTTGATTTGTTTCGGGGCCAGCTGGCCGGCAGCCGTATTAAAAACGTACCGGACAAAAAATGTCGGCGGTAAAAGCCTGTTGTTTTTGTCCCTGATTTTGATCGGTTACATCTGCGGAATGATCAATAAAATTACAAATTTCGGCTATAACTATGTGTTTTGGCTGTATGTTTTGAATTTCATGCTGGTCTTTTGCGATTTCGTTTTGTATTTCAAATACAGGAAAAGAGTCCCGGACGAAAAAAACAATGCCGCTTAAAAAAACAGCCTCTTAAAAGAGGCTGTTTTTTTTTTGATGCCGCATCTTAGGCGCGGCGGATAATAAAGTTTTCAAATAAACCGTTTAATTCCGCCAGCAAAGGTTTGTTCGTGAAAAAAGCCGTAATTTCGGAAACCGCCGGAGGATTTTTTTCCGACGGGTGAGGGCGGTATTCCTGCAGGGCATAAGTTTTAATTCCTTTTCCCGCCAGAATATGTGCCAGCCGGCGCAGTTCGTCAGATGAAATCACCCGCGGATCCAGAGTGGTGCGCGCTTCCAGTTCGATATTCGCTTCAACCAGCATATCCAAACACTGTTCAACCGTTGATGCATGAGAGTGCGGTATGCGTTCTTCATACGCTTCAAAAACAGTCTTGACGTCAAAGCCTACCCAGTCCAGCAATGGCAAAATTCGTCGCAGCCCGGCCGCATTAACGCCGGACGTATGCAGGCCGACCGCGAATCCCATTTCTTTGACGGTTTTCATCGATTCGTATAAATCAGGCTGTGCCAACGGTTCGCCGCCGGAAAAAACAATGCCGTCCAGCAGCTTTTTTCTGGAATCCAGAAATTCAATAAACTGCTCCCAGGAAATAAAGGGCTTTCCTTTAAAATCCTGCAGTTCCGGATTATGGCAGTAAGGGCAACGCAGCGGACAGCCCAGGCAAAATAAAACGGCGGCGAGCCTTCCCGGAAAATCAACCGTTGTAAAAGGTTCCACGCCGCCGATGATAACAGACATGAACGACTTATTCCGCCGCTACGTCCATGAATTTTTCAGTTGCTTTCTTTTCGGAAAAGCACTGACGTTCGGCATATTCGCTTTTTTTGCCGATGTTAAATTCTGACACCGGACGAAAATATCCCATGACCCGCGTCCAAACTTCGCAGGGCTGGCGTTCTTCGTTAGAAAGCTGAATATCATTTTCTTTTGTCATGTTCTCTACTCGCTGTTGTTAATATTAAAGATAGTCGTTTTGGGGTGCTTATGCAAGCCTGTAAAGGTTAACAGGCACAGGCTTGCTGGCGTTTTATAGCGATAAGTTCTTCATCGCATAACGGGCAATATTTATGTTCGCCCGATATATATCCGTGCTTGGGACAAATAGAGAAAGTAGGTGTCACCGTTACATATGGTATCCTGTAATTCTCTAAAATTCTCTTAAGAAGTGTCCGGCATGTTTTGGAATCTGAAATTCTTTCGCCCATGTACAAGTGCATGACCGTACCGCCCGTATACTTCGACTGCAAAGATTCCTGCAGATTCAAAGCCGTAAACGGATCGTCCGTAAACCCGACGGGCAGCTGCGAAGAATTCGTATAGTACGGGGCTTCTTTCGTGCCGGCCTGAATAATGTCGGGATAACGTTTCTGGTCTTCTTTGGCCAGGCGGTATGTCGTTCCTTCGGCCGGAGTGGCTTCCAAGTTATACATGCTGCCCGTTTCCTGCTGGAATACAACCATTTTGCTGCGAATATATTCCAAGAAGCGGTTGGCAAAAGCCTGTCCGAACGAATCGGTAATATCGTGTTCGTCGTTTGTGAAGTTGCGAATCATTTCGTTAATACCGTTAACGCCGATTGTTGAAAAATGATTGCGCAACGTGCCCAGATACCGTTTCGTAAACGGAAACAGTCCGGCGTCAATATGGCGCTGAATGACTTTACGTTTGATTTCCAGCGTCGAACGCGCCAGATCCATCAATTCGTCCAGTCTGGTCATTAAAGCGGCTTCGTCGCCTTTGTACAGATACCCCAGACGGGCACAATTCAGGGTGACGACGCCGACGGATCCCGTTTGTTCGGCCGAACCGAACAAACCGTTGCCGCGGGCCAACAGTTCGCGCAGATCCAGCTGTAAACGGCAGCACATCGAACGCACCTGGCCGGGTTTCAGGCTGGAATTGATAAAGTTCTGGAAATAGGGCAGGCCGTATTTCGCCGTCATTTCGAACAGCAAATCCGCGTTTTCGCTTTCCCAGGGAAAATCGGTCGTGATGTTGTATGTCGGGATCGGAAATGTAAACAGGCGCCCTTTGGCGTCGCCGGCCGTCATGACTTCGATATAGGCGCGGTTGATCATATCCATTTCTTTTTGCAGATCGCCGTAGGTGAAGTCCATTTCTTCGCCCCCGATGACCGGCGTCTGTTCGCGCAGATCTTCCGGACAGACCCAGTCGAACGTCAGATTCGTAAAGGGAGTCTGCGTTCCCCAGCGCGACGGAACGTTCAGGTTGTAAATGAATTCCTGAAAATGCTGTTTGACTTCTTCGTATTTCAGATTGTCTTTGCGGATAAAGGGCGCCAGATACGTGTCAACCGAAGAAAACGCCTGCGCTCCGGCCCATTCGTTTTGAAGCGTTCCCAAAAAGTTGACCATCTGTCCCAAAGCGGACCCTAAGTGCTTGGGAATACCGGATTCGACTTTGCCCGGAACGCCGTTCAATCCTTCCTGCAGCAAGGCGCGCAAAGACCACCCGGCGCAATAGCCGGACAACATGTCCAGATCGTGAATGTGAAAATCGCCGTTGCGGTGCGCTTCGCCGGCCGCCTGCGGATAAACGTGGGAAAGCCAGTAATTGGCAATGATTTTTCCGGATACGTTTAAAATCAAACCGCCCAGAGAATATCCCTGATTGGCGTTCGCGTTGACGCGCCAGTCCGCCCGTTCCAGATATTCGTTGACCGAAGACGCAACGTCAACCAGCGTTTTTTTATCCTGACGGGATTTGCTGCGGCTTTCGCGATAAACGATATAAGCGCGCGCCGTCTTGTAATAGTTCGCGGAAATCAGCACCTGTTCGACAACGTCCTGGATCTGTTCAATCGTCGGCAAAACGCCTTTTGAAAAACGGTGGCGCAGAACTTTTGTGACCTGATTGGTCAAAAGGGCGGATTCGTCATCGTCAAATTCACCGGTCGCTTCGCCGGCGCGGCGAATGGCCGACATGATTTTTTCGGAATTGAAAATAACCTGCGTTCCGTCCCGTTTGACAATGCGGGACAATTCGGTGCTGGCGTCTTCTTCTTCATTATTGACGATCTGTAATTTCGGTGTCTGATCCGACATAAAAATCTCCGTTTCAAGTGTTTTGCGGAACACAACAGGTTGTGTGCACCGCGCCCCTTTTGCGACAATATATTGTTATTTTCGGAATTAGCAACAGAAAAAAAATATTTTTTCGGTTGACAGAAAAAAGGCAGGTTTTCCGCCGATTTTTCAAAACAGACGTTGTTAAAATATTAACGTTATTTTAACCAACTCTCTTTTGGCAGAGTTATCAATTTTGGCGCCGGTGTCAAACACTATTGTAAAAAATTTTGCAAGCCTTTGATTTTTACCGATTCCTTTTTTTATAACTTTTTCAGCGATAAAAAAAGGACCGTCGGAAACGGTCCTTTTCACGAATCAGCAGAGTTCAGATGTTTTTTCCCAGTTCATAAGCCTGTCGCGGGTAATCCGTGTGATTGACCGCCCCTGCTTGCCAGACGCCCGGCGCGATGACTCGGCCGGCGTCCGTCCAGCCCAGATAATCCAGCAGGACTTCGTAATGAGATTCGATCGGTACAGCCTGTGATCGGCGCGTGTTGGCGTAGGTCATCAGCAAAACGGCTTTTTTGGGAACATGGATCCGGCCGTTGATTGCGTAAAAGCGGTCAATGACGGCTTTTAACTGCGCGGACAGGCCGAAATAGTACATCGGCGAAGCAAAGACAACGGCGTCGGCGTCCGTAATATTGTCGCGGACGAAATTAAAGTCGTCGTTGAATATGCACGGACCGTTCATGCCGCAGTGATTACACCCCGTACAGGGATTGACTTTTTTAAAAGCGGAGTCAAACCGTACGGTTGTATGTCCGGATTCGGTGGCGCCTTTGATAAATGAATCCGCTAAAATCGACGAGTTCCCGCCTTTGCGCGGGCTGCCCGTCAGCACCAGAATCTTCATCGGTGCGGCACTTTTTTCCGCAGGCGCGGACGCCCGAGCTGTTTTTAACTTGCCCGCCGCCATGACCAGCGTTCCCGCCGCCAATGTCTTTTTTAAAAAATCACGTCGTTTCATGGCCGAATCCTTTACAGCTTGGCATATTCCGCGTCGGAAACGGGTTCAAGCCATTCGTTGCTTGTTTCTTCCCCCGGTACTTCAACGGCCAGATGTGAAAACCAGCTGTCCGCTTTTGCGCCGTGCCAGTGTTTGACGTTGGCGGGAATTGTGATGACCATTCCCGGTTTTAATGATACTGCGGGTTTGCCGGCTTCCTGATACCAACCTTCGCCCGCCGTGCAGATCAAAATCTGTCCGCCGCCGGAGCGCGCGCGGTGAATGTGCCAGTTATTGCGCGTGCCGGGTTCAAAAGTCACATTGGAAATGTGCAAAGAGGTTTCTTGCGGATTCGTCAGCGGATTTAAATACGAATCGCCGATAAAGTAGCGGGCGTAAGCCGTATTGAACGTCCCTTTGCCGAAAACGTTTTGTTTTTCAAAATCGGATTCGTCGCGCTGCGCGGCAATCGCCAGAATTTCGTCCACTTGCGAATCGGTCAGGCCGTTATGTTTGCCGATGGCGATATGACTTTTTAACTGCGGTGCGGCATGCGGCAGCTGCGCCAGCATGGCGATCGTGGCGATTTCGCGCGTTTTCCAGCTGACATTGTCACGGGCGAAGATATCGCCGAACAAGTGGGCTTTCAGGTATTCGTCAATCGCCGGAGCAAATTCAAACAACGGGCCTTTGACTTCGCGTCCGGTCAGCGCCGTCTGATTTTTTGTGCCGAAGTCGATGCTTTTTCCGGCGGGCGGAGGAGAGGGCTCTTTCCCTGTTTCATCTTTGTTGCCGCGTTCGCCGACCACTGTGCGCAGCGTGTCCAGCGCGTTTAATGAAGCGGGAAAACCGGCGTAAGCGTACAGCTGTACCAGAATTTCTTTAAACGTATTGACGGGGATTCCCGAATCCAATCCCTGTGCCAAAGCGGTTTTCAAAGCGCCGTAATTCCCGCGCGCCGCGGCGGCGGATACGGCGGCGACGGATTTTTCTTCTGTTGTCAATGTAGTGTTCATAGCAGCCTCCCGTGCCGTGCAGGGCGTTAAAAACAGCGCCTGACAGGCAATAAAGAATAAGAACGTTTTTTTCATCATCAAATACCTTTTTGTCAGAAAAAACAGTTGATAAAACAACTCTGCATCTTAAAGCTAACTTTAAGTCAAGAAAAAAAATAGTCCATAAAAAAACAGCTCCCGGACAGGAGCTGTTTTTGTCTGCGGCATATTATTTCGCCTGATTTGCGGCGATCAGTTTCGCATACAGTTCTTTGGTCTGCAGGGCGATGCTCTGCCAGCTGAAATGTTTTTCAACGCGCTGTCTGCCGGCCTGTCCCATTTTTTTAGCCAAAGCCGGATCGCGGATCAGCTCGTTGATTTTTTCGGCCAAACGGGTGGCGAAAGCGTCTGCGTCTTTCGGGTCGTGCGGCGGTTCGTCGGACAGACCGGGATCAACCAGGAATCCGGTTTCGCCGTCAACGACGACCTCTTTAATGCCGCCGACCGCGCTGGCGACGACGGGCGTGCCGCAGGCCATGGCTTCCAGATTGATAATGCCGAACGGTTCGTAAATCGACGGGCAGCAGAACACCGCCGCCTGAGAATAAAGAGCAATCGCTTCTTCGCGCGAAACCATTTCCGGAATCCAGACGACTCCCGAACGAATTTGTTTCAGTGCGTTGACCATGCCTTCCAGTTCGGCCTGCATTTCCGGCGTGTCCGCGTCACCGGCGCACAAAACCAGCTGCGCGTCCGGATCCAGCTTTGCCGCGGCCTTTAACAAATACAAAAGCCCTTTCTGCCGGGTCATGCGGCCGACAAACAAAACATACGGTTTGTCCGTGCGAATGCCGAATTTCTGCAAAACCGCCGTGTTTTCGACTTCTTTATACTGATTGACGTCGATTCCGTTATAAATAATGGAAACTTTGTCCGGGTCGATTTTCGGAAACAGACGCAGGACGTCTTCTTTGGTGCTGGTCGAAACGGCAATCACGGCGTCGGCCATTTCCAGCGCCGTTTTTTCAACCCAGCTGGACACGTCGTATCCGCGCCCCAGTTGTTCGCGTTTCCACGGGCGCAGCGGTTCTAAGGAATGTACCGTTACGACCAGAGGAATACCGTACAGCATTTTCGCCAGAATACCGGCAAAGTGGGCGTACCACGTATGGCAGTGCGCCACGTCGGCCGTCATGTTTTCGCCGGCAAAGACCAGGCCTTCGTAAAAAGCCTTTAACGGAGAAGCAAGTTCTTTGGGGCAGTTTTTGAACAAAGCGGCGTCCGGCGTCGTTCCGTTGACGGTCAGATTGCCTTCCTGCAGTTTCTGGTCATGAAAGCTGCGGACTTCGACTTCCATCAGTTTGGCCAACTCTTTGGACAAATATTCGACATGAACACCCGCCCCGCCGTAAATGTAAGGGGGATATTCGTTCGTGATAAACATAACTTTCATAATTATTTTTAAACCTCCGAAAAAAGTAATCTTTTTCTAGAATTACCTTTTAATCAGCGTTCGTCAATCTTTTATCGCGGCGCGGAGGTGTTAAAAAAAACGATTCAGGACTGGATTTTCGGACAGATATTTTATACAAATAATGACTGTTGATTTCTTTTTCGCAAACAAAGGATTCATTATGCTGAACAGTATTTATGAACAAAATTTTCTGCAAAAAATGCCCGACGGCACCGTAAAACAGGTTAATCCGTTTACCGGAACGCAGGTCTGGACCGTTCCCGGACGCGGCAAACGGCCGACGGTAAATAAAAAAGAAGAATGCGCCAAACCCGTTAATTTTTCAGACGTCGAAGATTTTTGTTCTTTCTGTCCGTCCAATTATCTTAAAACGCCGCCCGAAAAATCGCGCCTGGTCAAAAACGCGGACGGCACGTTCAGCGTGCTGGAAAACTTAAAGGTTTCGCAGCTGTTTGAAACGACGGCGGAATTTCGCAGAATTCCCAATCTGTTTGAAATCATTTCTTACGAATACTGGGAAAAGAACTATGCTTACGTTATTTCGGATAAAGCCAACGCGCACCGCGAGGCTTATATCGCCGAACCCGAAGGGCGCGAACATGTTCTGAACATTGTTCAGGCAAAGCTGAAAATGAGCGGCCTGTCGCGTGAAGAAATTGACAGCATTTCGTCCGGACGTAAATTAAAAATGGCTAACAGCTTTTTTGCCGGCGGGCATGAACTGATTATCGGTAAACGCCACTTTATTGAAGGCGCCAGTTCCGAAAACGCCAAAGCTTCGTCGGGCAGCATGACGCCGGAAATGCATTATCAGTACATTAACTTTACGATCGCGGCGTTGAAGGACATTTATTTGAACAACAGATACGTCCGCTATGTCACGGTGTTTCAAAACTGGTTGAATCAGGCGGGCGCGTCTTTCGATCATTTGCATAAACAGCTGGTCGCCATTGACGGCATCAGCGCGTCCAATGAAGCCGAATTTAAAATGTCGCGGGAAAATCCCAATGTTTATAACGATTTCGCCGTGAACTACGCCGGCTATCAAAATCTGATCTTTGCAGAAAACGATTATGCCGTCGCTTTCGCAGATTTCGGGCACCGTTATCCGACGCTGGCGATTTATTCCAAAGCCGAAAAAAATCAGCCCTGGAATCAGACGCCCGAACAGATCAAAGGCATGTCCGATCTGGTGCATGCCTGCCATGCCGCGATGGGCAGCGAAATTCCGTGCAATGAAGAATGGTATTATCGTCCGCCTGCCGTTGACGTCGCCGTTCCCTGGCATATTTTGATCAAGTGGCGTATCAGTAATCCGGCCGGGTTTGAAGCCGTTACAAAGATCTTTGTCAACACGGTTGATCCGTGGACGCTGCGCGACCGGATTGTCAACCGGTTGTTTGAGCTGCGTAAAGAGGAAAAACTGGCTAAAGGGATTAAGATCGCCGCCGAATGTGACTGTATCCCGAACTGCCTGATGTATAATCCGACGCTGCAGCCGACGTCGGCGCACCCGTATGCGATGCGCGGCCGCGGTACGACAATGGATATGTAAAACAATGAAAAAGCCCTCTGAAGGGCTTTTTTTTATTGTATCGGATTATAAAAAAAGCTCCGTTCAACGGAGCTTTTTCTGTTTGTTATTCGTCTGTTTCTTCCTGTGTTGATTTAGTTATATAGGAAAAAGCTTTCTGCGTTGTTTCTTCGTTGATTGTCAACCCCAGATAATCCGCGAAATCAGCCAAGATCGCGTCTGATTTTTCTCCGGCGGTCTGTTCCCGCATTAAACGGCGCAGTTCAGCCAGACCGATCTGATCTTTTTTCGGGTCGGCCGGTGCGGTCTTGATCGTTTTGATAACCAGATACTCCGACTGTGCCGGAACGGTTATGATTTCTTTTAACGGCCGGTTGAAAATCTGGTATGTGGCCGAAGCCGGCAGCTGAGCGCCGCGGCGGGTCAATCCGTCGATCCGTTTATATTTCGCGCCGGTTTTGCGGGCGATCGTTTTCGGATCAATGCCTTTATTCAGGTCGCGTTCGATCGTTTTTGTGATTTCCTGCGCCTTTTCTTTTTGCTTTTCGGCCGTCCAGGCGGCTTTTATTTCTTTTTGGGATTTTTCGATCGGTTTTAACGCCGGTTCTTTAACGTCGTCCACACGCAGGACAAAAAAGTCGGATCCGTCTTCCGTCATGGGGGATTCCCGGCCGGGGTCGCTGGTAAACGCCGTCGCCAGAATCATTTTGGAAATATTTACCTTTTTACCGTTTTCGTCTGTTCCGGCAGGATCAACCAGCGTATATTTGCGCACAGGGTAGCCTGTTGACGCGGCGACGTCTTCAATCGTTTCGCCGGCGCCGAATCTGTCGTCCAAAGCGACGGCCGTTTCCGTTAAAGTGTCATAAGCCATTGAGGCGATCAGCTTTTGTTCGATTTCGTCCCGGACGTCTTTAAATTGTTTTTCCACTTTCGGCGTGATTTTGTTGACGCGCAGGATCTGCCAGCCGAAAGCCGTCTGGACCGGCGCGACGATTTCGCCTTTTTTGGCTGAAAATACGACGTCGGCCCAATCGCCCGTCGCCGTTGAAGGTGTCAAATCGCCCAGTTTGGTCTGGTCTTCGGTCTGGTTGGCGTATTTTTTCGCAACGGCCATAAAATCCTGTCCTTTTTGAAGGGCCGCGTAAGCTTCGTCCGCTTCCTGTTTCGTCGCGAACAGCATCTGGTCAACGTCGCGGATTTCTTCAATGGCGTACGAATCTTTGTTTTCGTTAAAAACTTCCTGCAGTTCTTCTTCGGAAATTTTAATTTTTTTGGAAACGTCCTCTAATGTCAGAAACATCACCGTAAAAGTTCTGTATTCCGGCGCGATCAGTTCATCGGAAAGCTCTTTGTATAATCTTTCCTGATCGGCTTTGCCCGGAACGCCTTTGATTTTCAAATCAGCCGGCGTTACCGTGAAAACGTCTGCCGTGCGTTTTTCGTTTTGCAAACGGTAAACCATTTCGGCAATGCTCTTCGGCGTAATTGTTGCTGCCTGGGCCGCGTCCGTCAGCTGTTGCGCGCGCATATCCAAAAACGCATCGTCGACGAAACGTTTTTCGCTCAGCCCCATATCGCTTAAATATTGTTTATAAGCCGCCATGCTGAACGAGCCGTCATAATCCGTAAACATGGGCATTTGTCCGATGGTTTTGCGTACCGTTTCGTCGGACACCGTTAAATTCAAATCATCTGCGGCGGCCTGCATGACGGAACGCGACACCATCTGGTTAAACAGGGAAATCAGCATGCCGGACTGAACGGCGTCCTGCACGGTAAAAGGTTTTTGCATCATTTTGCTTAAAGACCGCACATTATGATTTACTTCGTTCACAAACTGGGCGACGGTGATTTTTTTTCCGGCGACCTTCGCAACGGCTTTGCCCTCGTCGGGGATTTTTTCCAGAAAACGGCCCGATCCGAATAAAGAAACAAAGCTTAAGGCTGTTAAAATTAAAATGCCTTTCATCAGCCAGCTGTTTTTTTGGTCACGAAAAAATTTTAACATGTCTGAAATCCTTAAAATTTTGTTACTGGCAGAATAATAAATATCAGAAGTTATTATGGCAACAGACTTTTTCTAAAAATGCCCGGGAAAAAGCAAATAAATGTTTTTTTCGGCGTGCCGTTGTGCTAAACCTGTTGGAAATTTAGTAAAACGGGATTTGTTTTTAAGGAGAATGAAGTATGCAAAGACGCCCTTTAATCGCCGGAAACTGGAAAATGAACTGCCTGAAAGCGGACGGAATTGCTCTGGCCGCCGGAATCGCTGAAAAATATGCGGCTGTCGCCGATCCGAAATGCGACGTGCTGGTCTGCCCGCCGGCGATTTGGATTCTGCCGGTTGTCGAAGCCGTCAAAGGACGCGTCGCCGTCGGAGCCGAGGACGCTCACGCCGCCGAATCGGGCGCGCATACGGGCGACATCAGCGTTCCGATGATCAAGGACGCCGGCGCTTTGTTTGTGATTGTCGGTCATTCCGAACGACGCACGGATCATCATGAAACAAACGAAGAGGTCAAAGCGAAGGCCGAAGCGGTCATTTCTCACGGTCTGACGGCGGTGATCTGCATCGGCGAAACCGAAGCCGAACGCGACGCCGGCAAAACGATTGAAGTCTGCCGCACGCAGATTCAGGGTTCCGTTCCCGATAACGCGACGGCCGGAAACGTTGTGATCGCCTATGAACCGGTCTGGGCGATCGGCACGGGGCGCACGCCGACGACGCAGGACGTCGCCGAAGTTCACGCCGCCATTCGCGCCGAAATCGCTGCAAAACTGGGCAAAGAAACGGCTGACGGCATGCGTATTCTGTATGGCGGTTCCGTAAAACCGTCCAATGCCGCCGAGTTGATGGCTTTGGCAGACGTTGATGGCGCTCTGGTCGGCGGCGCCAGCTTGAAAGTCGCCGATTTCTGGTCCATTATCGAAACCTGTTTATAATTCCCTGTTGAAAGAGAAGTAGTATGCATACGTTTATTTTGGTCGTTCACGTTATTTTAGCCGTTTGTCTGGTTTGCGTGATTTTGATGCAGCGTTCCGAAGGCGGTGCGCTGGGCGGTCTGGGCGGCGGCGGCATGGGCAGCTTTATGACGGGGCGTTCGGTCGGCAACATGCTGACCCGCATGACGGCAATTCTGGCGACCTGCTTTATGATTACCAGCCTGACGCTGGCGATTATGAGCAAAGGCGAAGCGGAAAAAGCGCAGAAGTCTTTTATGGAAAACGCGCCGGCCGTTTCAAAAACGGAACCTGCCGCTCCTAAAGTGCCGGTCGTTCCCGTTTCGTCGAAATAATGTGTTTGAAGGCAGAGAGGCGTTGGTTTTTCTGCCTTTTTGTTTTTTTATCTGTTCAAGGAGAAATAAATGCAGAATCGTCGTGTTTCGGTCGGAAACATTACTTTTTCAAATGATCTGCCTTTTGTTTTGATCGGCGGCCCCTGTCAGCTGGAAAGTATGGATCATACGATTGATTTGGCCGGAAAAATTGTTGAAATTACCGGAAAACTGAATATTCCTTATGTTTTTAAAGCTTCTTTTGACAAGGCCAACCGGACTTCGATTTCCGGCGCGCGCGGCGTCGGGCTGGAAAAGGCCATGGATATATTCAAGGAAGTCAAGAAACAGTTTTCCTGTCCGGTCATTACGGACGTGCATGAACCCGGCCAGTGCGCGCCGGTTGCGCAGGTTGTCGATATGCTGCAAATTCCGGCGTTTTTGTGCCGCCAGACCGATCTGGTCGTCGCCGCGGCAAAAACAGGCAAGCCGTTAAATATTAAAAAAGGACAGTTTTTGGCGCCGTGGGATATGAAAAACGTTGTTACGAAAGCCGATCAGAGCGGCAATACAAACGTTTTGGTGACGGAACGCGGCGTTTCGTTCGGATATAATACGCTGGTTGTCGACATGCGTTCTTTGCCGATTATGGCCCAACAGACAGGTTGCCCCGTTGTCATAGATGCGACACACTCTGTACAGCAGCCGGGCGGGCAGGGGACTTCTACGGGCGGGCAGCGTGAATTTGCGCCGGTTCTGGCGCGCGCCGCCGTTGCCGTGGGCGTTGCCGGCGTTTTTATTGAAACGCATCAGGATCCCGACAAATCTCCCAGCGACGGGCCAAACATGATTCCGTTGGCTGAGCTGGAAGGCGTTCTGGCTTCGTTAAAGGCTATTGATCAGCTGATTAAGGGATACTAAGTTTTCAAGGAGAAAAATATGTCTGAGATCATTGATATTTACGCGCGTGAAATTCTGGATTCCCGCGGAACGCCGACGGTTGAAGTCGATGTCGTTCTGGATTCCGGCGCTTTTGGCCGGGCAGCGGTTCCTTCCGGCGCGTCGACCGGCGTTCATGAAGCCGTTGAACTGCGCGACGGCGACAAATCCCGTTATAACGGTAAAGGCGTTTTAAAGGCCGTTGAGGCTGTTAATACGACGATTGCCGATGAGCTGTGCGGCTTTGAAGCTTTGGAACAGCAGGAAATAGACCAGACAATGATTGAACTGGACGCGACGCCGAACAAGGGAAATCTGGGGGCAAATGCGATTTTGGGCGTTTCTCTGGCCGTTGCGAAAGCCGCCGCCGAAGAAATCGGGTTGCCTTTGTATCGTTATGTCGGCGGCGTTAACGCGCATATTTTGCCTGTTCCCATGATGAATATTTTAAACGGTGGCAAACATGCCGATAATCCGATTGATATTCAGGAATTTATGATTATGCCCGTTTCCGCGCCTTCGATTGCCGAAGCGGTACGCATGGGATCGGAAGTGTTTCAGGCGTTGAAATCCAACCTGAAGCAGGCGGGGCTGAACACGAACGTCGGCGACGAAGGCGGATTTGCTCCCGACCTGAAGAGTGCGGACGAAGCGTTGTCTTATATTGTTAAAGCGGTTGAAACGGCCGGTTATAAACCCGGGCTGGATATTGTTCTGGCGATTGACGCGGCTTCCAGCGAATTTTACAAGGACGGCAAATACGTTCTGGCCGGTGAAGGAAAGACGTTTGATGCAGCCGGCATTGTAAAGTATTACGAAGATCTGACCGCAAAATATCCGATCAAATCAATCGAAGACGGCTGTGCCGAAGACGACTGGGAAGGCTGGAGCCTTTTGACAAAGACTTTGGGCGGCAAAGTGCAGCTGGTCGGCGACGATTTGTTTGTGACAAATACGGCGCGTCTGGCGGAAGGCATTGAAAAAGGTATTGCCAATTCCATTTTAATCAAAGTCAATCAGATCGGGACGCTGACAGAGACGCTGAACGCCGTTTCCATGGCGCAAAAGGCGGGATATACGGCTGTTTTATCTCATCGTTCCGGCGAAACCGAAGACGCAACGATTGCCGATCTGGCCGTCGCGACGGGATGCGGTCAGATTAAAACGGGATCTATGTCCAGATCCGACCGTCTGGCAAAATATAACCAGCTGATCCGGATTGAAGAAGAGCTGGGTGACACGGCGGTTTACGCCGGCCGGTCTGCTTTCGGCAGATTGGGCGCCTGTTGCGGCTAATGTGCCGACAATAAATAAATTTTAGACGGATTTTTCAAGGAAACAGAGAGGCGAATAAGGCTTCTCTGTTTTCTTTTTTTTCTTTTATGTTGACAATGTTGTAAAAAATAGACAAAATGAAAAAAACAAAAACAAGGTGATTAATGTCAAAACAAGCAGAATCAGTGTCTGACCACACTGATCAGGAAAAGTCTGATTATAAAATTACGCTTTATCTTGATACGCCGAAAATGCTGTTAAAACCCGGCAGAGATACGATTTACGGTCAAAAATTCGGCGGCGGCATAAAAGATACAACCTGGTATACCGGGCATGCTTTTATCGGACTGAGCGATGGCAAAAACGAAGAAAAATGGGGGTTTGGGCCGGATCATTCGGTCGTGGATTCCATGCGGCTTTATATGACGGGCTGCAAATCCGAATTTCATCGCGAAGATGATACTCATTATAACGAAGCGATCGTTTATCCGATTTCCAGGGATCAATATCTGGCCGCCAAGAATAAAGTGGAAGAGTATAAAAAACACCCGGAATTGGAATATAAACTGTTTTCCAGAAACTGTTCTACCGTTTCTTCGTCAATTTTAAAGGCGGCGGGCGTTGAAACGCCGCCCGGCAAACTGATCGGTTTGTCGCCGCACGGGTTGACGCTGAAAAAACGTATGCTGTACCTGCGCCGTAAAATTGACCTGCAGATGTTGAAAGCCAAATTGAAACTGCAGAAATTGTTCGGTGGCAATAAAGCGTCGCCTCGGGCGGCAATGCTGGATATGCTGCGCAGCAAGCCTTTGCCTGTTCCGATAGAACTGGGGACGAAGATGGGAAAAAAGGGCGGAAAGATTGATGAAAAACAGGTGCTTAATTTTATGATGCCGTCTGCCCGGCGTGCATAAAACTGTTTTATCGGCAGGATTATCCGGTTTGATTGATGATAAAAGGGCCCTGCATAAATGCGGGGCCTTATTATATAGAAACGAAATTTTTATCTCATCGCCGCTTTGCCCGGCGTTAAGTTTTTAGTTTGTGTGATCTGTTATGTACTGACTGTAAATTCAGACGGATAGGACAGGCGTCTGATGCTTTGAAAAAACTTTTTTTTTAACGGCGTTTCTGTGCGTTAAAGAGCAATAGGACGTGATATTTTTATGTCATGCCGTATGCGATTCATATCTTAATTATTGTTTTATCGGGCTGATGCGTATTGAAGTTAAAATAATTTTTTTAGGATCGTTATCATTTTTTTGGATTGAACGCTTGCCACATTTTTTCTGAACATAAAAAAACAGCCTCTGAAAAGAGGCTGTTTTTGTAAAAGGTGTTTAGTGGCATGCGCCGCACAAGCTGCCGGAGCCGGCGGTGTAAGTACAGGACGTCAGCGTGCTGCCGCTGGTGTCTTTGGCGCGCGCCGAAGTACATTCTGACATCGTGTCAAAGTATATGGAACATATTTGCGCTACGGTTTTGTCTACGGCTGTCTGCGTCCCCGTATTGATCGTCGTCTGCGTTCCCGTATTGACCCATGAATCGTCTATCGCAGAACTTAATTCGGTGTTTATAATAGCTTGCGCCGATGATGCAAAGCTGAATATTGCGCTTAAAACGCAAAAAATTCTCTTCATTATACTGCCCTCCTTAAAAGTTAAAAAAACGGATTTTACAATTCAAAGTATAGCAAGGGGGGGGGGGGATAGTCAAGGTTTTCCTGTGTTTTTTTTGGAAAAAACAGATCGGGTATAATAACGGTGCAGAGGAAAAAGTGTTTTTTCTTCATATTTAAAAAAATGCTGTTAATATAACGCCGGAAGGATTGATTTTATGCAGCTGTTTCAGGAAATACGCCGCCGTTTGCGGCATCTGCTGGCACCGTTGTTCTGGTTGGTGTTGACATTTTATTTCGGATACCATGCCATTAACGGCGAACGCGGGCTGCGCCGTTTATTTGAATTAAAACAGGAAATTCAGATTGCTTCCCAGGTCGCTGAAGAAATCGCTTTGCGACGGGCGGAAATGGAACAAAAGGTCCGGCAGTTGTCCCCGCAAAGCATTGACGTCGATATGCTTGAAGAATCCGCCCGTACTTTGTTGAATATGGGGCAGGACGGCGATTACGTTATTTTGGATACGACGGAATAAAATTACTCCGGGTAAGAAAATAAAGAGAAAAAGGTTAAGACTTTTAATCGCAGGTCGCGGCTGTTTGTTTTATATTTTTCGCAATCACGCAGTCAGAAATTATCGAAATAAGGTGAAGCGATCCATTTTGTGCGTCTGCTATAACGGATTGCTTCACGCTTTCAATGTGTTGCCGAAATTAACGAAAGCCAGCCGTCCGCCGGCATCAGGAATCGGTTGATCAGCATCGTGCAGATCAAAGCGTACAGTCCGGCAAATACATCGTCCAGCATAACGCCCGTTGCGCTGTGCAGTTTTGAATCCGCCCAGCAGGCGGGCCAGGGTTTTAAAATATCAAAAAAGCGGAACAGTAAGAAAGCGATCGCATACCCGAAAGGATCCAAAGGCGTTGCCAGCAAAGCCAGCCATTGTCCGACAACTTCGTCAATCACGATTTGTCCGGGGTCTTCGGTATTTGTTTCGCGCATGATGATGCCGGCGCTCCATACGCCGATAAAGTAAATAATGACGGCGGCCCCCAGCAGATATGTCCGTCCGCCCAGAAACATAAAGGCACAGGCAAACGGCAGCGCGGCCAAAGAACCGAAAGTGCCCGAAGCGACGGGCGCTCTTCCCGATCCGAACCAGGTGCCCAGAACAAAAGCTGTGTTGATTTTAACTGACATGATTTTGAATTTTTTCCCATTATTAAAAAAAATGTTTCAGAACAAGGGTATCATATAGTATGTTATAAAAAATACTATAGAATTTTTGGGAAGTCGTTCTTCACATGACGCGGAAAAATATCAGGGACAGCTTTTGGAAACGTTGGTTTAAACCACGTGACGTTTTTATTCGGGAACAGGATAAAATTGCTTTTTGTTCTTTGTCGGCCGGACGGCAGCGGGGGATTTTTCTGATTTTATGCGCTGTTGCCGTGTGGGGTGTTTTTACGTCGTTTTATTTTTTCCGCTATAATACCGTTTCCGCCGGAAAAGAAGCCGAATTAAACCGGCTGCAGGCGGATTATGCCAATCTGCAGGGGGAGGTTCTGGCCTTTGCCGATCATTTAAACCGCGTTGTTTCGGAAATAGACGACAATCAGCAGGCAATTCGGTCTTTACAGCAAGAAATAGCGGATTCCCCCGTCGATGAAGGAAAGGTGCGCAAAGCGGATTCCATTTCCGCTTCCGAAAAACTGACGGCCGGCGATAAAGCCGGACAGCTGGCGGAAGAAGCCGGACGGTTAAAAAATGAAACCGCGCTGGTCCGTGACCGTCTGGCCGGATTGATGGAAAACGACGGCGGACAGGCGTCAAAAAACGGCGTTTCTTTTCATCAGGTTTTGCTGCAGCGTGATATTGCCGCCGCGGAATCGCGGGCGTTGCAGGAAAAGGTTAAAAATTTGGAAAAACAAATTTCCGGCATGCAGGAAACGCAAATTCTGGTTTTCCGCAAAATGGCATCGCTGGCCGGCGGAAATATAGACATGATTGAAAATGATCTGGCAGGAATCCGCCAGTCTTTGGCCGGTACGGGGTTGGGCATGGAATCGCTGCTGAATCGTATCCGCCGCAATAAAGAAACCGTCGGAATCGGCGGGCCGTTCATTCCCGCACCGATGTCAAAACCTCAGCATCATCTGAATATCTCTTTAGTTAGCTTGAATCAGCGTTTGGATCGTTGGTACGATTTGACAACGCTGCAGGACGCATTGCCGATCGGAAAGCCGATTGAACGGATACGGGTAACTTCTCCGTTCGGATCGCGCGGCGACCCGTTTCAGGGGGCGCCGGCTCATCACGAAGCCGTCGATCTGGGCGGCATGATGGGGGAACCGATTCACACGACGGCGCCTGGCAAAGTCGTCCGCGCGGGACGTTGGGGCTGGTACGGCAATATGGTTGAAATTGATCACGGTTTGGGATTTAGGACACGTTATGCCCATATGGACAAGATTTTTGTAACAAAGGGCGATACGGTGCGTTCCGGAGACAGAATCGGAACTGTCGGCAATACGGGACGCAGTACGGGACCGCATTTGCATTATGAAATCCGTGTCAGAGGCCATGCCGTTGATCCGATGAAGTTTATTAAGGCGAAAAAAAATGTTTTCAAAGGTTAAAAACAATATCGAAACAAAAGCGTACAATAATGACAGACGGCCGTCTTCTCCGTCAATTATCAGTTCTGATCTGACGATTACGGGGGATCTGGTCAGCGAAGGCGAATTGCATATTGACGGCCGGATCGAAGGGGATATCCGCTGCCGCGTGCTGATTGTCGGCGTCAACGCACAGATCAGTGGTTCGATTCAAGCCGATGTCGCTAAAATTCACGGCAGTATCAACGGCCATTTGTGCGCCAGATCCGTGTTTTTGGCTTCTCCGGCAAAAGTGACGGGCGATATTACGCACGAACGGCTGGAAATCGAACCGGGGGCGTTCCTGGAAGGGCACTGTCGTCATATGAACGACCCTATTCCCGCAGAACAAGGCCCTGCCGATCTGATGCTGACAGATGCCAGAGATTCTAAAAAATAACGCCGAATCTGATTTTCACCGCCGCCGCAAAGCTTTTGTCATTTTTGACTGCGGCGTTTTAACGGCGCGGGATAATTTTGACGGATCACACTTTGATCTGTTGAGGCTGTCCGGGTTTGATGAAAAACAGGCGCGCGGGATCATAGAACAAAACGCGCGCGGTTACGCTTTGGACGGCAATGTTTATTTGTATCAGGGGGCGGACTTTTCCTGTCTGTCTGAACAAAACAAAAAAACGGCCGCGTTGTTTTTGCCTTGGTTTGAAAAAAACGGTTGGCTGGCTGAAACGGGGAAAGTTTTTGACGGTATGCGAGCCGGACGGATCGGCAGCAGCTGGATTCCGATAAAAGAATTTTAAATATCATTTTGACCTGGCAGAGGGTTTAAGTTATTCTGCCTCACAAACATGATTCATTTATTTTAAGGGGAATATTATGTCTTTACCACTGATGCCCAAAGCAACCGCCGTATGGCTGGTTGAAAATACTGCTTTGACTTTTGAACAGATTGCCCGGTTTTGCGGTATGCATTCGCTGGAAATTCAGGCAATCGCGGACGGTGACGTCGGCGCCGGCATGATGGGGCTGAATCCGATCGCCAACGGCCAGTTGACTCAGGAAGAAATCGCCCGTTGCGAAGCTGACGAAAAAGCCGTTTTAAAACGTAATGTTTCCGATTTGCCCGCGTTGATGCCGCGTTCCAAGGGCGCGCGTTATACGCCGATGGCAAAACGCCAGGACAAGCCGGACGCAATCGCGTGGCTGTTAAAACATCAGCCGGATTTGACGGACGCGCAGATCCGCAAATTGATCGGTACAACGAAAAATTCAATTGACGCTATTCGTAACAGAACTCATTGGAATATGGCGAATATCAAGGCGCGTAATCCTGTTTTGCTGGGGCTCTGCACGGAAGCCGATTTGGAAAAAGCGGTCGCACAGGCGCCAAAATCTTTGCATCATACCGAATCGGCCGTTTTTGATGTTGAAGACGCCGACGAAGAATAAGGAGAACAATAATGGCTGATGAAATTCAAGATGTGAACGGAGTCGATGGGGCGCGTCTGTTGTCCTATATCGAACGGATTGAACATATCGAAGAAGAAAAAAAAGCGCTGCAAAACGACATTAAAGAAATTTATGAAGAGGCCAAATCAGCTAATTTCGATGTCAAAGCGATTAAGCAGCTGCTGAAAATCCGTAAAATGGACGATCAGGAACGGCAAGAAGAAGAGTTCGTTCTGGATGTTTATAAACGGGCTTTAGGTTTGGATTAATCAAAAGAAAAAAGAAGAGGGCTGCCGCGGCAGCCCTTTTTTGTGCGGTTTATGCGCCGGCAGACAAAACAAGGCAGACAAAACAAGTTTAAACGACAGCTTTTATCCTCCGCTCCGCCGCGGCATCACCGCGATGCGTCCGCACGATTTGAAATGTTTTTAAGCACAACTTCATCGAAATAAGAACGCACTGTAAATTTTTTCCGAGTATCGTCTTTTTTTGACAGTTTGCGCCGTTGGCATTTTTTCCCGGCAGTTCGACTGTTATTTGATAAAACGTTTTGCTGAAAATCGTTTGTCACAAAAAAATCCCCGCTTGGCCGCGGGGATCGTTTTTTAACCATTGCGGCGCCGGACTGTCCGCGACGCGGTTTTTTGAACCTTGCTTTTTTTGGCTTTTGCCAGTTTTTTCGTTTTGGTTTTTGACGGTCCCTGATAAGCCAGTTTTCTGTCTTCCGGCAGGGGTTCCGCTTTGGCATAAGCGACTTCGCCTGAAATGTTCTGACGCATTCTGTCGCGTTCGGCATAAAAACGCACCAGTTCCTCTCCGGTTAATTTACGCTGAGCCGTGATTCTTTGTGTCTGCGGGTTGATTTTCTTACCGTTTTTAATCAGCTCCCAATGCAGATGGGGGCCCGTCGAACGACCTGTATTGCCGACGTAACCGATAATATCGCCGGCCTTGACTTTTCTGCCGACGCGTGTTTTTTCATGAAAACGGCTCATATGCGCATAAGCTGTCGAATATTCGGAATTATGTTTAATCTGAATATACATACCATAAGACCCTTTGCGCTTGGCCTGAGTAATTGTCCCTTCGCCGGGAGCGCGAATCGGCGTACCGATCGGCGCGCCGAAATCAGTTCCCCAGTGCATAATCGTATATCCTAAAATCGGGTGCTTGCGCTGGCCGAATTTAGACGTCTGACGCGGCTTTTTCAACGGGTGCATCGTAAACAGCTTGCGCGCGATTTTACCCGTTTCATCATAATAATCTTCCCGATTCTGAGAATCTTTGTACAAATAGCGTTCATGTTTTTCCGAACGCAGATTAATTTCGGCATACAGCAGAGAACCATTGCCGGTCGGGTGTCCTTCTTTGTTGTATTCTTTTTGAAAAACAGCGGTAAACGTGTCGCCTTTGCGCAGATCGCGCGAAAAATCGACAGGGCCGTCAAAAGCCCAGATAATCTGCTGAATTACGTTCGTCGGAATTCCGGATTCTTTGGCATTATTGATAAAAGCGCCGTCAATAATTCCTTCGGCGTATTCTGTTTTCAGATCTACTTCGGGTTCAACCAGACTGGCTTCAAAAAAATCTGCTTCGCTTCTGGCCGCCGTGTAACGGTTGCCGTGTCTGTCTTCTATTGTAACCAGCAACAGCGTTTTTTCGCCCGTATCCGTATTCATTTTTCCGACTTCAACTTTGTCGCCGACCTGAATTTTTTTAAGATCTAAAACGTCGGATAAGGCTTCGCTGACCAGATAAATTTCCCGATTCGTCAACCCGCCTTGTTTTAAAACGACAGATAAATTCTGGCGTGGTTTGATCGTGAACGATTCCAACGTGTCGGGCTGTAACGGAGCCTCCTGTTCGGGTTCGGATTCCGTTTCTGCCAGCAACTCGTTCGTTTCATTTTGTTCCAGAGGCAGATCAATTTCAGCCACGGGAGTCAGCGTCTGCGTTTCCGCCGCCCGTTCCCGGATCAAAGCGGCCGTTGCTTCGTCCGAAGAATTATGAGCGGAAGAATATTTTAACGTGCCCAGAACAGATCCCGCACCGATAACCGTTCCCGCCAAAAAAATCTGAAAGGAACGAAATTTTGACCGCCCCGGCTTTTCGGGCGAAAAGGAAGTTTCCATGTCGTCGGCAACAATATCGGCCGCGTTTTCGCCGATTTGACCGATCAGTGTCCGGGTCGAACGTAAAAACTGCTTTAAACGGTTTGACCGGTTTGAATCGCCGTTCGCGGAAGAATCTGTTTGCATGTTCATTATTTCAGCCTTTTTTTCCTTTTTTGCACATCTTTTATAAATAACGCCGAAAAAGCTAAAAGATGTTTAAAATTGCAGCGCATTTTTTTATGCCAGTTTGTATTTCAAATCGTACAAAGCGATTGCCGCGGCGTTGGATACGTTCAGGCTTTCGACCCGCTTTGAAATCGGCAGCTTGACCATAAAATCGCAGTTCTGCGCGGTCAGACGCCGCAGACCATAACCTTCCGATCCCATAACCAGCGCCACTTTTCGAGGCAAAGCCGCGTCCCGCAGCGTTTTTTCCGCCGAACCGTCCATGCCGACACACCAATACCCCTTGTCTTTTAATGTCTGCATCGTGCGCGCCAGATTGGACACGAAAATCAGCGGAATAAGTTCCAGCGCTCCGCTGGCCGATTTGGCCATTGCTCCGGTGGCTTCCGGGGCGTTTCGCTGCGTAACGATAACGGCGTCGGCGTCGAAAGCCGCGGCGGAACGCAGCACCGCGCCGACATTATGCGGATCCGTTACCTGATCCAGTATGACAACGACAGAAGCGTCTTTTGGCGTCAAATCCGTTTCATATGTATCGGGCAGGGGCGAAACATACGCCGCGATTCCCTGATGAACGGCTCCTTTGGGCAGGATCTGATCAAAATCCGCCCGATCGGCCGGTTCGTATCCCGTATCTTCCGGAATCAGATTTTGCGGCAGTTCCCGTGCCGTTTCTTTGCTTAACAGCAGCCGGTATATTTTGCGCCGCGGATTTTGCAGCGCCGCCGCGACAGCGTGATAACCGTACAGCCAAAGACCGCCGATTCCGTCTTTGCCGGACAATTTCTGCCGGCGTTGCGTATTTTCTTTCAAAGCGACCTTTTTCTGATGCGCGGACACGGGGATCGTTCTCCTTAAGATATAACTCTACTAAAGACGAGTTTTATCACATTTTTTTAAAAGAAAAAGAAATATTTGATTTTTTGTGTTGACAAAACGGTTTAAAATCCACTATTTCAGGTACGTTGCATTTTGCAGCACAATTTGGTCGGATGGGTGGCCGAGTGGTTAATGGCAGCAGACTGTAAATCTGCCCGCGTGAGCGTACGCTAGTTCGAATCTAGCCCCATCCACCATTTTGCGGGTGTAGCTCAATGGTAGAGCAGAAGCCTTCCAAGCTTACTACGTGGGTTCGATTCCCATCACCCGCTCCAATAAATGGTTTTTTCGCTGAGAAAAAGCCGGTTACGCAAGCCAAAAAGGCTTGGTTTAAAGGTTCCAGCCGCCGCTTTGGGGGCTTTTTTGTGTAAATGATCTTATAGTCAGGAATTAAGAAATGGCAAAAGAGAAGTTTGAGAGAACGAAGCCGCATTGCAATATCGGC
>URSF01000016.1 GCA_900550445.1 uncultured Rhodospirillaceae bacterium | reverse complement strand
TGCTCGATTAAAAGACGATCTTAAAAATGATACTTTTTAACTGGGTTGATCCGCCTGTAAGACAGAAATCGGCATAAACGTTTAAAGTCGCTATATGCGTTTGCGACTATACGTAAAAGGGTGTTTGAAGCCCTGAGTCGTTGATTTAAACGACCTGAAACATATTATAACAAAACAAGGTCTGGAAATCCAGATTTTACATAAGGTTAATCAATGACATACCGTCGTCAACCGGATCGGCAATAAAAAACCCCCGTCGGAAAGACGGAGGTTAAAACAAGGGGCACTTTTTTTTATTTTTCCAGATTATCTTTGATAAATCTGTTTAACAGCTGAACGCCGAAGCCGGATCCGCCTTTCGGTCCCATAACGGAAGCCTTTTCTTTTAAAGCGACGCCGGCAATATCCAGATGCGCCCATTTGGTCTGCGGCATAATAAAGCGTTTTAAAAACGCCGCGGCGGTAATACTGCCGCCCGCACGGCCTGACGTTGCCGTGTTGCGAATATCGGCGATATCGGAAACAATCTGGTCGTCAAAAAAATCGTCCATCGGCATGCGCCAGACTTTTTCCCCGCTGTCGGCAGAAGCTTTTTCCATTTGTCCGGCCAGATCATCATTATTGGAAAACAATCCGGCATATTCGGTTCCCAAAGCAACGACGATTGCTCCGGTCAGGCTGGCCAGATCTATAACGACCGGCGCATTAAAACGTTCCTGAGCGTACCAGAGGGCGTCGCCCAATACCAGTCGGCCTTCGGCGTCGGTATTGATGACTTCAACCGTAATACCGGATAAAGATTTGACAATATCACCCGGCCGCTGTGCCGTTCCCGAAGGCATATTTTCCACCATGGCCATAACGGCCGCCGCGTTTACTTTGGCTTTGCGCATGGCCAGCGTCTGCAGCGTCCCCAACGCGGTTGCCGCGCCGGCCAGATCTTCTTTCATGTCTTCCATGCCTTTGGCGGGTTTCAGGCTTAATCCGCCGGAATCAAAAGTAACTCCTTTGCCGACCAGCACGACATGCGTATTTTTATCCTCCGGGCAGCCGCGCCACTGAACGACGACTAAACGGGGCGGATTAACGGATCCCTGCGCTACGCCCAGCATCATGTTTAGCCCTTTGGCGCGCAGCTGGTTCGGGTCGTATACTTCTGTCTGCAAGCCGTATTTTTGCAGTTCTTCCGCCCGTTTGGCAAAAGTGATCGGCGTAATGACGTTTGCCGGTTCGTTGACCAAATCGCGCGCGGTGTGAATACCCTTTGCAACGGCGAAATAAGGTTCGTACTGATTTTGGGCGGCCTGCGCCTGTTCCGAGAGAATATAAAATTCCTTAACGGTAACGGGTTTTTTAAAAATAGTTTTGTGTTTCGTAAAACGGTAAGACGCGATTTTTGCCCCGAACCCGACAGGAGCGGGCGGCAGATCGTCAACGGCAAAAGCAACGGCCGTTTCGCCGCTGGTCAATAAAGCGTTTGCCGCATAAGCGCCGACAGCCTGCGCCGCCAGTTCGTTCATATCGGCTTTTTTGCCCAGCCCGACACACAACAGGCGTTTGACAGGCAGGTTTCCCAGCGCGATAAAGTCGTAAGTTTCCCCCAAACGGCCGTTGAAATTATCGATTTTTAAGGCCCTGGCCAACATTCCGTTTAAGATGCCGTCAATTTTTTTCGCCGTCTTTGTAAACAGTATGTCTTCGTATACTCCGACAATCAGAGCGGCGTCGTTTGAAATTTCATTTTTTTTAAACAGAATGTCCATAAATTTAATCCGTTTTCTGATGAATTGTTGAATGTTTTCATCATACACGGACTGCCGCGGAAAGCAAGGGGGGCTGTTATAAATTTTTACGGCCGGACAGATTAAATCAGGTGCATTTTCAGATAATCTTTGATACAAAGAAACGAATGACAGGCGGAGGATAATCATGTCTGAAAACGAAGAGTTTTCGTCCGAAAACAATAACTGGCTGCTGTTTTCTTTGCTGCTGGACGGCGAAGGCGGCGCCCGTCATTTAAGTATTGAGGAAACGGCGTGCTGGACGCCGGATCAGGGGGTATTGTGGCTGCATTTGAATTTGCCGGCGCCAGGGACAAAGGAGTTTTTGGAAAACACAAGCGGCATTAATCCCATGGCGCTGGAAAGTCTGACCGAGGAAGAAGAAGACCGCCCCCGTTGTGTGGCTTTCGGGGACAAGTTGATGTTGTTCCTGCGCGCGATCAATCTGAATCCCGGCGAAGAACCCGACGATATGATTCCTCTGCGCATTTGGTGCGAAACGAACCGCATGATCACGCTGCGCGAAACGCCGATGAATTTTTTAACGGCGATGGAACGGGAGTTTAATACGGGCGTCGGGGCAAAAAATGTCGGCGAACTGCTTGATGAATTGTGTTCTTTTACTTTAGATAAGATTGTGGCTGTCGTTTCGGACGTCGAAGTCGTTATCGACAGTGTGGAAGACAAGATTATTGACGACGTTGAAGATGAAGAAGGGGAGTTTATGCCGCAGTTGTCCGAAGCGCGGCGTAATTTAACGGAAATGAGGCGTTATTTGTATCCGCAGCGCGACGCGATGGACGTTCTGCCGCGTCAGATCATGCCGTGGCTGAGCGCCGAAAACCGTTATCAGCTGCGTGAAAATGCCAACCGTATGCTGCGCATTATTGAAGACATCGATTCCCTGCGTGAACGCGCCATGATTAACATGGACGAACTGTCCAACCGCGTGCGCGAACAAACGCAGGAAAATATGTATATGCTGTCTGTTCTGGCGGCGGTTTTTGTTCCGCTGACGTTTATTACGGGATTGTTCGGCATGAATGTCGGCGGGATTCCTCTGGCGACCAGCGAAAACGGTTTTTTGATCGCTACGTTGATTTTGCTGGCGCTGGGGCTTTTTCTGGCTTTTTTGTTAAAACGGTTGAAGTGGTATTAAATGTCTGTCGAACCGGTTAATCCGCAAAGCGTCGCTCTGGCTGCGGAGTTGTTGAATAAAGGGCGGCTGGTGGCTTTCCCGACCGAAACTGTTTACGGTCTGGGGGCGGACGCGGGCAATGATCTGGCCGTCGCGTCCATTTTTGAAGCCAAAGGGCGGCCGCAGTTTAATCCTTTGATCGCCCATATCGCAGATCTTTCGTGGACGGAACGGTTCGCCGTTTTGACGGACAGTGCGCGTGTGCTGGCTGAAAAGTTCTGGCCGGGGCCTTTGACAATGGTCATGAAAAGAACGCCCGGCTGTCCGATTTCCCATCTGGTCAGCGCGGGGCTGGATACGGTCGGCGTGCGTTTTCCCGCGCACCCGGCGGCACGTCAGATGATTGCGGCTTTCGGCCGTCCCGTCGCGGCGCCCAGCGCGAATATATCGGGAACCGTCAGCCCGACAACGGCTTTGCATGTCGCGCAGGGACTGGGAGACCGCGTGCCGCTGATTTTAGACGGCGGCGCCTGTGCGGTCGGGGTGGAATCGACAATTCTGGACGTGTCCGAAGACGACCCCGCCTTGTTGCGCGCCGGCGGTGTGGGCGTGGAAGAAATCGAAGCCGTTCTGGGCCGTCCGCTGCGCCGTCCCGAAATCAATCCGGACGCGCCGCGGTCGCCGGGGCAGATGTTGTCGCATTATGCGCCGCGCCTGCCTGTCCGGCTGAACGCCGATCATGCCGAAAAAGGAGAGGCTTTTTTAGCCTTCGGAAAGGCGGAAAACGCTACGTTGAATCTCAGTCCGTCGGGCGACGTGAAAGAAGCCGCCGCGCATTTGTTCGCTTATATGCGCCTGTTGGACGATCCGCGTTATACGGGAATAGCCGTTATGCCCATACCGACGAACGGGCTGGGATTGGCGATCAACGACAGATTAAAAAGAGCGGCTTATCCGCACTAATTCTTTGACGTAATCTAAGGTTTAATGCTATTTTAACCCGATTGTTGCAGATGGGGATAAAATGGCATTTATTAAAAAAAACAAAGATCTGCCGGCGTTGACTAAAGAAAGCATGCTGATGTACAAACGCGTGTGGAATACGTACATCGCTTCAAAGTGGCGCTGGCTGATTCTGGCGGTTGTTTTAATGTTGATCGCCGCCAGTTTCGACGCTTTGCTGGTACGTCAGCTCAAGCCGATTTTTGACGAAGTCTTTATTGATAAAAATCGCGCTTCGCTGGGGACGATCGGTATGACAATTCTGGTCCTGTATTTTTTAAAAGGCGTTTTCAGTTATTCCCAGTCCGTCGTGATGACAAAGCTGTCAATCCGCGTTATCGCCGATATGCAGCGCGATATTTTTAAGCGCCTGATCCGTATGGACAACGCCTTTTTTCAGGAACATTCCACCGGTGAAATCATTACGCGCTTTACTTCCGACGTCGCAATGGTCAAAGACGCCGTCCTGAACAGCCTGACAACTTTTGTCAAAGATACGGCTTCCGTCGTGTTTTTGGTTATCTTGATGTTTTTTCAGTCGTTTGAAATGGCCTGCGTCGTCTTTTTTGTTTTTCCGGTCGGCATTTACCCCGTCGCTTTATGCGGGCGCAAAATGCGCAAAAAAACAAAGCGCAATCAGGAAGCAAACGAAGGTTTCTTCAATCTGCTGACCCAAAGTTTCAAGGGCATTAAAATCGTTAAGTCTTATTGCACGGAAAATAAGGAATTTGAAGAACTGGATCATACGATCGTCAAGATGAACAAGCTGTCTTTTTCCATGGCGTGTCTGCACGCGCTGCAAAGCCCGCTGATGGAGTTTTTCGGCGGAATCGCCATGGCGGCGACGCTGGGGTACGGCGGTTATCAGATTATGCAGGGCAATATGAGCCCCGGTAATTTTATGGTGTTTCTGCTGGCGATCGTGGCGGCCTATAAGCCGATGAAAAACGTTGCCAGCCTGCACATGCGCATGCAGATGGGCGTGGCCAGCATGCAGCGTCTGTTTTCCATGCTGGACGTCGAACCGTCGATAAAAGACGCGCCGGACGCCAAAGAACTGGTTGTTTCAAAAGGAAAAATTGAATTTAAAAATATTACTTTCTCCTATGACGGCGAACGCGACGTTCTGCAAAACGTATCATTGACGGTCGAACCGGATCAGACGGTGGCGCTGGTCGGCCATTCGGGATCGGGCAAATCGACATTGATTAATTTTCTGCCCCGGTTTTACGATCCCGATAAAGGTCAGATTTTAATCGACGGACAGGATATTACGCAAGTAACGCTGGAAAGTCTGCGTAAACATACGGCTTATGTATCGCAGGAAGTTATTTTATTTAACGATACAATAAAAAATAATATCCGTTACGGTTCGCCCGGCGCAACAGACGAACAAGTTATTGAAGCCGCCAGAGCCGCCGCGGCGGATCCCTTTATCCGGCAAATGGAAAACGGATACGACACCCTTTTGGGCGAACAGGGGGCCGGGTTGTCCGGCGGCCAGCGCCAGATGATTTCAATCGCGCGGGCCATGCTGAAAAACGCGCCGATCCTTTTGTTGGACGAAGCGACTTCGGCTTTGGATTCCCGTTCCGAAAAAATCGTTCAGGATTCTTTGGAAATATTGATGAAAGGCAGAACGTCAATCGTTATCGCGCATCGGTTGTCGACGATTGTCAACGCTGATAAAATCTGCGTTTTTAACGAAGGAAAAATCGTTGATTGCGGCACGCATCAGGAATTGCTGGAACGCGACGGTATATACGCTCAGCTGTATAAGATTCAGTTTATGAAAAAAGACGGATAACCTTTTTTGCGTCTTTTTTGGCCGATTGGGCAGATACGCAGGCGGGCTTTCTTGTCCCTATAATAATTCCCGGAATTATTTAAAAGGGAGAAGAAAGTATGAAAAAATTTATTCTGGGCGCTTTGGCTGCCCTGGGCGGGGTCGGATTGTACGCTCTGCACAAAGAAGGAAAATTTCCGGCCTTAAAAATAAAAGGTACCGTGGATTCCGTTAACCGTGACGCGCACACGTTTCAAATCAGATCCTGCTTGGATAAAAATATCTTGATGGATCTGAGCGTTTCTCCGTTAACCAGATTTATGTGGCTGTCGCACGGTGAAAACGGAATGAACACTGCAGCGTTTGAAGACGTCACCGTCGGCCAGCGCGTTCATGTTTCCTTTATTAAAAACAAAGAAAGCGGACGCATTTTAGCCGAACGCGTCGTTATTGAAAACGTCTGATAAATGTGCCGGCAGCGGGATTCAGTCCAAAAACAGAAGAACACGGTCTGGGTTCGTCTGGTTTTTTGGCTGATTCTGCTGTCGATGATTTTATACAGCCCCGTATTGGTTTAAAAATTCCTGCCATTGTTCCGGCGTATTTAAATTAAATCCGACATTGATGTCTGTTTGTTCGACGGCCAGACAGGCGCCGTCGGGTAAAGTCGAACGCAGTTTATCCATGCGGCTGGTTTCGGGGCAAAGAGCGACAATGGTTTTTGCAAAAGCTTTTGACAGCATGACGGGGTGACCGTCTTTGCCGTTTCTGACGGGGAAAACCATATCGGCGTTTTGATCGTTTAATATATTTGCCAGCCGGTGCCAAACCGCCGGCCGGGGCGCCGGTCTGTCCAAAGCCAGAAAAGCAAAAAACGAAAAATCCTGACGCAGCAAAAAGGACAATCCCGTCTGAATTGTTGAGAAAGGCCCGAATTGCGGCGCAGAGTTAAGAAGCGTCGTTATTTCAAGTCCGTCTGCGACAACGGTTTGTCCGATTTTCAAAAAAGGCAAAGCCGTCAAATAATCGTCAGCATTGAATCCCAAAACAACGACCGCCGTTTTACCGCCTGCCCGGCGATAACAGTCCAGCTGATGCAGCAGCCACGGCTTGCCGAAAAAGTTTAAAAGCCCTTTCGGCGTTTTCATGCGTTCGGATTTGCCGCCGGCCGGAACGACCAGCGGCGGTAAATCATTCGACCAGTTTTGATATATTGTCACCGCTGTTCAACGTAAAGACTCTGTTTTGAACAACCGGCAGATCGCTTTTACGTTCGCCGACGCCCGTAAACAGAATGCCGCAGCGTTCCCCCTGCTGGACAAGCTTGTTTTTAATCAGCTGGCGCAGTCCGGCCAGTCCGGCGCTGCCGGTAGCGGACAGATCAACGCCTGTGTGTTCGCGCGCCAATTCGTGAGCTTTTGTCAGTTCGTCTTCGTCCGCGATTAACGGCAGCCCGCCGGAAATAATCATGTTGCGCACGACTTCCAGTCCGTCATAGGTCGTATCGTCCAGAATGCCTTCCGCGACGCTTTCGGGAACATTGGCCGTCCACGCTTTGAAATAATCGTTGCGGTTCTGACCGACCTTGACAAAGACGGCTTCCAGATCTTCCTGAATTTTCGGATACATTTCCGCAATCAGGCCGGCCGTCATTTTGATTTGTCCCAGATTGTTTTCCAGCAAAGCTTTGGCGTCGAAATTGCCTTCCAACAGCATGGCCAGTTCGGGCGGCAGCGTAACGACGCCGTCGCGGCCCAGTTCGCGCAGAACCATGAAATAACTTTGCGCCAAAGGATAACAGCTGGCCGTCTGACAGGTATAAAACCGCGGCAGTTTGCGGATAATGTCCAGGCGTTTAAACAAAGCGTTCGCGGAAGAAACCGCATTGGCCAGACCGCCGCCGCCGACCTGAACGACCTGTACGTCCAAAGGCGCGTCAATCAGGTATTGATTGAATAAAAATTCATATTCCAGCGTTTCGGCGCCTTCTACCGCAGACCAGATATCATGGCCGTAGGACGTAAACGGAACCCAGCCGAATTTTTTCAGAGCTTCCTGATAACGCAGGTTGCACGGGTCGCCTTCACCGACGGAACCGTCGCGGCTGACTTTGACGACGTTTGTTCCCAGATTGGTCAGAATTGAAACAACCGTTTCGCTGACATGATCGGGCACAAAGGCGTACAGCTGATACCCGGCGGCCCCGGCAATGGCTGCGGCCCCCATGGCGGCGTTGCCGCATGAAAAAATGGCCAGAGTCTTTTTTTCTTCGGGTTCTTCGGAAATTTCGCGCAGCGTTTCCAGATGCATAATCGCGCCGGCCAGATGGCGGGATTTATGCGATCCCATTAATTGCAGCGTTTCGTTTTTAACGAATAAAGAGCCTTTGGGCAGGTCGATCGCCTGCGCCAAATCGTCGGCCTGAATTTCGGGAGTCCGGATAAAACCGCGGCCGGTCATTCTTTCGCACGCGTTGGACAGCGCCAAAACGCGTTCCACCCACCAGGACGCTTTGCCGTGGGCGTTCGCCAGCTGGTAACTGGCCATAAATTCACGAAAAACGCTGAATGACAGTTTGTTGTCGTTCCAGCGTTTTGTTAATGTCGTCGGAAATACGCGCGCCAATTCCGCAGTGTTTTCCCGTTTGATTAACGGGTGCACGCCGTTTTCGGTACTTTCGGGGCAAAACAAAGAGTGTGTTTCCAAAGGGTATTCCTTGTCGCAAACCGGGCAGTACAATTCCATTTTCTCGAAATTCCTTCTTTTATGATCCTTTTTTATGTTTTCACACTATACTGTTTTTTTACAGAATATAAAGTCTTTTTTTGGCATGAAAAAAAAGGACGGTTCCGTTTCTCCCTCCTTTTTGTCCCGTTTTGATTTCCGCTTATTTGCTTTTCGCTCTGGTCAGCAGTTCGGCTTCTTTTTCGATAATGGCCATCATATGTTTCAGCGCCGCGTAATAATCGCCGCCCAGAATGTCTTTGTTCAGTTCGTCTATCGCCGGGGCAAAGCTGGGGGCGGCCTGAACGATTTCGTTGATGCGCGCGAAGTATTCCGGGTGCAAAACTTTGGGATCTTTGGCCAGATACATTTCCTGCAAAACATAATAAACTTTTTTGCACGGCGTATCTGCTTCCTTTTCCGTCAGAACATACTTTTCGCGTAAAATAGGGACGTTGCCTTCAATAAACAGTTTGACGCGTTCTTTGTCGTTCGTAATCAGCGCGTTGCCGACGATCAGGCGTTCGCCCGGCTTTAATTCTATTTTTAACGGCATTCCGGTTCCTTTTTAAAAGAGTGACAAAACACTTGAATCGGCTTCCAGTGTAATACTGATGACCTGATTTACCAATTGTTTTTGCGTTTCAATAGCCAAAAGTTCGGCCGATACGGCGTTTAAGTCGGCGCCGGTCAGCTTTTCCGCGCCGGAAAGGCTGGTGTTTGACATTGCTTCCAGAAACGTTTCGCGCGACTGAACCATGTAGGACGCGCGTTCAAATTTGTCCGCCGCCCGTTGCGCCTGAATAAACGCGGATTCAATGGCGTCAAAGGCCGCCTGAATGTCTTCTTCGTTTTCCCAGTTGTTGACGGCCGCTTCCAGTCCCAGAGAACCGGCGTCCATTTTAACGCCGTTGACAGTGCGGAAATTGGACGCTTTTTCATCGAAAACGGCGCGGATCGAATCGCCTTCAAGCAAGTTCAGGCCGTTAAAAGAACTGTCGGCGACAATGTTGTTGATCTGCTTTAAAATTTCATTGTACTGATCGGCATAGGTTTTTGTCGTATTTGTCCCGCCGTCGTCCCAACCGTCAATGCCGAAAGCCGACGCCGTTTCGCCCGTCAGGTCGGCAATAGACAGATTGTCGCCGTAAATGGAAGATACTTGAAAATAACCCTCGGAATTAACGGTGGCCGATATGCCGTCGATTTTTGAAAACGCCTGCGCCAGATCGTGAACCGTCCAGCCGTCTTCAATGGTGATTTTATGGGTTTCGCTTAAGTCAAACCCGAACACTTCGGCCAGATCGCCGTCCAGCATGATCGCGCTGCGGTCCGTCGTTGACAACGTCAATTTTTGATCTTTGATTTCATATGAAAAATTTTCAATCTGATATTGCTCTGAAATCTGGCCGAAAAAATCGGAAATTTTCATGTTTTCGTCAATGACTTTCAGCGTGACCCAATCATTTTCGCCGACTTTGATTTTAAATTCCTCTCCTTTAACGATATCCAGATCCGCCAAAGTCATGTCTTTGTTCATCAGGATATCGGATTCCATTTTGTCCGCGTCGCCCGTGCGCAGCAGAATTTCATCACCCGCTTTGACGTTCGGCAAATCGGAAAGATTTTCTTCGTCCCGCGTCGTAAAGTTTTTTCCGGTCAGAACGGACAGATAAGCCTGTCCGTCCAAAGCCGAATTGGCCGCGGCTTTTGCCTGGGACAACAGATCGGTAATCGCGTCGATTGATTTGCCGGCCGTATCCAGAGTGGATACGATATTTGACAGGCCGTCCAAAACGCTTTGCAGTCCTTCCGCCTGTTCGGTCAGGCGCATGTCTTTGAAATACAGCGTTGAATTATCGTATGAAGTGTTGACAATTTTCCCCGTCGTCAGGGCAACGGAATTTTTATCGTGCATTGACGTTAAAGCTTTGGACTGCGACAGCGACGTTAAAACGGACGACGTTGTCGGGATCGAAAGGTTATAGGGCATTGTTTTCATTATAATTCTCCTTTTCCCCGGTCGAAAGGAAGCGATTCCATTTTGTTCAGAATAACATAAAAAACGATTTTGGAAAACAGAAAAAAGATAATTTTTTCAATATATTAGTAGGCAAAATTTGCCTACCGCCCCTTATTGGTCCGGCCGGATTGTCCTGACGCTGACGTCTACGGCGATCGTATGTGTGCCTCCGCCGGTCATAACGCCTTTGACGGGGCTCATATCGTCAAAATCCCGTCCCCAGCCGACAGTCAGATGTTCGGATTGCATGTACATGTTGTTTGTCGGGTCCAGATCAACCCAGCCGAATGAGGGTACGTATACGGAAAACCAGGCGTGCGAAGCGTCGCCGCCGATCATTTCTATTTCTCCTTTTTGTTCGGCTTCGGCGGCCCGGCGCGTGCGGATATAACCGCTGACATAACGGGCGGCCAGGCCGAAACTGCGCAGGCAGGCGATACCGACGTGGGCGAAATCCTGACATACGCCGCGTTTCATCGCCAGCGTTTCATTGATTGGCGTCGCTATGCTGGTCGCCGAAGAATCGTAGGTAAAATCCCGATATATCCGACGCATGATTTCTTCGGCAGCCTCCAACACGGGGCGGTTCGGCGTAAAAGACGGGGCGGCGTAAGTTTTGATTTCCGCGCTCAGAGGGACAAAGCAGGACGGGGCGGCCATTTCGCCGGCGGCCAGCAGTTCCGGCGTATCCGGAAAACTCAGCTGAGATTTTGTTTCTTCCCATGACGGCGTCTGCGCCGGATCGGGATAAACGGGCGGCGTGATTTGCGCGGTAAAATCAGAAACGATCGTCATTTCATTATGCGGCGTTTCGGCGATCAGAAAAGTTAACGTATTGCCGAACGCGTCGGTTTCGTCCGACTGAAAAGAAGGTTCCGGCGTCATGGTTATCTGTTCGGACAAAATATGCTGATACGGCGTTTCCCGCGGTTTTAAACGCGCCAAATGATGAGATAAGGTCACGGGAACGCTGTATCCGTAAACGGTTTCATGGCGGACGCGGTAAGTGACGGTCATTTTATTTTTCCTTTATTATAAGCAGGCCCCTGACGCGTTGACGCCGCGTGGACAAAACAGGATAAAGTCAGCGTATCCGAAAATTCCTGTAATTTTAAACGCAGACCGTTTAACAGTGTGCTGAAGGCGGGATTAACAATGACGGTTTCATTTAATGTCCGCGCCTGTTCGGCCAGATTCATGACGTCCGTCGCCCGGATCCGACCGATTATTTCGTCCAGTATAAGTAATTCTTTTGAAAACAGGCCGGGCAGCCGGCTTTCTTTTTCCAAAACGGAGATATTCTGGCGCAGTTTTAATACCTGATAAATCAACGCCCGCGGATTGCCGTCGTCGCAGACCAGCAGGTCAAATACTAAAGGAACGGTCGGAACAGCCATATAACGCACGCGGTAAGTCATTCGGCTGTCGGACGTTTCCAATAGCGTTTCCAGCGAAGCGTTAAAGCCGTTGTCCGCACAGAAATCTATACCGGACAGCAGGTTTAAAATCTGCATGCCTCTTTCCAGTCTGCGGCCGATTTCCAAAAATCGCCAGCTGTGGTCGCGCGTCATGTCTTCGCGGATTAATCCGCTCAGCGCATTTTGACGCAAAATAATCCCGTTCAACCTGTTCAGTAAAATCTGGCAGTTGGCGTTTTGTTCAGGCAGCAGCGGCAGCAGCCGGGTAAACAGTTCCCACGTGTCCATTGATAGGCGGTCATGCAAAAGGTCGGCCATTTCTTTCAGGCGGGAAAACAAAAAATACAGGCCGAAACCGTAATCGGGAGAAGCGGCGATTTTTTTTAGTTCTTCCAGCGTTTCCTTTTGAATATCCGGGGCTTGATAGTTTTTAAAAGGCAGATGTCCCGTCAATGCCAGAATACTCATTAATGTCGCGACGTCGTTGGGTTCGGGGATTTCGGGACCTTCTGTCGCGCGCTCTACTGCAACGCGCAGCAGCCGGGCAAGCTGTTCGCTGCGTTCCAGATTCCGTCCCAGCCAAAACATGTTGTCCGCGATCCGTGATGTTAATTCAAATGTCGTGCGTACCGGCTTGGTTTCCAACGCCGTTTTGATCCGTTCGGCAATATTGTCTTTTTTCCGGCCGCCTGTCGTTTCAACCCAGATGTCGCGCAGACTGGGCTTGTCCGTTTGCGTAAAAGCCAGTCCGCCGTTTAAAATCCGGTATGACCCGTTGTCATAAATCAGATGAAAACGCAGCCGCGTGCGCGCCGGCGCCAGTCCGCCGTTTTGCAAGACGGGCGTCAGCGATGCGTTGATTGTTTCTTGCGCGACAAAGTTTTCCGGGTTGCTTTCAATCTCCTGTTTTGACGGGTGAACTTTCCGGCCGGTTATGTCGTATATTTTTAATTCGGACAGATGATCCAAAACGTATTGTTTTTCTTTTTCCTGTCCGCACCACCACGCGGCGACGCTGGGCAACAGCAGATCGTGATCGTTGAAATGACGGTTAATTCCGTGAATGAAAGCTCTTAACGCCGGTATTTCCGCCAATCCCGTGCCCAGAGGATTGATCAGGGCGACGTTTCCTTTGCGTACGACCTGCGTCAGGCCGGCAACGCCGGACAAAGAAGCGCCGTTTAATTCCAAAGGATCGCACAGTAAATCGTCAATCCGGCGCAGGATAACGTCTACGGGCTTTAATCCGTCGATATTTTTCAGGTACACGCGGTCGCCGCGGACGGTCAGATCCGCCGGGTCGACGGCGCTGACGCCCAAACTGCGGGCAAAGAAGGCTTCTTCAAAAGACAGCTTTTTTTTAATTGCGCCGCTTAAAAGAACGATCAAAGGAATTTTTGTTTTGTCCCGCGTCGGCGCGCAGGCGAATAAATGCCGTCGCATGGCTTCAAAAAAATCGAAAATACGCGCGGGGGCGGCCGTCGCGTAAATATCGGGCATGACGCGCGATAACACCAGACGGTTTTTAATGGCCAGGCCGACGCCTTCCGGCGTTTGCGTTTTATCGGCGACAACCCAAAACCGTCCGTCGGGGGCACGTTCCAGATCAACGGCGTATTCCTGTAAAAAAACGCCGCCGGCCGGCCGGATATTTTTCAAAGCGGGCAGATAAGCGGGATTGGAAAAAACGATTTGCGGCGGAATTATACCGCGGGCGATCAGTTCCTGTTCGCCGTAAAGGTCGCAAAGAATCCTGTTGAACAGTTCCGCGCGCTGGATCAGGCCGGCCGATATGATTTTAAAATCCTCGCCGGACAAAATAAAAGGAATGACGCCGTGCCGTGCCGGCCGTCCCAGACCGCCGGCCGGCACGTCGGCGCTCATCAGTCTGGCGGTTTGTTCCGCATAGGCCGGGAATTTGTTTTCTCCGTTTTGACAGGCCGTTTGGAAAAAAACGCGCCAATGCTGGCGGATTTCGCCGTCGGAATCGATTAATTCGTTATATCCGCCGGTGTCGCAGACCGTCGGATAGGGAAAAGAAAAAGGCATTATCAGCGTCCTGTTGTTTTTTATCAGTTTTTAAGACAAAAAAAATAAAAGGACGTTAAAATTATTTTCGTTTTCGGTTTTTTATGAAAGAAATAATAATGATAAAGCAAAAAATTCAAACATTTCTTTTAATCTTTATTCCCTTCGGATTAAGCGGTTCGTTTACGGCTTGTTTTTTTGAAAAACAGCAATGGCCGGCCTTTGCGATTTTGGCGGCCGGACTGGCCGGCGCGGCGGTCTGCGCCTGTTTTTCAAAAATTCGCAAAACCGTTTTTGAAGCCGTTCTGAAAGTCCAGCCGGCGGCGGCGGTGGTTTTTGCCGCGTCGTTCATTTTGTCTTTTCAGCCTTGCCAGATGCTGCCGGCGCAGCTGTTTGCCGTTTTGATTTTGAATACGGTATGTGTCTGCGCGGCTTTTGAACGTCAAAAAAGTTTTAATAACAAAATTTCTTTTGCCTTTGTCGTTTTAACGGCGGCAGCGGCTGGGGGATCGCTGGCTTTTGCTTTGTCGTCCCGGGCGGTCTATACCGGGTTTGTACTGGCCGCTTTGTGCTGCCGTTCCGCTTCGCCGGACAGAACGCCGCAGGATATCTGGCAGGATATCGCTTTTCCGATGTTTGTGCTGGTCTGTTCCTTTCTGCTGTTTATCGCCGCCAGTCATCTGGACGGTTTTTCCGTTTCCACGGCGGAAGCGGCCGTTATGGTCATGACGGGCGCGCTGCTGATTTCATCGCGGGAATCGGGGCTGCGTCTGATGTTGATGACTGCGGTCGTCATCGTTTTCGGCAGTTATGTTTTTTCCGCCCGGAACTCCGATTCCGTTTTTAACCGGACGGGACGGATTCAAAGTGTTGTCGAACGTTCCGTTTGACGTTTCGTTAATCCGTTTTTCTGAAAGACAGGGGATCTTCAAAACCTTCGCAGGCCCAAAAACCGCGCCGGTTCCTGATGGCTTCGGATTCCTGAATTAAAAACTGGTCGGTGTATTTTGCCATGGCCAGCCCGTTTTGAATCATCATTTCGTTTAAGCTGACTTTCCGGCCGTTAACCTGAATGAAACATTCCCCGATCAGGCGCCCGTAAAAATCGCGCCCGTTTGTTTCGCATAAAACGGTATTCGATCCGATAAAGCGGTGCAGTGCTTTTTTGGCCTGTATGCCGCATTTAACCGTCTGGCCTTTGCAAAGGCAATTTTGCTCCAGTTCCGGAGCGTCCATGCCGTCCATTCGCACCGTCTGCCGCCCGATTTTAATCGTATCTCCGTCAACGACCGCCTGATATCCGTTTGAAATAACGGCGGCATAAAAGCCTGATATTAGAATGATGATATACTTAATCAGGCGGGTAGATCCGGGTTTCAGTCTGGTCATTTCGGTTAATTTCGGTTAATATGCTGTTTCGGCAGCGATCAGAACACGGGGAGCCTTTGTATGTCAAAAAAAATTTTATTTTTTTTATTTTTGATTTGTTTTTCTTTCCAAACCGCCGTCGCCGGCGATTCTTCTTTGTTTGTCCAAAGAATGGTTCCTGAAGGAAAAGGGATCAGACAGGCGGATAAAATCGTTTTTGAATTTAACCGTCCCGTTGTCGCTTTGGGAGAAATGGAACGCGACGCGGATCAGGTCCCGATTGAAATAAAGCCGCGGCTGAACTGCCGCTGGCGCTGGCTGAATCAGACGTCTTTGGCCTGTATTCTGGGGGAAAAAGACCGCTTGGCCGCCGCGGAATTGTATAAAGTCAGGGTAAAACCGGAATTTCGGGCTTTATCCGGGGAAGAAATGGAAAAAGGACAGTCGTTTGTTTTGGAAACGGTGCGTCCCGAAATCAATGTTTCCCGTACCCGGTTTATGGATTTTATCACGCCCGAACGTCCCCGGTGGCGCGTGGTTTTCGATACGGATACGCAGATGAAATCCGTTCGTTCCAATATGTTTTTCAAAGTCGGTTCAAAGAAAATCAAGGCTGACGTCGCTTCGGTCGAATGTCAGGATTGGGAAACGGACTGTCAGGCAAAGTATCTGGTTTTTCCCGTTAAAGATTTAGGCGTCGGACAGCCTTATGAACTGGTTTACGAATCGGGATTTAAAGCGCTGAACGGCGGAGATTTGAAATCTGAAAAAGAAGGTATCGCCGGCAAAGGAAAAACGCTGCCCGTTTTTCAGGCCGAATCGTTGCAGTGCTATGACAAAGATTTTTCCATGAAGTCATACGGCGCCGAAGAAACGCGCCTGAACATTCCGGAATGTCAGTTTGATTTTCCCGTTAATATTGTTTTGTCCGATAAAACGGTGTTGGAAAACGTTTCCGATTTCGTAAAAGGGCGGCCGGCCGTTTCCGTCAACGAACGGGCCGCGGTGTCGAATGTCATTTCCGTATCCGCCCCCAAAGCAGGGGAAACGTATACGCTGAACATATCGGATTCGCTGACGGACGTCTGGGGTGCGAAAATTGAAAAACCGGAAACGTTCTTTTTTAAAACAGGTGACCGCCGGGCGGAATTAAAGCTGCCGTATTCTTCCGTCGTTTTGGAAAGCGGCGAAGAAACGCACGCTGTCGGGTATGCGACGAACTTAAATAAGGCCGAGGTTGATTTTTCAGGTTTTACCGCCCGTGAAGAAATATCGGGCGTTCACAATATCGCAGAGGTTTTGCCGTCGATCAGAAACGTATCGTATCCTTTTGATTACGGCGTGCGCGCGATGCTGGACGGCAGATCCGGTTTTGTCGCGGGACACTTTAAAACCGTTCCTGCGCTGGAAGGGCGCTATTTCTTTACGGCTTCGGTTTCGCCGTGGCAGGTCGTTGCCAAAATCGGCTGGGATTCTTCTTTGGTCTGGGTCGTCGATTTTAAAACGGGCAAACCCGTTTCGGGGGCGGAAGTCGAACTGTACGCGGGACCTTTGGCCGTTCCGCGGAAAAAGAACGTTCTGGCCGACGAGGAAACGGATAAAACAGGCCGCGCCGATCTGCCCGGATATCAAAAGCTGGATCCGAAAGCGGCGTATTTAAACCAGTGGGACGTCAACAAGGATTCTTTGTTCGTTCAGGTATCCAAAGGCAAAGAAACCGCCGTTCTGCCTTTAAACGGCTCGTTTTCCCTGTCTGCCGGCGCGTTAAGCGACTGGGATATTTCCAGCGTTTATTTCCCCGCGCCGTATTTGTATCTGCGCGCGTTCGGTTTTACGCCGCAGGGAATTTACCGTCCGGGGGATACGGTCGATTTTAAAATCTATGTCCGCAAATCCGGTGACAAAATGTTGGAAAAAGCTCCGAAGAAAGGTTATGAGCTGATTATCGCCGATTCCATGGGGCAGACGGTGTTTGAACAAAAAGGATTGTCTTTGTCGCCGTTCGGCGCTTTAAACGGCAGCTTTACTTTGCCGCCGCAAGCTGTTTCCGGGTGGTATGACGTGACGCTGAAACATAAAGACGCCAGTTTATATCCGATGCGTTTTCTGGTATCTGATTTTTCCGCTTCGGCGTTTAAGTCTTCGACGGAAGTCAACGGCGGCGTTTTCAAGGCCGGCGGAAAGGTTCAGATGAATTCGCGGGCTTCTCTGTTTTCCGGCGGAGCGTATGCCGGCGCTAAAATGCGTCAGAGCGCCGTTTTGTCCTTTGCGCCGTTTACGCTGAAAACGGATGGGGACGCATTTGGTTTCAGCGCGGATTTAACGGATAAGGATTACGCGCCCGAAACACTGTTTGATCAGGACGGTCTGGCCGATGAAAAAGGGATTTTGCAAAAAACGTTCGTTTTGCCGAAATCAGCCAAGCCGTACGGAAAAATCAGATTTGAAACAAAAGTGTTTGATGATTCGGGGCGCACGGTTTCCTCGTTTGCTTCGGCCGATTATTTTTCAACCGATCGTCTGGTCGGCCTGCGCCGCGGTGCGGAGGCCGCCGTTGCGGGAAAACCGGCCGGCATCGAATACGTTGTCGCCGATACGAAGCAAAATCTGGTCGCCGGCGTTCCGGTCAGAATCACGTTTTTCAGGACGGCGAACAAACTGGTGCGTGAAAAATCGGCCGGAAACGCTTATCTGATGAAGTATGTATCGCAGGAAGAAAAAGCCGGCGAATGTATGGGAATGAGCGCGACAAAACCGCAGAAATGTACTTTTACGCCGGCTCAAAGCGGTATGTATAAGGCCGTTGCGTCGATTAACGGGCATACGTCGCGGTTAAGTTTTTATGTCGACGGGTCGGATTATGTGCCCTGGGCGTCGGCGGAAAACCGTTTGAAAATCGTTCCCGATAAGAAAAACTATAAAATCGGCGATAAAATAGTTTTAACGGTTGAAAATCCCGTCCCCGGCGCTTTGGCGCTGGTAACGGTTGAACGTTACGGCGTTTTGGATTCTTTTGTGCAGCCGTTTGATCAGTCGGTTGAAAAGATCGAAATTCCAGTCGAAGACGATTTCTTCCCCGGCATATATGTTTCCGTTGCGGCTTTTTCGCCGCGCGTGGACAAACCGGTCGACGGCGAAGTCGATTTGGGCAAACCGGCGCAGTGGACGGGATATGTGAAAATTCCCGTTTTGGACGAATCGCGTCAGATCGAGGTTAAAGTTACGCCGCAAAAGCAGGATTACCGGCCCGGTCAAACGATGACCGCGCAGATTTCGGCCGCGTTGCCCGGAAAGGAAAAACAGCCGGTTGAAGCTGCGGTGATCGTTGTGGACGAAGCCGTTTTGTCTTTGCTGCCCAAAGGAGCCGAAAGCTTTGATCCGTATCTGGGATTAAACCGGCTGGGAGATCTGGACGTGCGCACGTACAGTCTGGTCGAACAGCTGATCGGACGCCAGAAAATCGAAAAGAAAGGCGCCAATCAGGGCGGTGACGGCGGATCGGATTTCGCGATGCGCGACGTATTTAAGTTTGTCGCTTATTTCAACCCGTCACTGCTGCTGGATAAAAACGGCCGCGCAACGTTTGACATGAAACTGCCAGACAATCTGACCGGGTGGCGGATTATTGTTCTGGCCGTGACGCCCGAAGAATTTGCGGGTATGGGACAGGCGCGCGTCAATGTAACCCAGCCGCTGGAAATTCGGGCGCTGCTGCCTAATCAGCTGCGCACCGGCGATACGTTTTCCCCCGGTGCGTCCGTTCTGAACAGGACGGCGCGGCAGGCGGCCGTTTCGGTATCGCTTAAGGCTTCCGGCGCGCTGGATAAAGCGGTGTCGGCGAAAAAACAGATTGTTTTAAAACCCTTTGAACGGCAAAGCGTGTTTTTTGACGATGTAAAAGCGCGGTTAAATCCGTCGGATCCGGCCGGTGAGATCGTTTTGACGTTTACGGCCGATGACGGGACAAATCGGGACGGATTGAAACAAACTCTGTCCGTTTTGAATTTAACGACGTTTGAAACGGCGGCTTTATACGGCAGCGCCGCGGGGACGAACGTTTCCCTTCCTTTGGATATACCGGCGGGCGTAAAAGCTTACGGCGGCAGTCTGTCGGTTTCCGCCGCTCCCGGTTTCCTGACCGGATTAAAACTGGCGGTGGAAGCCATGCGCGATTATCCGCACCCGTGCTGGGAACAAAAAATCAGCCGGGCCGTTGCGGCTGCCGTTTATGCGGCGGAAAAAAAGGCGGTCTGGCCGGACGATCTGTGGCCCGACGCCGCCGATTTCGTCCGCCTGACATTAAAGCAGGCGCCGTCCTATCAGGCGCAGAACGGAGGAATGGCTTACTTTGTTGCTGAAAACAGATTTGTCAGCCCGTATTTGTCCGCTTATACGGCCTACGTTTTTGATTATCTGGAACGGGCCGGCTATGAAATTCCGCGTCAGACACAGGAAAAGCTGGCAGATTATCTGCTGGGGTTGTTTAAGCGTACGGATCAGGAAACGGAGCCCGCAGCATTGTTGACGACACGTCTGCTGTCTGCGGCTTTTCTGAAACAAAAAGGATTGATCAGCGATGCCGATATCGCCGTATTCGATCGTTTTGTTCCGTTGATGAGCGCGTTTGATAAAGCTTTGTATTTACGGCTGGTTCCGGATCATCAGGTTGTTTTCAACGATTTGATGAACGATTCTTATCAAACGTCCGGCAGTCTGATTTTTAAAGATACCGGAAACGAAAATTATGATCTGCTGTCTTCGCCTGCCAAAACGACGTGCATGGCGCTGGCGGCCGTGTCCGAAACCGATCCGGACAAAGCCGAAGCGTTAATGCGCGGAGCGTATACGTTGCGCCGCGGGGACGGTACCTGGGTAAATACGCAGGCCAATGCTTTTTGCATGATGGGACTGCAAACGTACGCCGGCATGCAGTCGGATCCGGTCGATCTGAATATCCGCGCGATGTTTGAACAAAAGGAAATTTTGTCCGCGTCGTTTACGGAAAAATCAGATCCTGCCGCAGCGGCGGCGGTTCGGCTGGGCGAAGATCAGGCCGGGCGGAAAACCGCGGTTGATTTTAAAGCGTCGGGGCAGGGACGGTATTATTATTCGGCGGCCTTGTCTTATCCGTCGGACGTCGCGCAGTCCGTCAATGCCGGATTGGCCGTCGAACGCCGATTCTTTGTTCGGCGCGGCGACGTTTTCGTTCCCGTTGACGCCTCTGTCGTTTTAAAACGCGGTGAACTGGTGAAAGTCGAATTGACGGTCATTAATCCTGTCGCGCAGTACTTTGTCGCGCTGCGTGATCCGGTGGCGGGGGCTTTTGAACCGGTCAATTCTCTTCTGGCGACGGCGTCGGCGGCGGATTTGGGCGAAGTTTCGTCGGACGGTGCTTTCGGGTTCAAGGATACTGGCCATGCTTTTGTCGGTTTCTATGCGGAATATCTGCCGGCGGGAACGCATCGGATTTCTTATGCGGCGCAAGTTGTCGCCGACGGTGTGTTTGCCGCTTTTCCCGCAAAAGCCGAAGCGATGTATACGCCGGACGTATTCGGATTGACGGCGGCGAATGTGGTCAAAGTTGCGCCGTAATCTGAAAAAAATCGTGTTGGCGGCGGCCGGCGTTATGCTTGCCGCCGTCGCCGTCGTTTTTGCTTTTGCCGGCGAATTGCCCGAATCGTTTGACCGGCTGACCGCACGGGCGGACAAAATCCAGTTTCTGGATCGTTCCGGTATTCCGTTAAATACGTCGTATCTGAATTATTGGAACGTGCATGATACGTTGCGGCTGTACGATATGCCGCCTTTGCTGGTCAAGATGTTTATTGCCGCCGAAGACAGAAATTTTTATTTCCATGCCGGCGTTGACTGGACGGCCAGAGCGGCGGCGTTGTTTCAAAATATAAAAGCGGGAAAAATTGTTCGCGGCGCCAGTTCTTTAAGCGAACAAGTCGTCCGTATGATCATTCCCCGGCCGCGCACGGTTTTTTCAAAAATTATCGAAGGAATTGACGCTGTTCGTCTGGAACGTCGGTTTTCAAAAAACGACATTCTGGAATTTTATTTAAATCAGGTGCCGTATGCCTCCAATCGCCGCGGAGTAAAGCAGGCGGCTTTGTTTTATTTTTCAAAGACTCCCGATCGTTTAAGCGTGCGCGAAACGGCGGCTTTGGTTGTTTTGGTGCGTGCGCCGAGCTCTTTTGACCTGTACGCCGGTCCGGATAAAATCAACGGATTGATTGACCGGCAGCTGCGGATTTTTGAACGACAGGGGATTATTTCCAAAGCAGAGCTGCAGGCGGCTTTAGATGAAAAAATCAGTCTGTCTTCGCCGCAGTTAAGCGTGAACGCACCGCATTTTCTGGAATATGTCCGTTCGCTTGATCTGCCTGCGGGACGGGCGGTCGAAACGACTCTGGACGCTTTTTTGCAAAAGAAAGTCGCTGCTTTAACCCGTCGGCGTTTAAAGGACTTGCGGTACCGCCATGTATCGAACGCCGCTGTTTTGGTAATCGAGCGCGCGACGGGCAATATTTTGACCTGGGTTGTGGAAAGTTCTGACAAGGATACGGCGGCCGTGAACGCGGTTTTGGCGCCGCGTCAGCCGGCTTCCGCGCAAAAGCCGCTGCTGTATGCTCTGGCGTTGACAAAGGGCATGACGGCCGCGACTGAAATCAAAGACGCGCCGTTTTCCCGCGCGGTCGGTTCGGGCGTGCATCATTTTAAAAATTACAGCCGTACTTATTACGGCGATGTGACTTTGCGTCAGGCTTTGGGCAATTCGCTGAATATTCCGGCTTTGAAAACGATCGAGTTCGTCGGAATTAAAACTTATTTCGATTTTTTGCGGCAGATCGGATTTTCTCATTTTGAAAAAAACGCCGATTTTTATCGCGAAGGATTGGCGCTGGGAAATGCGGAAGTGACTCTGCCGGAATTGTCCCGCGCTTATCTGATGCTGGCCAACGGCGGTATTTTAAAGCCTCTGCGCGCTTTTAAAGGGCAGGAATGTGAAACGGAAAAACGCGTGTTGCCCGAAACGGCGGCAACGCTGATCGGCAATATTCTGTCGGATCCTTTGGCACGTCAGCTGGAATTCGGCGCGGACAGCATTTTGAATTTTCCGGTGCAGACGGCTGTAAAAACGGGGACGTCGACAGATTACCGGGACGCCTGGGCGATGGGATACAACGCCGATTTCGTCGCCGGCGTCTGGCTGGGCAACCTGACATACGAACCGATGCTGGACGTCACCGGCGCGTCCGGGCCCGCTTTACTGCTGCGTTCGGTTTTTACGGAATTAAACAAAATTAAAAATTCCGGGCCGCTTTATCTGTCGGCGCGGCTGGAAAAGAAAACAATCGGAGAAAAAACGGAATACTTTGATCCCGATGTCGTTGAAACATCGTTTTTTGAACCGGAAGCGCCCGTTATTTTATCGCCGGCCGACGGCGTTATGCTGGCCGTCGATCCGCGCGTGCCGGAACAATATCAGCAGTATCCGTTTTCCGTTTCCTTTTTGCCCGAAGGCGCGCGCATTGTCTGGTTCGTTGATGAAAATCCGTCGGCGTCGTTACAAAACGATACTTTTTTCTGGCGCCCGGAAAAGGGAAGTCATACAGTACGGGCGGAAATTACTTTAAAAAACGGCGAAAAGATTTTGCTTTCCGAACGCCGTTTGACAGTCCGATGAAAGGGCGATGAAATGAAAAAACCCGAACTGCTTTTGCCCGCCGGATCGCCGGAAGCGCTGCAAACGGCGTTTCTGTACGGGGCGGACGCCGTTTACGCAGGCCTGCCGTCGTTGTCTTTGCGCGCCAATCAGGGATTTACGGTCGATACGGTGGAACAGGCAATCCGTCAGGCGCATGAAAAAAATAAGAAAATCTACCTGACGCTGAACCTGTTTTCCAAAAATGAAGACGTTGACAAACTGGCCGGCTTTGCCGATACGGTTAATCGGCTGCGCCCCGACGGGCTGATCGTGTCGGATCCGGGCGTGTTTATGTTTATGAAAGAACACGCGCCGCAGACGCCTTTGCACGTATCGACGCAGGCAAACGTCGGTTCGGCGTTGACCGTTAAATTCTGGCAGTCGCTGGGGGCAAAGGTCTGCGTTTTGTCGCGCGAAACGTCTTTTGACGAAATCCGCGAAATCAAACGGCAGGCGCCCGATATGAAAATTGAGATGTTTGTTCACGGCGCGATGTGCATGAGCTATTCCGGACGCTGCCTTTTATCCGCGTTTATGACGGGGCGCAGCGCCAACCGCGGCAAATGCGCGCATGCCTGTCGCTGGAAATATAAACTGTATCTGGAAGAAGAACAGCGCCCCGGCGAGTTTCTGCCGGTCGAAGAAGACAATCGCGGCACTTATATCATGAATTCCAAAGACTTATGCCTGATGCCGAAGCTGGATTTAATTTTAAACGCCGGTATTGATTTGCTGAAAATCGAGGGGCGCAACAAAACGCCGTATTATGTCGCGCAGACGGCCAGAGCTTACCGCAAGGCGATTGACGATTGGTTTGACAATCCCGGAAAATGGCGGTTCGAGCCGTATCAGGCCGAACTGGACACATTGCAGAACCGCGGCTATACGACGGGATTTTTCGACGGCGTGCCGGACGGTTCGGCGCAAAATTATGAAACGGTGCAGAGTCTGAGCGATTGGCGCAATGCCGGCGTGATCGCGCAATGGACCGACGAAGGGGCGGAAGTCATTATTTATCAAAAAATCGAACAGGGCGATACGTTGTCGTTTTTGCCGCCGTCGTCATTTTCCCCCGTTGACGCGGTTGTGTCCAAAGTCATTGACGGTTTTTCAAAAAAAGAGGTATCCGCTCTTTCACCCGGGCGGGTCGGTCAGAGTATTTTTGTTCCTAGATCGTTTTTCGGAACATACGGCCCGGCGGAGCTGCCTGTTTTCACCGTCGCGCGCGCAAAAGCGAAAAGGTGAAATAAGCGTTTTGATTTTTCCGCCTGTTTTGGTAGAATACCTGCGGGCTGCAAATAATTGAGGATATCTGATGAATACGGCTTTTAAAATTTTTTCTTTAACACTTCTGCTGGCCTCCTGCGCGGCAACTTCCGGCAAGGAAAAACAGGCGGACGTAAAGCTGTCCCTGACGGACAGAGTTCAGGCGCAGGTTGTCGAAATGCAAAAAAACGTTACGGAATCCCTGCCTGACGAAATTGCCGGCCTGAAATCCGTCGAACCGGTGGCCGACCGGGAACAAAATCAGCGCGGCGCCGGATTTACCCGCGCTTATACGGCGGACGATATTGTCGCGACCGTTTTTGTTTATAACAATCAGAATTTCGGCGTTCCCGATGAAATCGATCAGAATATGGAAGCTTTGATGGACAAGCATCTGCAGGAAATTCAGGCCATGCAGGATTCGGGGCTGTATTCCAATGTGAAAACCGGAACGAAAAAACCGCGGACTTTCCGCTGGCGCGGCGTTAATTATCAGGTGCTGGAAGCCGACGTCCAGTTTAATCAGCGCGACGAAGCCAAAAAATCTCTGCTGGTTCTGGGGACCAATAAAGACCTGATGACGTATGTGCGTATCCGTTATACGTATCCGAAATCAAAACAGGCGGAAATCAACAAAAAGCATGCTGTTTTTACACGCACGGTCTTTGTTGCTCTGCATGATTTCGCCGCCGCGCAAAAAACGCCGGTTGCTCAATAAATTTCCCGGCAGTCTGAAGGAAAGCGCATGAAAAAAATTGTTTTTTTGTTTTTTATTCTGCTGGCCGGGTGCGCTATCGTCGATCCGTCCGCCGAAGTCAGCCGGACGCTGAATCAGATGAATCAGGCCTATAAAGATAAAAACATTGAACAATTCATGCACTTTGTCAGTCCGGAATATGACGGAAAACGGGATTTGCTGCAAATTGCCGTCGAAAATGATTTCGCCGGATTTTCCGATGTGGATTACAGAACGTCTGTTTTTCAGACTTTGATTGATCCGCAGACAGGCGTTTACCGGGCGTCGGTTTATTATTTCCGTTCCGCCAAATCGCCGCGTTATGGGGTTGATAACCAAAGCGGCGAAACGACGCTGACTTTTGTCAAGGACGAAAACGGATTAAAGCTGATAAAAATGCCCGATCCGGGATTGTACGGATTGATTGTTCCCTGAAAAAAAGAAGGACAGATATGACTGCCGAAGAAATTTTACAAGATTATTTCGCGGCGTACGATGCGCCGCGTCCGTTTGACCCGAAACACCCCGAAGACGGCACGTTGTCCAGAAAACAGGACGGTCTGCCGCCTTTGCCTTTAAACGCGGAACAGGTGAAAGCCTGTATCGCTCTTTTGGAAAAAAAAGACCGCCCGGAAGAAATGCTGGATCTGCTGTTAAACCGCGTGCCGTCGGGAACGGGGGAAGCGGCGGCCGTTAAAGCCGCTTTTCTGGGCAGTGTCGCTTCGGGAAAAACGATTGTGCCGGGGCTGACGGCGAAACAGGCGGTCGTTCAGCTGGGATATATGCGCGGCGGGCATAATGTTCCCGTTTTGATTTCTTTGTTGAAAAACGATAACATGGCTCCCGAAGCCGTCGGCGCATTGTCCGAACTGGTTTTGATCCATCAGGCCGTGAATGACGTTGCCGCTTTGTATGAATCCGGCAATAAATACGCGCAGGCGTTGTTGGAATCCTGGGCGCGCGCAGATTGGTTTACGCGGCGCAAACCGTTGGAAGACGAAATGCGGCTGGTCGTTTTTAAAATCCCCGATGATATTGAAGCCTCGACTGATTTTCTGTCCCATTCCAAAGGCGGCCATACGCGCACGGATATTCCTTTTCACGGCCGGCATTATTTTATGAACGCGCCTTTGTTGGCGGCTCTGGACGCTTTGAAAGCGGCGAATCCGGGTATTCCCGTTGCTTTGGCGGCCGATAAGATCGGGACAAGTTCTTCGCGCAAGTCAGGCATGAATAACGTTGAATGGAATATCGGCATTGAAAATGAGGATACGCGGTTCCAACCGGACAGAAAAACACGCGCCGTGATTTTTGCCGGGCGCGTTTTGGGGCCGATTTTTGCCAAGACGGCGCAGGATATGGGATCCGTAATTGTGCGCACGGATACGGATTTGTTGCATACGGGGGATAAAGTCCGCGTTGTTTGGCGGGCGGGGAAAATCTTGTCCGAAACGGGGGCGGAAATCGCTTCGTTCAAACCGCTGGATCAAAGCGAACTGGATTATCTGCGCGCGGGCGGGGCGGCGATGTTCCGCATGGGGAAAATTTTAACGGCGGCCGCGTCTGAAATTCTGGGAAAAAGCTTCAAACTGCCGTATGCGGCGGAACAGCCGGATCTGACGGCTCGGCCGATGACGGCGGCGCAGAAAATCATTGCCAAAGCCGCCGGCTTAAAAAGCGTCAGGCCGGGGCAGACCGTATATGCCAAAGTCGGCACGGTTGCTTCACAGGATACGACAGGCGGCATGACCGTTCAGGAACTGCAGGGGACTTTGGCCGCGATGAAACTGGCCGTGCCTTTGTTTTTACAGTCGCAATGTCATAATGCCGCTTTGGGGTTCCGCACGCCTGCCGTTGTGGCGGCGAATAAAAAGTTAACGGATTTCGTCAAAGAAATCGGCGGCGTCGCGTTAAATATGGGCGACGGCATTATTCATTCCTGGTTAAACGAGCTGGTCGTGCCGAACAGCATTGTCGTCGGCGGAGATTCGCATACGCGCACGCCGACGGCGTTAAGCTTTCCGCTGGGATCCGGCGGCATTGCCGAAGCCGCGGCGACGGGGGTAACGGAAATAACCGTCCCGGACAGCGTTCTGGTTTGCCTGAACGGAGAATTTAACGAAGGCGTTACCGTGCGCGATCTGGTCAACTACATACCGTATAAAGCGCAGAAAGTGTTCGGCAAAAACATCTTTGAAGGAACGATTATCGAATTCAGGCGCTTCGGCCGGCCGTTTGATATGATCGACGTGTTTAAAATGACGAATGCTTCGGCGGAACGTTCCGCGGCGGCGGCTTATTTTGAACAACCGGCGGAAACGGTCGCGGCGTATGTGCGCGCGCATTCTCTGCCCGTTATTGAACAAATGATTGCCGGCGGATACGATCAGGGCGGCGTTTTGGAAAACAGACGCAAAGCGCTGCTGGACTACCTTGAAAACCCGCAGGTGTTTAAGGCGGACAAAGGGACGGAATACGCGCATGTTCTGGAAATCGATCTGGCCGAAATCAAACAGCCGTATATTGCCTGCCCGCATACGCCGGACAATGTCCGGCCTTTGTCTGAAATCGCCGGAACACCCGCGGAATTTTGTTTTGTCGGGTCATGCATGTCGGGCAAAAAGGATTTTGAAGCCTTTGAGCGTATCACGCGCGGCGTTGACCGGCTGGCCGTTGAAACGTGGATCGCCGCGCCGACCCGCATGATCGCGCATGATCTGGAAACGTCGGGTGTTTTAAAGGCGCTGGCGGACAGGGGCGCGCGGCTTGAAATATCGGGCTGTTCCCTGTGCATGGGTAATCAGGAACGGGTGAAAGGGAAAAAGAATGTCTTAACCACTTCGACGCGCAACTTTAAAGCGCGCATGGGCGATGAGGCTTCCGTTTATCTGGTTTCGGCGCAGTTGGAGGCCGTCGCGGCGGTTTTAAAGCGTTTTCCGACGGTTGAAGAATATTTTAAGGCGGTAAAAAATGGTTAAAGCGTTTATTGACGTTGCTCTGCCCGAAGAAGCGGCCGGCGCGGCGTATGAAATTGTGAAAAAAGAACTGATTGAACCTTTTGCGGATTTTATCGGGGAAAAGCGCCTGCGCGAACATGACTGGAGTCTGAAAGGGCGGATTCAAACAAACGGCGAAGTGATTCGCGAAACGATAGAACTGGCCGGCGGGGACAAAAATGCCGTTTTGGTCAAAGGTCCGGGCGTTACTCCGACAAAAGAACAGACGCAGGCGGTTTTGGATCTGTTAAACGATGCGCGCGCGCCCGAAGAATTGAGCAAATTGGTGACAGGTACGCCGAACGGGTATATGCGCGGTCACTGGCTGGTCAAAGGTAATCTGGAACGCTATGAAAATCCGGGACTGCCCGATTTGTTGGAAGTTTCTTTGCCCGTTTATGACCGCGCCGGAAAAATCGACGTTTTGTTTTTGGACGGCGGGCGTGAAAAGGACGGCGTCTTTTTTAATTTGGCAAACGACGCGGACGTCCGCGTTGATTTCAACCGCCAGACGGTGCGGGAAACGGAAAAATTATCTGCCGGATCCGCCGTTTATGCCAAGGTTACCCGCAGGGAGGACGTTATCGCGTTATGCGATCGGGCGATTAACAAAAACGATGATATTGTTTTTATGTCGAAATATACGGTTCGTCCCGAACTGGACGGCGAAAAGAAAAAAATTTACAACGACCGGCGCGAAAAACACGGATTGCAAAGATTAGAAGGCAATCAGGGCGATATTGTGGACGCGGCTTTCGCCCGTTTGCTGGCGCGTCCCGTTGAACGGAATACGACGGTTTTGGTTCCGGATCCGTCTTACGGTCCGAAAATCGCGGCCGTCTTAAACGCCGTTTACACCTGCGGCGTGAAAAAACCCGTCGGGGAGTTTTCCGTTTGCCGCTTTTCCGCGGGAAAAAGCGAATACGGCGGATTGAATCAGGTTGTTAAAGAAGACGGCGAATACAGGTTGTATATCGGAACAAAAGAAATCCGGATCCCCGTCAAAGCCGGCGATATGTTTGAAGAAATGCATTATGACTATGCCGATGCGGCGCGTTATGTGGCGCAGGTTTTTCGTCAGGCGGCGGTTAAAAAATACAACCGGGTAGTTTTTGCGTTTGACGAATCGGATTTATATGACGCGCCCGTGGTCAAGGCTGTCAGAAACGAAGCGCTGAAATTAAAAAAAGTCGAAGGGGAAGATTTCCTGATCATGAAGCCCGATGCGGCGGCAGTAATGATGTTTACGGCGCCTTTGCCGGGCGGGACATGCTATGCCTATGACAATTTATGGGGCGATATTGTGTCGGACGCGATGGATCTGGGCGCCAGCATTGCTTCGGTCAATTCCGTCATTTTGTTGGCGGACGGGCGCGTCTGGCCGGAAATGGGCGGCGCGGGAACGGCCCCCGATTTAATGGAATTGTCCAAAAAAGAAGGTTTTCTGCGCTATGATCCGATTCCGATCATTGAAGGGCTGGCAATCGGATTTTCTCAGGCTTCTTTGAATGAACCGGAAAACCAACCGCTGCGTTCTTATGCGCGGGCGCTGCATGAAGCATACATTACTGTCTTGAAAAAAGGCATTGCTCCGCCGGATCTGGCGCCGAAACTGAAATCAAAACAAAAAACGGGAGTGGACACGGCTTCGTTTGTCAAAGCGGTGAGGGTAGAATTGTTAACCTTTTTGGGGTTAAAAGAAGAAGCTGCGGCGCAGATGCTGGAATTGCGGCAAACGTTAAAGGAAATCAGATGACGGCAAAAACGGTAAAGCTGGAATACGACGGGAAAGAACTGGAACTGCCCGTTTTATATTCAACGACGGGGGAAGGGTGCATAGATATTTCCGAACTGCGGGCCAAGACGGGTTTGACAACGCTGGATCCGGGATTTGGCAATACGGCGGCCTGCGTCAGTAAAATCACATATGTCAACGGGGAAAAAGGGATCCTGCGTTACCGCGGTATTCCGATCGAAACGGTCGCCGAAAAAATGACGTTTGTCGAAACGGCCTGGCTGCTGATTTACGGGCGTCTGCCGACAATGGCGGAAATGAAAACTTTCAGTACGCGTCTGACGAACAATGAATTGCTGCATGAAGGGCTGCTGCACCATTTTGACGCTTTTCCGCCCAACGGACAGCCGATGTCGATTTTGTCGGCGGTTGTTAATTCTTTGATTTGTTATTCGCCGGAAATTATGGATACGACGGACGAAGAAGCCATGCGCAACGCGGTCGCGGCGATTATTTCCAAAGTCCGTACGATCGCGGCTTTTTCTTACCGCAAAGCCATGGGGCTGCCTTTTGTTTACCCCGATCCGGCGCGCAGTTACTGTGAAAATTTTCTGCATATGATGTTTTCCATTCCGCACAGGCCGCACCAGCCGACGCCGGAAGCGGTCAAAGCGCTGAATCTGTTTTTAATGCTGCATGCGGATCACGAACAAAACTGTTCGACGTCAACGGTTCGGATTGTCGGATCGGCGGAAACGAATTTGTTTTCTTCGGTGGCGTCGGGAATCTGCGCTTTGTGGGGAAAGCTGCATGGCGGGGCGAATGTCGCCGTGTTTGAAATGCTTTCTCGGCTGGCAAAAGGCGATGAAGATATCGCTTCCTTTATCAAAAGGGTCAAGAAAAAACAAGTGCGTTTGATGGGATTCGGGCACAGAGTGTATAAAACGTTTGATCCGCGGGCAAAGATTTTGAAAAAAGCCGTGTTTGACCTGCTGGAAACCGAACGGGTGGACGATCCGCTGATCGAAGTGGCTCTGAAACTGGAAGAAGCAGCTTTGAACGATAATTATTTCAAGGAACGCAACCTGTATCCGAACGTTGATTTTTATTCGGGCATGATTTTGCGCGCGTTGCGGATTCCGCTGAATATGTATACGGTCATGTTCGCGATCGGGCGCGTGCCGGGCTGGATTGCCCACTGGCGCGAAGGCAATGAAGGGCCGCGCCGTCTGGCCCGTCCGCGTCAGTTGTATCAGGGGGCCGTGGAAACGCCTTTTATCCCGCTGGATCTGCGCCATGATGAAGAATTTTAAGGAGTACGGGTATGATTTATGAAAATCTGAGCGCTAAAAAAAGCGAACTGGACAAGCTGCCCGCTCTGCCGGAGGAAGTCCGAGAAGAATTAAGAAAAAATGTCGAACTGGAAATCGCTTATGTCGGCGGTTTTTTCGACGGATCAACGCTGACCCGCAAGGAGACGGCCGGTATTCTGTATGAAGACAAAACCGTTGAAAATCATTCGCTGACCGAACATATTCAGGCTTTGAACGCCGCAAAAGTTTTTGACATGATTTCGGAATTGGCTCAGAAGGTCAATCACCAGATTGACGACAGCGACGTTAAAAACATGCACCGCGTTGTTGTGCGCAATTTGGACGATAAAAACGGCGGCATGTATCGCGGGTTTAAACGAAACTTTCCCGTCGGCACGCACGAAATGCCCGATTCCGTCCGTGTTCAGCGCATGATGAACGATTTCGGCATGTGGCTGTTCGCCGCGCGCACGCTGCACCCGGCGGCGCTGGCGGCCGAAGCGCATCTGCGGCTGATGTCCATTCAGCCGTTCGGAATGGGCAATGCCTGTACGGCGCGTTTTTTAATGAATCTGATCTTAATGCGGCATAATTATCCGCCCGCTTTATTTTCTCGGCGCGAAAAAAAAGAATATTGGGATACGTTGGAAAGCGCGATTTTTAAAAATGACCGGACGGGATATGACAAATTGATCAGCCGGGCGGTCAACAGAGCGCTGGAAACATATATTCAGGCTTCTCAGCGTCGCGTGTCCGAAGAAATAGATCGCGATCCTTATTTTCTGCGCATCGGCCAGCTGGCCAAAGAAACGGGCGAACGCGTTTCGACGTTGCGTTACTGGACGGGGCTGGGATTACTGGAAACGGCCGGAAAAACGTCGGCGGATTATACTTTGTATTCATCGGAAATTCTGCCGCGGATCAAGCGGTTGAAAGAATTAAAAGAACAGCGCTTTACGCTGCAGGAAATCCGTGCCAAACTGCACGAAGAGTAAAAACGCAAAAGGCTGAATGCAATTAAAAGGAAGTCTGTTATTACAGACTCGCCTAATGTCGGAATATCGTTTTTTGATGTTTCTGTAGTACAGTGTTATCGGATTAAACGGTAAGACTTAAGGAGAATTGCATGTCTGTCAATGAACGGCTTGTTGCAAAGAAAATGGCCAAAGCCCTTGCTTTTTTATGTTTAAACGAACATTTTAAACTGCCTTTGCATAACGGTGACAATCCTGTTTCAAAAACAGGCGATTATACCGACGTCTTCATTACGGACGCCGAAGGGCATCAGATGATCTGGTGTCAGACTTGCCGCGTTTCTTATCATGAACGCGAAATGATGGTCGAAGACGTGGCTAACGGTATTTATGATTTTTTGCTGAATATCGAAACGGATTCTTATGCCCGCCGGCTGGAAGACGCTTACCGCGCTTCCGTTCACTGGAAAGAATCCGGCTATAAAAGAAAGCCAAAAAAGAAAGGATAATTTTTTTTGTTTCTTTTAAAACGGATTCAAGGTAAAACAAAATGTGTGTTTTAACCGACGGATCTGATTTTAAAATGAAAAAATCTGCCTGCTGCGGGCTGTTGCCCGTTGGAATGACGGACGTTCTGCCTCCCTTTGTCGACGCCGAGGCCGAAGCTGTCGAAAAAGCGACGGGCGTTTTCCAAAGCTGCGGTTACCAGCGTGTCGCGCCGCCGCTTTTGGAATTTGAAGAAACCCTGCTGTCCGAAAAATATAATGACTTGTCAACGCAGACGTTCCGTGTAACGGACGCGGTATCCGGCAAAATTATGGGACTGCGTGCCGATATGACGCCGCAGATCAGCCGGATTGCGGCAACGCGCCTGCAAAACGAACCCCGGCCGCTGCGTCTGGCCTATGCGGGTCATGTCGTGCGTATGTTTCCGACTCAGCTGGATCCTGCGCGACAGATCCTGCAGGTCGGGGCGGAACTGATCGGGGCCGACTGCGCCAAAGCCGATGCCGAAATTATTCTGCTGGCGGCTGAAACATTGGAAAAGCTGGGAGTGCCGTCGTTCGTCTTCGATTTAAATCTGCCGACTTTGTTTCCGGCGCTGTGCGCGGCGTACGGCATTGACAGAGACGATCGGGAAAAAATGTCGGCGTGTCTGAATCAAAAAGATTTCGCCGCTGCTTTGGCCGTTTTGGAATCGACGAACGGCAAAGCGCGCGCCGCAAAGTCTGTCTTTGTTTCTTTGTTTCAGGCTTTCGGCGATTGTGACCGCGTGCTGGAAATTCTGCGGCCTCTGCCTTTGCCTGACGAAGCGGCGGCGGAACGCGCCCGGCTGGCGGAAGTGGCCGCTTTGCTGAAAACAGAAAAACAAAATCTCTCTTTGACTGCCGATGTTTTGGAAAACCGCGGATTTGAATATCACTGCGGCGTCGGTTTTTCAATTTTTTCCAAACAAAGCGGGCATGAACTGGGACGCGGAGGACGTTATATCGCCGGCATTGACGGCGCGTTGTCCGAACCGGCGGCCGGTGTGACGTTGTTTATGGCGGATATTTTGGCCGTTTTGGAAAAGAAAGAAACCAAGACGCGCGTTTATGTTCCTGTTGACGTTTCTTTTTCGAAAACGGCGGATTTGCGCGCTAAAGGATATATTACCGTCTGCGGGGTCAGGCCCGGCGGGCGCGAAGAGGCACGGCGGCTGCAATGCAGCTGTATTTACACGGGCGGCCGGGTGCAGCCGCTTTAGCTTAATTTTTTTAAGGAGCAGAAAATATGACCAATATCGTAATCATCGGCGCTCAGTGGGGCGATGAAGGCAAAGGAAAAATTGTCGATCTGATGAGCGAAAAAGCCGACGTCGTCGTTCGTTTCCAGGGCGGAAACAACGCCGGGCATACGTTGGTGGTTGACGGGGTGACCTATAAGCTGTCTTTGTTGCCGTCGGGCATTGTCCGCGGAAAAATGTCGGTCGTCGGCAACGGCGTTGTTGTTGATCCGTGGGCGTTGCGCGACGAAATCGGCCGCGTCAGCGCTTTGGGGACAACGGTTACGCCCGATATTTTAAAAATTTCGGATCAGGCGACATTGATTCTGCCGCTGCACCGCGAATTGGATCAGATGAGCGAAGCCGCTGCCGGAAAAGGAAAAATCGGTACGACGGGGCGCGGGATCGGGCCGGCATATCAGGATAAAGTTGCCCGCCGTGCAATTCGCGTCGGCGACCTGGCCGAAAAGGAAACTTTGCCGCAGAAAGTGGATATGCTGCTGTCGTTTCATAATGCTTTACGCAAAGGCTGGGGGCAACCGGAAATCGACAAAGCCGATTTGATGCGTCAGCTTGATGAAATTGCCGGGTTCATTTTGCCGTTTGCCGTGCCGGCATGGAAAGTTTTGTCCGAACAGGTTCAAAACGGTAAAACCCTGTTGTTTGAAGGGGCGCAGGCAACCATGCTGGACAATGATTTCGGAACGTATCCGTTTGTGACGTCTTCAAATACAATCGCTGGCCAGGCGGCTGTCGGATCAGGCGTCGGCATGAAAGATATCGACAAAGTGATCGGTGTTGTCAAAGCTTATACAACGCGCGTGGGATCAGGGCCTTTCCCGACGGAATTGTTCGACGAAGACGGCGATCGTATCCGCGAAGTCGGCCGCGAATTCGGGACGGTCACCGGGCGTCCGCGCCGCTGCGGTTGGTTTGACGCAGTGTTGGTGCGTCAGGCGATTATTGTCAACGGCGTGCAGAATCTGGCGGTGATGAAGTTGGATATTCTGGATCAGTTTGATGAAATCAAAGTCTGCGTCGGATATGAATATAACGGACAGAAACTGGATTATTACCCGATGCAGATGAACGCGCAGGCAGGCGTAAAACCGGTTTATGAAACGCTGCCGGGGTGGAAATCGTCGACTTACGGCGTGCGGGAATACGATAAACTGCCGGAAAACGCGAAAAAATATATTGCCAGACTGGAAGAACTGCTGGGTGTGAAAATCGGCATGATTTCAACCAGTCCGGAACGCGAAGACACGATTGTTCGTTATGATCCGTATGAAAAATAATAAAAAACTTTTTATTTGATGCAAATCATGTAAAATAGGGGGATAAGCAGAATGCTTTTCCCCTTTGTTTTTTTATGGCCAGAAGGAAATGATGACCGAAAAGAATACAATAAAAACGCAGGTTCAGTCAGGTGCGCCGTTTGGGTCTTATTTGTCGCGCAAAGGGGCGTTCACGGTTGTCAAAGGTAAATTCAGGGTATACCCTGATCTGCCTTTGCCTTTAATGGATATGCCAAATGCCAAAGCGTATCAGGCGGAAGAAATCTCTTCCCCGGATCATAAAATTTTCGCTTTGGTCTGCAAACCCGAATTACCCGTCAGAAAAGATCATATCAAGGCAAGAACCGGATTGAAAATGGAAGGTGTACTGCCTTTGGTGGACGCCGGGGTGGCTCCGTGGCAGCCGATCGGGCGCAAAACGATGATTTTGTTGTATGAAATGCCTTTGGGCGGGCGCGTCGTTCATTCAAAAACATATGACAAAATTCTGCCCGAAGAAGAAGCGGAAAAAATTTCACGCTGGATCCGGCCGCTGCTGATGGGGATTAATAATTTGTCTTTGCGCGGGTTGACGCACAGGGAAATCAGGCCGGACAATTTATTTTATCTGGACGCGGAAAAAACAAAGGTTGTCTGGGGGGATTGCATTTCTTCGCCGCCGGGGTTTGACCAGCCGCCGACATTTGAAACGATTGAATCTTCCATGTGTTCCCCCGCCGGACGGGGGGACGGAACGACGTCGGACGATCTGTACGCTTTCGGCGCAGCGTTGATTTGTCTGGGGCTGGGATATAATCCGGTTGAAAGTTTGTCTGCCGATGAATTGCTGGAATTGAAAATTTACAAAGGGTCGTATGCGACGCTGATCGGCGAAGAACGGGTGTCTTTAGGATTGATTGAATTGCTGCGCGGGTTGTTGGCCGACAATGTTTCACAGCGCTGGGATATTTCTTCCACGCAGTTGTGGGCCGACGGGCGGCGGTTGACGCCGGTACAGGCTAAAGCGATAAAGGCGTCTCAGCGGCCGTTTTTGTTTAATAATGTTGAATATTTTTCCTATCGGACATTGGCGTATGCTTTTTCCAAAAACTGGGATCTGGCTGCAGAGGCAATTCGGTCGGAAAAGCTGCAAACTTGGCTGATCCGCGGGTTTGACGATAAGGAAACGGCCAATGCGATTGAAAAATCAATCGATATGGCTTTGGTGCGTTTTTCAACCAAAGAAAAACAAGACGATTTTTTTGTCGCCAGAACGTGTATGCTGCTGGATCCGTCCGCGCCGTTGCGGGTGCGTGAATGTGCATTTATGCCGGACGCTTTGGGACAGATGATGGCGACGTATGTGGCCGACGAAAGAATGATTAAGGTTTTAATCGGGTTGGTTGCCACCGGGTATTTGGAAAGCTGGCATGAATTTCATCGCGACAGAGTGGCCGAACAGCAAGTGAAAAGCATGCAGATTATTTTGCAAAAACCCGAACTGGGAATGGGGGTAGAACGGCTGCTCTATGATTTAAACGACGGAATGCCCTGCCAGAGTCCTTTGGTAATCAAAGATTATGTGGACGATATCAAAGATCTGATGCCTGCATTGGAAGAGGTCGCTAAAAAAGCCGGCCCGAAAACGGAACCGATTGACAGGCATATCGCAGCTTTTATTGCCGTAAAGTTTGGAATGAAACTGTCTGATCAGATTGCTTTGCTGAATTCGCCAAAGGAAAATGTTTCAATTCAGGGAATGTTGAATATTTTTGCTTCTTTGCAGCAGACGTTCGGACCGGAAAAGCTGTATGCTTTCTGCAGCTGGATCGGGGGGCTGCTGTCACCGATTATCAACAGTTATCACAGTTTGGAAAAACGTCAGCAGCTGGAAAAAAATCTGCCAAAGTTTATCCGCAAAGGATCTTTGCCCGATATTTATACGTTTCTGGACGACAAACAGGAACGCCTGATGGATATGAGTTATTTTGAGCAGGCTAAAAAAGAATACGCCAAATTGTCCGAAGAAATCGAATTTCTGGACGGTAACAGGGAAAAACGCGAACAGGAAGGGTTGATGCTGGGGCATCAGATCGCTGCCGTTATTTCTTTCGGCATTGCCGTACTGACAATGTTCCTGTTGCTGTTGGCTCAGTTTTTGCGGAGATAACCCGATGAAGGAAAACGGAAAAAAAAGAAAAAAGTTGAAAGATTCTTTTCTGACATCAGGATTGTCTTTCCTGATTTTATTGCCAATGCTGTTTTTAATGTTGCCAACGGTGGTTTTTTTATTCCTCAGCATGTTGCCGACGTTTATTGCGTTGATTATAGATACCAGTTCAAAAGCAAAATTTAAGTATAAATGGTTGTGTGTCGGCGGGTTGAACTTTGCCGGTTCTCTGCCGTTTCTGTTCAAACTGTGGTTCGGCAGCAACACGCTGGACGGGGCTATTAATTTATTTTTAGGCCATGTTTCTTTTATTATTATTTATCTGGCGGCCGCTGTCGGCTGGATTTTCTATCGCTGTATTCCGCCTGTCGTTTTAAGTTTTCTGGAAATGAGCGATCAGCGCCGTGTCGTTCATCTGCGTGAATTGCAAACAAAGCTGGTTGCCAAATGGGGGGAAGAAGTCATTGAGGGAAGCGATGCAAAAACGGCAGTACTTCCGGGGCGCAAGAATATAATTCCTCCGCCGCCCGCCGCTTCTGCAGCTGCGGCGTCCGGTCCCGGTGATGTTAAAACGCCGTTGAGCTGATTGATTTCTTTTCTTTGCGCCAGGCCAAAGGCAGCAGCAGTACAAAAACGGTCATATATTCCAGACGGCCCAGCATCATATTGCCGGACAAAATCCATTTTACACAGTCAGGCAGGTTGGCAAAGCTGCCTTGTGATCCGATGACAGGGCCGAATGCTACGCCCGTATTACCCAAGCTGGACAATGAAGCGCTGATTGCCGTGATAAAATCCAATCCGATTAACGACAACAGTAAAACAGAAGTTAAGAATGACAATAAAAAAATCACTACGAACACAAATACGCCGGAAGAAATTTCTTCTGTCAGCGGTTTACCGTTGTATTTGGCAATGAATATGCCGTGAGGCAGAATTTTGCGCCGCAGATACTGCATTGACGATAAATACATAATATTGAACCGGAATACTTTAATTCCGCCGGACGTTGATCCGCTGCACGCTCCGATCGGCAGTAAAAATGTAAAAAACATAACGGCAAAATTTCCCCAGGATTCAATATCGCTGTTGACAAATCCCGATGAAGTGACAACTGAAATAAAATTAAACGCCGCATATCGTATGCTGTCGAATAAAGAAATATCGCATTTTATAACCAGGTAAAGTGATAAAATAAAAACGCTGAATAAAAAGAAACAGGTGTATGTTCTGATCTGCATGTCGTTTCGTACATGCTGCCAGTTTTTTTTGAACAGGAAATATGAAACCAGCAAAGGCATGCCGCTGACGAACATAAAGACGATCAAAATCCACTGTGACAGAACGGATAATTCCATCGCCGAAGAATTTCTAGGGGCAAATCCGCCGGTCGGAATTGTCGCCATGCTGAAAGCCAGAGCTTCAAAAATGCCCAATTCCGAAAAATACAACAACAATGTGCACAAAGCCGTCAGAATTGTGTAAACAATCATGATTGTACCGATGACCTGCGATGTCTTGGGCAGCGTTTTGTCGGATTTATCCGAAGATTCCGTCGCGTATAACTGCATGCCGCCAATTCTGAGCAGCGGCAAAATCCCCAGTGCAATAACGATAATTCCGACGCCGCCAAACCATTGCAGCATGGCACGCCATAATAAAATGCCTCGCGATTGAACGGATAAATCCCGGATAACCGTCGCGCCCATGGTGGTCAGGCCGGACATGGCTTCAAAAAAAGAATCCGTATAACTTAAAGGCCGGGGAGCAAAGAAAAACGGCAGCGCTGAAAATGAACAAACCAGCAACCAGACCAGCGATGTTGTCAGATACATTTCCCGGACGGTCAGTTTTTCGTATTTATCGTAAAAAGTCGCGACAAACAAAACGCCGAAAAAAAACGTTACGCCGGCAGCCTGCCAGAATGAACGGGCCGAAGCGGTATTCCCGTCCGAAAAATCAAGTATCCCCGGAATAATCATTGTTGTTCCGAAGACGATTAAAATACAACCGGAAACAAAAAAAGTAATTCCAGCTCTCATGAAAAATTCCTACAGCGGCGCACAGGCTTCTGCCAGCCATTGGGCTGTCTGCGGATCGACCAGCGGCGAAATAATCCGGCGGATACGGGCATGATAGCCGTCCAGCCAGACTTTTTCGCGCGGCGTTAACTGCGCTTTATCAATCAGGCGTCTGTCAAACGGTGCCAGGCTGAGCGTTGAAAGTCCCAGCGTTTTAATTTCAGATCCTTCCGTCGGCGGCAGCGGTTCCACCATAACGACATTTTCCAGGCGGATTCCGAAAGCATCAGCCTTGTAATAACCGGGCTCATTGGAAATCAGCATGCCGGGCATCAGGGCGATCCGGCTGGAACCGCGGGCAATTCTCTGCGGACCTTCATGCACGCTCAGATAGCTGCCGACGCCGTGTCCCGTTCCGTGGGCGTAATCCACTCCGTCGCGCCATAAAAACTGGCGCGCCAAAATGTCCAGTTGCGATCCCGTTGTTCCTTCGGGAAAAGCTATCGTTGCTATGGCAATGTGGCCCTTTAAAACTTGCGTATAACGCTTTTTTTCCAAAGCGGAAACGTTGCCGACGGCGATTGTCCGCGTAATGTCCGTCGTTCCGTCCAGATACTGCGCCCCCGTGTCAATCAAAAACATGGAGTCCGTTTTGATCGGCGCGTTATTTTGTTCGTTCGTGTGATAATGAATATAGGCGGCGTTTTTGCCGCAAGCCGCAATCGTTGCAAAGCTTTCGCCGCGGTACAGCGGATTGTCCGCACGGAATTCGGCGATTTTGCGCACCGCGTCCATTTCCGTCAGGCGGCCTTTGGGAGCTTCTTCATCAAACCAGCGCAGGAAACGGCACATGGCAATGCCGTCTTTGATATGGGCATTGACTGCTCCGTCGCGTTCGGTAATGTTTTTACAGGCTTTGCGGATCAGGCAGGGATCTTCTTTGGCGTGAACGGTTGCGCCGGCGGCGGACAGGCGTTCGTAAATCCATGCGGGGGACAGAGCCATATCCAGCTGTACGCGCGCTTTTTGTATGCCGAGCGCGTCCAAAATAACACCCAGCAGTTCAGGCGATTTGATTTCCACCAGCGTGCTGAGCTGCAAACGCAGATAATCCGTTATTTTAGCGGGATCGACAAACCAGTCGACGGTTCCGTTTTTATATAATACTGCGAAAGACTGAACAATGGGGACGTAAGGAATATCCCGGCCGCGGACATTTAGCAGCCACGCGATTGATTCCGGCGAAGAAAAGACCAGCGCGTCGTCCTGATCCATGCCGAGCGCTGAGGTAATTTCGGCGATTTTGGCCGTACTGTCCAGCCCTGTGTACTGTTCGGGCAGGAAAACGGCGCGTTCCGTATCGGATACGGGCTTGTCCGTCCACAGCGTGTCAATCGGGTTGTAGGGCAGAGGAACGATTTTCGCGCCGTTTTTAGCGCAGGCTGCCGCCATTTTTTTGATTTCATTCGGCGTGTGCAGCCAGGAATCGTATCCGATGCGGGCTCCGGCGGGCAAAGCGGCCAGCAACCAGTCTCCCGCACGGGCGTCCGGCGTTTGGATAACGGTTATCTGCTGGTTGTCCGTTTCTTTTTGCGCTTGAAGGGTATAGCGGCCGTCGACAAATAAAAAAGCCCGATCCAGCAAAATGACGGCTTCTCCGGCCGATCCTGAAAATCCGGTCAGCCATTCCAGGCGTCTGGCCGACGGGGCAACGTATTCGCCCTGATATTCGTCGGCGGTCGGAACCAACAGTCCGAAAAAACCGTTTTTCAGCATCCATTCTCTTAACGCGGTCAGTTTATCCATGGCTTTTTTTCCTTATTTTATCGTCCGACGATCAGTGTGCTCCAGCCTTCCAGACGGTAACGTTTTTTTAATTGCAGCCCGACGCGACGGTGGGCGTCTAAGACCCAGGCTTCCTGTCTGCAAAGCAAACCGGATAAAACCGCCAGTCCGTCCGGCGCCAAAACCGACGCCAGGTCTTTGGCCATCAAAGTCAGCGGGCGGGCCAGTATGTTTGAAAAAACAAGGTCATACGGCGCTTTGGACCGGATAATCATCGGTTTGTATCCGTTGCCGGCCCGTGCCGTAATATAGCGTGACAGGCGGTTGATTTTGGCGTTTTCTTTTGTAACGCGGACAGATTCCGGATCAATATCCGCCGCCATGACATTCGTTCTGAAAGTCAGCGCGGCCGCCAATCCTAAAATCCCCGAACCGCAGCCCATATCCAGAATATTTTTCGGCCGTTTGAAGCGAGATATTTCTTCCATGGCCATTAAACAGCCTTTGGTTGTGAAATGTTCGCCGGAGCCGAAAGCGGTAGCCGCGTCGATTTTTAAGGACAGTTTTGTTTTCGGCGGCGGATCCTGAATGTGCGAACCGTAAATGTAATACCGTCCGACGGAAACGGGGGCGAAGCTGATCAGGTTTTCTTTCAGCCAGTCTCTTTGCGCCAGTTCGGTCAGCCGATAGGCCGGCAAAGAAATCCCGGCAGCCGCGGCCGCCAAAGACAATGACGCGTTTAACAAAGATTCGTCCGGCCGATCCTGAAAAATGGCGTCCAGCCGCCATTTGCCCTTGTCCGATCCGGTTTCGATTTCCGAAGCCAGCAGAGCCGTGTCGTCCCCGTCCAGCGCGCGTTCAAAAAAAGGAACGGCGTCAGGGGTTAAAATAAAAGAAATTTGCCAGTTGCTTGCGGGTTGTGTGTCCATTATGCGATTTCCAAATAATCTGCCTTGATGTTTTTCATACTGCCGTCTTCAAACAAAACCTGTGTGTTGTCACGGTCTGCCGCGACGACTTTTCCGTATCCGTACCGGCTATGATAAACCTCTGTTCCGATTTGAAAAACAGGTTTTTGCGCATTGCCGAAATAAGAAGCTTTTTTTTCTTTTTTATAAAAATAACTCTGAGCGCCGCCGTTCCAACCGCCGTAGCCGTAATCATAGCCGCCGCCGGAAGAAAGATTGGTCATTTCGACGTGTTCCGCAGGGATTTCATTGATAAAGCGGGACGGCAGGTTGTTTTGCCATTGGTTAAATATCCGGCGCGATCCCGCAAAGGTAATATAAACGCGCTTTTTGGCCCGCGTAATGCCGACATAGGCCAGACGGCGTTCTTCTTCGGTATTTCCTTCGTCCATCGCTTTTTTGTTCGGAAAGATTTCTTCTTCCCAGCCGGGCAGGAAAACAACATCAAATTCCAGTCCTTTGGCCGCATGCAGAGTCATAACGGAAACATGATCGCCAACCGTGGCGGCATTGTCGTTGTCCATCACCAGACTGACGTATTCCAGATATTGTTCGAATGTATCGTAATTGCCTTTGAATTCGCCGATCAGTTCGCGCAGGTTTTCAATGCGTCCTTCGGCTTCCGGCGTTTTTTCCGTACGGCGCATTTCCATATAGCCGCTGTCTTCCAGCATTTGGCGCAGCATTTCGTCCGGCGTGATTTCTTCCGCCTTTTGCCGCCAGGAATCATGCAGGGCAAAGAAACGTTCCAATCCTGTCTTGGCGGTTCCTTTCAGAGCCTTTTCCTGAATTAATTGTTTTGCGGCTTCGTACATGGAAATGTGATTTTCTTTTGCCTTTTGACGAATTGTCTGCAAAGCCGTGTCGCCGACGCCGCGGCGCGGTTTGTTGACAATACGCATAAAAGCCATATCGTCTTTCGGTTGAACCAGCAGTCGGATATAAGCCGTCGCATCGCGGATTTCTTCACGTTCGTAAAACCGCATGCCGCCGATGACCTTGTAGGAAATACCGTACTGCAGCAAAGCGTCTTCAATCGCGCGCATTTGAAAACTGGCGCGCACCAGAACCGCTATATCGGACAGTTTCGTGCCGTTTCTTTGTTCTCGTTCGATTTGTTCGCAGATTTTCCGCGCTTCGTCTTCGCCGCTCCAGACGCCGGAAACATTGATCTTTTCTCCGGTCATTTCTTCGCGACCGAGGGCGGGGCGCAGTGTTTTGCCCAGCCGGTTTTTATTATGCGCGATCAGACCGGACGCGCCGGCTAAGATATGCGCCGTGGAACGGTAGTTGCTTTCCAGTCTGATCAGGGCGGCGTTCGGGAAATCTTCCTCAAAGCGCAGGATATTGCCGACTTCAGCCCCGCGCCAGGAATAAATCGACTGATCGTCGTCGCCGACGCAGCAGATGTTATTGTGACCGCAGGCCAGCATGCGCAGCCATAAATACTGAATGACGTTCGTGTCTTGATATTCGTCAACCAGAATGTATTTAAACTGTTTGCGAAAAGCGCTTAAAATTTCGGGGTGATGATTGAACAATTCCAGACAATACAGCAGCAGATCGCCAAAATCCGCGGCGTTCATCGCCTGCAGCCGGTCCTGATACAATCCGTACAGGCGTTTGACCAGCGGTCCGGCGGGAATGGGCGACTGATCGGCTTTTTCAGGCGTTAACCCCTGGTCTTTTAAACGTTGAATCTGATTAAGGATCATTTGCGGCGGATTGTCTTTTAAATCAATATGCTGATCCGCCATGATCTGTTTCAGCAAACGTTCCTGATCCGAGCTGTCCAAGATGCCAAATCCCGCGGACAGTCCGACTTTTTCGGGGTGGCTGCGCAGAATACGCAATCCGATGCGGTGAAAAGTACCCAACCATAAAGACCGGCTGTCTTCTCCGATAATCGCGTTCAGGCGTTCCTGCATTTCCGCCGCGGCTTTGTTTGTAAATGTTACGGCCAGGCACTGAAACGGCAGAGCTCTGCCCGTCTGCACAATATAAGCCAACCTGGCCGTCAGTACGGTTGTTTTTCCCGTTCCCGCGCCGGAAAGAACCAAAACCGGGCCTTCTGTCGTTTGAACGGCTTGTTTTTGTTCGGGATTCAGCCGGCCGAAATTAAAATCAGATTCAGTCATGTTTTCGCTTTCATTGCTTTCTTTTTGTACCCTGAAAAAGGTTAAAAATTCAAGAACGAAAACAGTACGTTTACAGTTGTTTTCGGATTGTCAGGATATTCTGTCCGTTTTGATAGGCGTATGTAACGGAATCCATCATCTGTTTAACCATGAACAGCCCCATTTTTCCCGGTTCGCGCTGCATCAGCGGAATGGTAATATCGGGATCGGGACGATCCAGCGGATTAAAAGGAATACCCGAATCGGTAAAGGTGATTGTGATAAAAGTGGGATTTCCGCCGATTGCGCAGGCAATATCGACAAATCCTCCTTCTTTGCGGCCGGGGTAGGCATATTTGGCGATGTTGCTGAAAATTTCTTCAACAGCGACAATAATGTTGGCACCGTAAGGCGATCGCGTATCTGACAACATGGAATCAATAAAATTCAGCGCGTCGTCAATCCGATCCATTTTGGCCGGAATATACAGGCGGTTTTTCAGATAACGCAAGGCCAGCATCGTAAAATCGTCGGACTGTTCGCAGCCGTCTTCAAATTCTCTGACGGCGGTTTTGACGTTTAAAACGATATCTCTGACATTACCGGCCGGATTTGTATTAAGCGCTTTTTTCAATCTGTCCTGTGAAAACAGGGTATAATCAGGATTTTCGGCTTCGGTAATTCCGTCTGTATACAAAAATAAAGTGTCGTTGTAATTCAGCTGAATTTCATGCTGCCGATAATCATGATCAATAGCGCCCAAAACAAATTCCGGAGAAATATCCAACTGTTGGAATAACCCGTTTTGACGGCACAGGTATGGCGGCATGTGTCCCGCATTGACATAAGTCAATTTTCCGTCATCAAGATTTAAAATCCCCATAAAAGCCGTTACAAACATATTGATTTTATTGTCTTCGTGTAGTTGGCGATTAATGCGGGTGAATATTTCGGCGGGAGAATACCCCATGTTTGCCAGATTTTTTAACAAAGCTCTGGTTGTCATGACAAACAGAGCGGCGGGGATTCCTTTTCCCGAAACGTCGGCAATGGTAAAAACCAGACGGGACGGATCGTTGTCCAGCAGAAAAAAGTCATAAAAATCTCCGCTGACTTCTTTAGCGGGGCGGGACAGAGCGAATAAATCTATTTTGTTTTGATCAGGAAAAGCCGGAAAAGCCGCCGGCTGTTGCGATGTCTGAATTTGATAAGCCAGGCGAAGTTCATTGTTAATCCGAAGCAAAGAGTCCTGATGGGCTTTTTGCAATCCGGCAACCATCGAGTTAATGCTGTCCGACAAAGAAATAAATTCGTCATTTGTCGTTACATTGACTTTTTCGTTCAGATTTCCCTGTGTGATTTTTTTCAGGGAAGCGTTTATTTTTTTGATCCCCGAAATAACCATTCGGTCCAGAACGGCAGCCATCAGCAGATAGACAATCAAAAATAAAACCAAAAGAAACGTAATGTTAAACAACAGAACTTTATTTCTGTTTCTGTAAAGGTCTTTTTCAAAATAAATTCCCAAAAACATGTAGTTTCTGTAGGGCTGATAATAGAAAAAAGTCTTTTCCCCGTTTACTTTCGCGTGGAATATGCCGCTTTTTTTATTCCATATACGGTGGAATTCATCATCTTTGTATATTTTGTATAAAATGCCGGTATCACGTATATCCTGTTTTGTTAACCCCATATTGCTGTCGCTGATTAATTTGCCGTTGCGGGCAATAACCATTGATCCGGAACCGTAGTTATCCAGCTGTATATTTTCGGAAAGCTTTTCAATTGAAAGGTCTTCCATAAAAGTTTCGTATTTTTTACAGGAAAAAGAAATTCGGACAAAACGGTTATCCGGCCCCCATTTTGCAAAAGCGTTTAATTCCCGGCCGTTTTTATTGTCGCAGGGTTCTTCTGTCAGGAATAAAGGCCCCTGTGAAAACAAATGAGTATAATCCTGCCGCGGCAAATTTGAGGGCGTTTCCGAAAAAAGAAAAGATTCTGAAGGATCCGGAGAGATAATTTGCAGATCCGCCAGTTCGTTGTTCTTTCTCCAGGTGTTTAAAAAAGCGGCGTCTTGAGCCAGACCGGGATTGCTTTTTAAATTAACAATCAGATTAGTGGCTTTTTCTTTCAGGATTTGTTTGATTTTTTTTGATAAAGACTCAACGCTTTTTTCGTGTTCGTCAATCTGATAACGCAGGTAATTGATTCTGGCTCTGATCGTCAAAACGGCCGTTCGTTCCGCTAATTTCGTTTGGGCAACATACGTCAAAGCGGACGTCGCGCAAAAAGAAATTAAAAAAAACAGCAGCAACCATTTTTGAAGCTTTTTTTTCATTCTTACTCAATTGTCAGAAAAGAGGCAAAACCAGTAATTGTCAAAACGTTCATTACGGAATAATTGACATTCTTGATCACCATTTTTCCTTCGGCCTGAGAAACCGCTTTTTGCGCCGTCAGTAAAGCCATCAGCCCCGAAGACGCCAGAAATTCGACATTGCGGAAATCCAATACGATATTTTTTGTTTCTTTTAAAGAGGTCAAAATTTCCTTTTGCAGCAAAGAAGCCGTCGGAGTGTAGAGTTTTCCCGATAATTCAAGAACGAGAGCGTCGTTTTCAACCCGTCTGATGATATTCATCTTTTGTTTCCTTTGTTAACTCCGTTAAAGTTAGTGCGCTTTTATTCTTATTTCAACTCTTGTCTACATTAATCCGCCGAATAAAAAAAGCCTGTTTTTTTTACAGGCTCTTTTATTTTTGGAATTAGAGTTTTCCACAAAACGATTTTTCGGTTGAAATAACGTTCAGGCTCTTTTCTCTTTGTGACGATCGAAAGGAAAAACGCCCGCCGTTTTTTATCAACGGGTTAATCCTTTGATAAAACCGATGACTTTCCCGACATTAACTTTCCGGCCGTTCTTGCCTTGAATGTTAATACCGTCTTTGCCAAGCGTTACGGACACATTGGTTTTGATACCATCGCCTGAACTGATTTCTACACCTTCTTTATTGCGCGAAATGGAAACCTCCCGGCCGCTATCATTATCCGTAATAACAGCGCCGACAGATCCTTTATGCGTATCATAAGTAAAATCTGTCATAGTAACGCCGTCTTTGGTCGGATCAGCCGCACGGGCAATTCTGCCGTGTAATCCGACGCTGCCGTCTTTACCGACGCTTACGTTATGGAAAGAATCTCCGTCTTTGTGTGAAATTTCCGCAGCGGAATTGTTGGCGTTGACGAATGTTTCCGTCCCGTTGTCATGATGCAACGTGCCGCTGACCGATCTGTCGCGTAAGTTGAAGTTGGCATTAGTTACTTCCGTATCGCCAATTTCGGTTTTGAAAGCATGACCTTTGACATTGAACCCCTGAGAATCATGGGAAAGTTTAATGTTCTTGCTGCCAATATTATTATACAGTCCGATCTGATCCTGTGAAGTTCCGTGACTGATAACCACGTTGTCGCCGCTTTGGTTGTCTGTCAAAGTGACGCTGCCGGTCATTTTTTCCGTATTGTATGTCATGTCATTCATGGTAACGCCGTCTTTGGTCGGATCAATATCACGGGCAATTCTGCCGTGTAATCCGACGCTGCCGTCTTTACCGACGCTTACGTTATGGAAAGAATCTCCGTCTTTGTGTGAAATTTCCGCAGCGGAATTGTTGGCGTTGACGAATGTTTCCGTCCCGTTGTCATGATGCAACGTGCCGCTGACCGATCTGTCGCGTAAGTTGAAGTTATTGATGGAAACCGTTGTTTGATCCTGTGCCGGTGTGTTGACGGCCGTTGCCGTAAAGGATTCCCGGTCATTGTTTTGCTGCAGATATTCAGCAGCGGAAGCCTGTATGGTGCTGTCAGGTATGACATTTAGTTCTGCAGGGTTGTCAGTGATTTTTCCTAAATCCAGACGATCCATACCCAAACGATGTGTCATGGATAAAGCTTCAAACTGTTGTTCCAATTCCGGCGTCGGGTTAGCCGCGTACTGCGCTTTGATCGCTTCGGCAATCTTGATTTTATGGAAAGCCTGCTGAGCGTCAAATGACGGGTGCGCGGATCCGTTCGTCTGCGCCTGATTTAACAGCTCGTTGTAAGTCGCCGCGTCTTGTTCCGTTAACGAAGTGGTTGAAAAGCCCTGCGCGGAAATACTGATTTTTCCTTCAGAAAACTGATAGGTTACTTTTTGAGTTCCGTCCCCGAATAAAATCGAGTTGGATCCGTCGGGAGACTGAACCAGCATATTTCTGTCGCCGAAAGTGGAATATTCTTTGCCGCCGATCAGATCTGCCACGGCAGTCGGCTGATCCTGTGTCTGAATATTTTCCGCTGTTTGCGGTTCAGGGGCCATTACCGTTGATTGTTCGGGCACGGGCGGTTCAGTGACTTCCGCTGTTTGCGGTTCAGGAGCCGTTACCGTTGACTGCTCGGGCACGGGCGGTTCAGCGACTTCCGCTGTTTGCGGTTCAGGGGCCGTTACCGTTGATTGTTCGGGCACGGGCGGTTCAGTGACTTCCGCTGTTTGCGGTTCAGGAGCCGTTACCGTTGACTGCTCGGGCACGGGCGGTTCAGCGACTTCCGCTGTTTGCGGTTCAGGGGCCGTTACCGTTGATTGTTCGGGCACGGGCGGTTCAGTGACTTCCGCTGTTTGCGGTTC
>URSF01000015.1 GCA_900550445.1 uncultured Rhodospirillaceae bacterium | reverse complement strand
AGAATAAGTTTGCTGACGGGTAAAGACTATTTATGCCACTTATACCACCGGCACGGCTTAATGTTTCCCCCGCACGGGTAGTGCCCGCCGGGAGGGCGTTGGGCTGGTGGCGCTGCCACCCCACTACGGGTACTAGCCGTACGGGCGTCAGTTTTTTCCTTGCCACCGGCACAACCCAACCTCCTGTCTGGAAGACGTTATGCCCGTGGTGCCGCCACCCCCTACGGGCAGTAGTGCCGCATTGTGTTGACAAAACCGGCCAATCCGCTTTGACGCAGACGCTTTAACCGCTCCGCCTGAATAATCGAGCGGACGTTTTTTACGCTTTCTTCAAAATCAATGTTCACAATAACGTAATCATATTCGTTCCAATGGCTCATTTCCGCGGCGGCCGTCGCCATTCTTTGACGAACGACTTCTTCGGAATCCTGGGCGCGGGAAAACAAACGGCGTTCCAGTTCGGCCATTGAAGGCGGCAGAATGAAAACGCTGACCAGATCTTCGCGGGCATTTTCCGCTATCTGCTGCGTTCCCTGCCATTCAATATCGAACAGAATATCTTTGCCTTCTTCCAAAGCTTTGCGGACGGGTTCGCGCGGCGTGCCGTAACAATTGCCGCAAAATTCGGCATGTTCCAAAAATTCATCGCGCTGCACCATGCCGTCAAACGTCGGCCGGTCAACAAAGAAATAATCCTTGCCGTTGACTTCGCCGGGACGGGCGGAACGGGTGGTCACGGAAACAGACAGCGACATGTTGTCTTCCGTTTCCAGAATACGGTGCGCAATAGCAGTCTTTCCCGCGCCGGAAGGCGAAGAAAGAACAAGCATAAAGCCTCTGCGTTTAATAGATTCCGACATGTGTTCCCTCCTATTCGATATTTTGAATCTGTTCGCGTAACTGATCTATTGTTGTTTTGAGCGCCATACCTGTTTTTGTCAACTCGATATCCGCCGATTTGGAACAAAGCGTATTGGCTTCGCGGTTAAATTCCTGACATAAAAAATCCAGCTTTCTGCCGACCGGCCCTTTTTCCGCGAATAATTCGCGGGCAGTGCGGACATGAGCCGCCAGCCGGTCAAGTTCTTCGCGCACGTCGGCGCGCAGCATGCAGGCGGTAACTTCCTGCATAAAACGTTCTTCGGATAAATCGGTCGTTTCCTTTAACAGGGAAAGATTTTCTTTCAGTTTTTCGCGGATTTTTTCAGGTTGGGCCGCCGCTTGGTTTTTAGCTTGCGAAACAAGGCGCTCGATTTGATTGATTTGATCGTTTAAACAAACGGTAATTTTTGCACCTTCCATTAGACGCGAGGATTTTAAAGCTTCAGCCGCTTTTTCCAACGAAGCCAAAAATAATTGACTTTTTTCATCATGGTTTTCGCCGTTATCTTGATTTAATTCGGCAACGCCGCGCACGTTCATCAGGCCGTCAATTGACGCCGGTTGCAAAAGCGGGAATTTTTCATGGATTTTTTCAGCCAGACGACACAGTTCTTCTAAAAAAGGCTGATTAATTTGCGGCGTCTGAATTTGAATGTCCTGCGCGATGTCCAAAGATACGGATATGCTGCCGCGGGTAAAAAAAGAACGTAAACATTCGCGGATTTTCGGTTCCATATCTTCATAACCGGCGGGGCATCGGCAGCGGATTTCCAGTCCTTTTCCGTTGACGCTGCGCAGCGTCCATGTTCCCGACGTTCCGTTTTCCGACGAAAAAGAACCAAATCCCGTCATACTTTCCATATTAAAGCCTCTTTATTTATTACATCGTTTGCATTACCTTACATAAAACTGGTTCAAACGGGAATTTAAAAATGAAAAATCCGCAGCATATTTTAATTACGGGCGCTTCAAGCGGAATCGGCGAAGCTTTGGCTTTGTTTTACGCGCAAAAAGGGGTAACACTGTTTTTATGCGCTCAGAATACCGAACGGTTAAGCGACGTTGCGAAAAGGTGCCGCGAAAAAAGAGCGGAGGTTTTTGCCGAAAAAGTTGACGTTACCGATGCGGCGGCAATGGAAAACTGGATCAGCAGGTGTGACAAGATGGCGCCGCTGGATTTAGTCATTGCCAACGCCGGCGTTTCGGCCGGCCCGGGAAAAACAGGCGAATCAAGCGAAATGACACGAAAAATTTTCGCCGTTAACGTCAACGGCGTTTTAAACACCGTTCTGCCGTCGCTGGAAAAGATGAGTCCGCGCCGCCGCGGCCAGATAGCCGTTTTAAGCTCTCTGGCCGGTTACAGAGGGCTTCCGTCCGCTCCGGCTTACTCCGGGTCTAAAAATGCCGTGCGCGCCTGGGGGGAAGCGTTAAGAGGATATATCAGGCCTTGCGGCATAGAGGTTAACGTTGTCTGTCCCGGTTTTGTCGTTTCGCGGATTACGCAGAAGAATAAATTTCCCATGCCTTTTTTAATGCCGGCAGACAAAGCGGCGCTGATTATCGCCGAAGGACTGCGCAAAAACAAAGGGCGGATTACTTTTCCGCCCCTGCTGGCTTTTTCGGCCTGGATCGTCAGCTGCCTGCCGTCCGGCATCGCCGAATTTATTTTAACAAAACTGCCCAAAAAAGGGGCGGATTAATCGATTAAGCGCCCCCACGGAAAAATACGGCGCAAATCCTTGTAATCATCAGGCATCAGCATAAATGCCTGATTCATATCGTTTCCGAAAACATCAAAATCGATTCTGTCGTCGACTTCAAATTCGTTTAAAAGGGACAACAGCAGATATTCGGCGAAAACGCGCGCGGCGGAAGCCTTCGGAATAAAGCCGAAAATGCGGAATTCAGCCATCAGATACTGTTTATAATCCTTCAGATTTTCCAGCGATTTTAATTTATTCGCCAACAGCGGATCCATATCTTTGCGTATATGCAAAGCCGTATCAACCATGGCATTGACGCGTAAAGAACGTTCCGATTCTTCCGATAAATCCGATTCGTCTGATTTTTCCATCAGATCAATCAGCGTTTCTTCATACATATCAATAAATTCCTGACGAACAGGATCAACAGCGGGCATTGTATTCATTGTTCAGACCTTTAAAAAATTTCTTGAAAAAAGGATAGCACCTTTAAAAAAAATAAAAAAGCTTATTCGTTTGGTCCCGGATTTTGACGACACAGCCGGTTAATGGCTTCCATGGCGTTGTTAAACCCTTTCATGGAAAAAGTATCGTACGTTTCAATACCTTCAATCGTCAGTCCTTTTACCGTAACGCGGACGGCTTTATTCATTGCTTTGGCAATTTCCGCGTCTGTTTTCAGGTTTTTGGCCCAAGCAGTGTCTTCGCTGGTAAACAGAGCGGCTTTTAAATTACCCGCGCGGAACTGGACTTCCGAACGCGGCAGGTAAGTATAACCGGCAACAAATGTCAGCACATCATACAGCTGTTCATTCGGACGGTGGGAAACAATTAAAAAAACATCGCCGCGGCGGGTATATTCGCCGCTGGACTTTAACGGCATGGAAGAAACAAAACAGACTTTGTCTTTTTTATTGTTGAAAATATAGGCGTTCCAATCGTCAAAAACGCCGATATGTTCAACTTTTTTCGCATCAATCAGATTTTGCGCTCCGCAGGGAAAAGAAAACAGCAGCAAAAAAAAGATGAAAAGTTTTTTCATGCGGTATTCTCCTAGTATCAATTCTTGTTCAACAGCCCGGTGATTTTATTTAAATCCGGTCTGGTATAAAGGGAAGCATATAATTCTGTCCAGAAATCAACGGTATTTTGCCGCATCGTTTCGATATTCAGATTTTCGGGAATATTCTGCGCCGCGGGAGCCAGCAGGCTGACGGCGGAAAAACGGGGCGGAATTTTATTGCGCACATCTTCCGTCCGGCAGATCAGTTTCGCCGCGTCGGCCAGCATTAATGAGGTGTAATGAGAAAACCGCGCCGCGTCCTGAACGGAAACGACGAAACGCACACGGTTCATTTTCGCAGTGTTGCCCCAGCACAACAGCGATATCAAATCAGGGCAATGCACGGCATGGACCTGATGGTTTCTGAAATAAAAGAAAAGCGGCAGGGACGAACGCACCAGCTTATACAATGCCGTAAAATAAAAATCTTTCAAACCGACCGGACGGGAAAAAGGAATTTCTTCATAGGAAAGACGAGCTTTTTTCAACAAAGCGGAAATACGGCCGGGTTTGTCAACCGTAATTAACATATCAATGCGCCGGCTGCACTGAATCCAGGAAAGTTCTTCGATAAAAGAGCCGGTTTGTTCGTTATAGCCGTCTTCCATAAACGGGTAAAGGACTGTCATTTTATTCATTTTGATCCCTTTTTCTTTAAACGAGCGGCAAAAAAACCGTCACAGCCGCCGCTTGATTCGTAAAAAAACGGCAGAACACACAAATCGCCGTCCCCGGTAATCATTTCCGCAGGAACGTCGGCAGGCGTCAGCGCCGCACGTTCAACCAGTCCGCTTTGCACGGCGGCGTCTACGATCAGGCGACCTTCTTCGGGCAGAACGGAACAAACGCAGTAAATTAATTCGCCCTGATCCGTCATCATGTCAACCGCCGTTTTTAACAGTTCGCTTTGCGTCCGGGTTAAACGGTCGATATCCTGCGGCGTTCTGTGCCAGACAACATCAGGGTGCCGCCGCAAAGTTCCCGTTGCGGAACACGGCGCGTCCAGCAAAACGGCGTCAAATTTTTCCTGATGTTTTCCTTCGCTTTCCCACCACTTGCGCGCGTCGGCGCAGACGGTTTTCGCGCTTAAACGCAAACGGCTTAAATTTTCATTCAGCCGTTTAATACGGTTGGCGGAAACGTCAATCGCCGTCACTTCTGCGCCGGCGATAATCATTTGCGCTGTTTTTCCGCCCGGCGCCGCACAGATATCCACAGCTTTTTTGCCGGCCAGAGCATGAAACAGACCGGCGGGTATGGCAGCGGACAAATCCTGCACCCACCAGCTTCCGTCCTGAAATCCCGGCAAAGAGGGAACGGAAGCCTGTTTTTCGCGCCGAAGCGAACCTGTCGGCATTTCTGCCGCCTGCAGTTTTTCCGCCCAGAAAGCGTGATCCGATTTTACGCTGAAATCCAAAGGAGCTTCCCGCAACCCCGCGTCGGCGATTTTGCGGGCGTTTTCCCGGCCGTATTCTTTTTCCCATTTATCATACAGCCACGACGGAACATTTAACCGCGCCGCGTTTTGAGTTTCGGCGATTTGTTTTCCTTCTTTCGCTATTCTGCGCAGAACGGCATTGGCCAAAGCGGAAAAACCGCCGTATTCTCTGTTCTGTTTGACCAAAGAAACGCCCGTTGAAACGGCGGCATGCGCCGGCGTGTCCAAAAAAACCAGCTGAGCCGTACTGATTCTGAGAATATCCTGGACACGGCAGGCTTTATCCGGCAGGGGTTTTTTCAAAAAACGCCTTATAATATCGTCAATCTGCCCCAAGCGGCGCAGCATAACGGTAACCAGCAGACGGACAAATGTCCTGTCCCTGTTTTCCAGCGGCTGACTTTGTTCCTGGCGTTCCATACAGGAGGAATATTCGTCCTCTAATCCTTTATTATGGCGCAATACGGCGTCAAATATTTCAACAGCCAAACGGCGTGTCAATAAATCAGGGCTGCTCATCGGGTTTATTCTCTTCTTTATTATTCGTTTTCGCCTGATATTTTTCTTTCAGTTCGGTTATCGTGCGGCCGGTGCCGGTCAGTCCTTTTCTGATGTCTTTCTTTGCCTGTTTATATAAATCCGTCAAAGATGCTTTTTGTCCGGAATCCATAATATTAAAATATAGTTTTATATAGAAGAGAACGGCTAAGAGGACTGCCTGTACTTGAATCGAAAGATAAACGGAAAAAAAAGCAAATCCCGACATTAAAAAATTATAACGGATAACTAAACCGAGAATTCTTTCACTAAAAATACCCTTTTCCTGCAGGGTTTCAAAAAAGAACAAAGGAGCTTTTTGCCGGGAAAACAAATTTCCGATGAACCGGTAAATAACAATAATCAATTCAAACAGGACATACGCCATGATTAAAATGCCGGCGCCCCAATTTCCCGTCATGATCATTAAAAATGACAAACCGGTCAGGAAAAAGCTCAGGATATTGGCACTGGCTTTCTTTAATGGCAATTCATACTGCAAAATATAATAAAACGGCGTCAGCATAAAAATCAGAACGCACAGCATACCGTTAATCTGCAGCAGGGAAATAAAAGAAAAAGAAGTTAATAGCAGCAGCAGTAAAGACGAAAATCCGATGTGAAAAGCCTGTGCGGCGATTAAGCCTTCAAATTGATTCAGCACCAGTAAGAATTTAAACAGAACGAACCAGATAAGCGCCGCGCCGGCCCGGACAGCCTGCGGCGGCAAATCGATTTTTGAAAACAGACCGCCGTTGTCCGGCGTTATGAAAACAAATCCGGCGATGCCGGCCAGTTCCAGCAGCGCTTTGATCGTTTTTCCGGTTTTTTTATCTGTGGGAATAAATCCTAAAACGGCGAAAATAACGGCGAGTCCCGAAAAATATAAAAACTTTGATTCAAAAAACCAGGTCTTATCCGGCGTAAAATAAAACAAAGCCGCTGCGCCGGCCAAAAAACTGAAAATCAATATGGGATAGGCTTTCGGCAAAGCGGGGGTAAAGGTTCTGTTGTGAATTTGTTCAAATTCTTTCATTTCACAACGCAGGAAATAACTGTATAAAACGGCGACGTTAAATGCCAGCAGACAGCCCAGAAAAATAAAATAATGCAATAATGTCATCAGAATCTCCGTTTTTTCAGATTATCTTCGAAAAATATTAAAAACTCTATAATTTACAAAGATAACACAGTATACAGCAATTTTCCTTTGTTTTTGCAATATATTCATTCCTTTCCCCCGACAGGACGAAACCCGCTTTTTCAAAAGCGGCCCGTGAAGCTTTATTCGTTTTGCGAATATCGGCCAGCAAAGCAAAAACGCCTTTTTCCTTCATATGACGGCAGACGGCAAGCAAAGCTTCCGTTCCGATACCTTCCCCGCGGCGGGAAGGGGCGACATTAATCATGACTTCGATAATTATCTGATCCGGATAATCGGGCAGAAGCGCTTTTTCAAAACGGATAAAACCGGCGGGTTCACCGCTTTCAACAATAAAAACGGGAGCAAAGCGGCCGTCTTCAAAATATCCTTCGCTGTATTCCAGCCAAAAAGAATCCCAGCTTTTCGGCAAAGCAATATAAGAGGCCGCAACCGTTTTCGGATCATTGCGCCAGGAAAAGGCTATACGGGCGTCGCGTTTGTTGTTTTTACAGGGATACAGCGTAATCATTTTTCTTTTCTGTCAGATCGTGGTACAAACATAGTTTAAAAGATTCAAAGGCATGGATAAAGCAATATGTTCAGAATTATCTATTCGGTTTTTTTGCCTTTTTTAACGCCGTTTGCGTTGTATTGGTTGGCCGGGCGTTTTTCGGAAACAAACGCGCGCAAGAACTGGCCGCTTAAAACTCTGACGGCGGCGGGGCTGGGACTGGTTTTGATTTTTTTGTTTGTTTTGTCCGTACCTGACAGAGCACCGGCCGGCAGCGGTTATACGCCGCCCAGATTTGAAAACGGAAAAATCATACCGGCACAGATGAATCGAAAAAACAATGCGGATTAAAGACCCGGTCTGGCAATCCTGCGGGCAGATCAAAAAGATTGTCCGCCTGTTGAAAGGAAAAATCCGTTTTGTCGGCGGCTGCGTTCGCGACAGTCTGATCGGAAAAATGCCCGGCGATATTGATATGGCGACGACGTTAAAACCGCCCGCCGTTATGGGAATTTTAAAAAAACACGGATTTACGGTTCTGCCGACCGGTTTTTTATATGGTACCGTTACCGTATTGACGCAAAGCGAATTGTTTCCGGCCGTCGAAATAACGACTTTACGCCGCGATATTTCCAATGACGGGCGGCGGCCGAAAGTCGTTTATACCAAAGACTGGCAGGAAGACGCGCTGCGTCGGGACTTTACCTTTAATGCTTTATACGCCGATTTTGACGGCGCCGTTTATGACTTTTGCGAAGGCATACGAGATCTGGAAAACGGCCGCGTCCGCTTTATCGGCGATCCTGCGCGGCGCATCAGTGAAGATTATCTGAGAATTTTACGCTATTTCCGCTTTCTGGCTTTATTCGACAACTCTCCCGATCCGGAAACGATTGACGCTTGCCGGACGGCCGGAGAACATTTATCAGGGATATCTTTGGACCGAACCAGACGGGAATTATTTAAGCTGACGGAAACAAAAAATGCCGTCTGCGGATTCCGGGCGATGCATCAGGCCGGATTGCTGGAAAATTATTTTCCGGTCGCCGGGCTGCCGGTTTTAGACGGATTGCTGCGGCTTTGCCCCGATGCCGGTTTATTGATCCGGCTTTTGGCTTTAAGTGTTCCGTCCGTCGAAAGTGTCGATCTGCTGGTGCAGCGCTGGCAGCTGTCCAAAGCGCAAAGAAAGGAAATGAAGCATATCGTCCTGTTCGACCGGACAAAGCTGCCGGCTGATTATACGGCCAACGACCTGTTCCGTCTGGCGGTTTATTTTAAAGATAAGAATATTGACGAGATCTTATCTTTGTACGAAGCCGCGCAGCCCGGATCCGGCTGGACGGAAATAAAAGAAAAATGCAAAAAAACAGTCGTCCCGCCGTTTCGCTTTTCCGGTTCTGACGTCAAAGACCGGGCGGAAAAGGCAAAAATCAAAGAATTTGTCGGCCAGGTTTACGAATACTGGCTGTCAACAAACGGAAATGCCGACAGAAACGAATTACTGGCGTATGCGCGGAAACGTTTTAAGCGTTAAAATCGGGATTGATCCAATCGCCGAACCGTGTAAACTGTCCTTCAAACGATAAATCAATCGTTCCCAACGATCCGTGACGCTGTTTTGCAATAATCAATTCGGCTTTCTTTTCCAGATCAACCAGAGACTTTTCCCATTTGCGCATACGGTCGTTGAATTTGTCTTCGGTTTCATTCTGCCGCTGTACGGGAATGCTGTTTTTAATGTAATAATGTTCGCGAAAAACAAACATAACGATATCCGCGTCCTGTTCAATAGATCCGGAATCGCGCAGATCGGACAGCAAAGGACGTTTGTCTTCGCGTTGTTCGACCGCACGGTTTAACTGGGATAAGACCAAAACAGGCACATTTAAATCTTTTGCCATGATTTTTAACAAACGCGTCGTTTCCGTCAAACCGCGTACCATATCGCCTTTGTAAGCCGAAGTCGACATATCAATCAATTGCAGATAGTCGATAACGACCAGTCCCAGCCCTTTGGACGAATCCCGTTTTAAACGCCGGCAGCGGTTATGAATGGCCGCGACGGTTAATCCCGGCGTATCGTCAACATACAGCGGCACTTTTTCCAGTTCTGCGGCGAATCCGACGACGCGGCGGAATTCGTCCGTCGTAATTTTTCCGTTGCGCAGCTTGTCCGAAGCGATCTGCGTTTCCATGGCCAGAATACGTCCGGCCAGCTGCGAGGCCGACATTTCCAAAGAAAAGAAAGCGACCCCTTTTCTTTCTTTACCGGCTTTAATGTCTTCCAGAAAACTGCGCGCCGTATTAAATGCCAAACAGGTAGCGAATGCCGTTTTCCCCATACCGGGACGTCCGGCCAAGATCAACAGGTCCGATTTGTGCAGCCCGCCCATTTTGTTGTCCAGATCACGGAACCCCGTCGAAACGCCGGAAATGCCGTCAGGATTTTTTTTGGCTTCGGAAACTTCCTGAATGACTTCGGTCAGCGTATCGACGAACGGCTTCGGGCCGCCTTCGATCTGGCCTTCGGTGCCCAGTTCGTATAATTTCTTTTCCGCCTGCGCCATCTGTAAAGAAGCGTCGCTGTCCAAATTAATGGCATAAGCGTTATTAACGATATCCGTTCCCAATCCGATCAGCTGGCGGCGCAGATAACGATCAAAAATCAGTTTGGCGTAGTCTTCGGCGTTAATGATTGTAACGGCAGTAGCGGCTAAATCCATCAGGTATTTGACGCCGCCGACTTCGTCCAGCGTGCCGTCATTGGCCAGATAGCCTTTTAACGTCACGGGATCGGCGGAATGACCGCGGGAATGCAGCGTCAGAACGGCCTGATAAATGGCGGAATGAACCGGGCTGGCGAAGTGAAAGGGTTTTAAAAACTCGGCCACCTTTTCCAAAGCGTGATTGTTCGCCAAAATGGCGCCCAGCAAAGCCTGTTCCGCTTCGATATTCTGCGGCGGCATACGAATTAATTCAGATTCCGTATTTTCCATATTTTTATCGTCCGAGTCTGCCTTTTACGGCTGTCAGTACAGTTGTATTTGTCTTTGGTTTTTGAACGGCGCGGGTTACTTTGTCCGGTGTAACGACAAAACTGACAATACCGTTTTTTTCGGCAGTTGCGCAGATCAATTGATTATCATCGTAAAACCTGACTCTTTTGCAATCAAAATCCGGGCCGTATCTTTTTTCCAAAAAGGCCTGAAAATTCTCCCAGCCTCTATCATTTTTCTTTGTCAGACCGGTATCAAACATGTCGTAAACAAAGTCGAACATTTTGGGATTGTATCCCAACGCTTTGGCGATTTGAATGCCATTTTCCGCTGAGTTGTCGGTATAAATACCGATAGCATCGCCCCGTTGCCTGGCCTCCTGAATGACTTTTTCAATAGCCGGATTGCGCTTTATACCATACGCGCCATAGTCAATTGTCGCGTATTTACGGTAAAAATCGGCGATATGGGACGTATTGATGCCAAATTCGGGCTCTAAGTTAATCATTGCAGAAACACGGTGGTTTCTGGGGGTGCTGGGGGGCAGCATTTTTAACAAGGCGCGCGCAGCAATCAGGCGCATTTTTTCCGCGTCTTTCTTTGAAACGTTCTGCGGGTTCATCAGTTCTGAAAACTTGCGCCCGGCGACCAGGTTAGCTTCGGCCGAGCCGCCTTCTTTGGATTCATGATTGGCATTATGAAAATTAACGCCAAGTTTTGTTTTATCAAAATCCTGAAACATCGTGTCCAGCCGGGCGATAGTTTCAAGGTACTTCGGGTAGTTTTTTTTGCTTTCAAGAAGATGTAGCATAGACATGTCAATCGCGTCTTCCAATACAGGAATGGCTGCCGTCGGCGTCAGGTACATACAACCGTCCGCATCCAGGACAACTACGTTTTTTTTCATTTTCTTCTTCCTCTTGTTTTATAAAGCATACCGGGAGTTTTGAGAAAACAACGGCGGGAGTCTTTATTAAAAGCCCCCCGCCTTCATATTTAAACGTTTAATTAAAATCAGGCGCTGGCCGTTTCGGTTGTTTCAAAAGCTTCGACAACTTCTGCGGCAGCTTCTGCTTTGGCGGCGGCCTTAGCGGCAGCTTTGGCGTTGCGTTCGGCTTCTTCGGCGGAACGGGCAACCGTAACGCCGACCTGACGGCTGACGTCGGGGTGCAGAATAACGCGAATGCTGTAAGTGCCGATTTCTTTCAACGGCTGATCCAGGACAACCTGACGGCGTTCGATGTTATAGCCGGCTTCACGGATAGCGTCGCGGACGTCGCGTCCGGTCACGGATCCGTACAGCTGTCCGGTTTCGGCTGCCTGACGAACGATAACCAGATTCAGACCTTCCATTTTCGCGGCGATCTGTTCGGCTTCTTCTTTACGTTTCAGGTTGGCGGCTTCCAGCTGGACTTTGCGGGCTTCAAACAAAGCCAGATTTTCTTTGTTTGAACGCAGAGCCTTTGCCTGCGGCAGCAGATAGTTGCGGGCAAATCCGGGTTTTACCTTAACGATATCGCCCATCTGTCCCAGTTTTTCAATGCGTTCCAGTAAAATAACTTCCATTTTCCTTCTCCTTCCTTAGTCCATGACATAAGGCAACAGACCCAGAAAACGGGCGCGCTTGATCGCCTTGGCCAGTTCGCGCTGTTTCTTGACGGAAACGGCGGTAATGCGGCTGGGAACGATTTTGCCGCGTTCGGAAATGAAACGCTGCAGCAATTTGATATCTTTGTAATCAATCTTCGGCGCGTCTTTGGCCGCGAACGGGCAAGCCTTGCGACGGCGGAAGAACGGACGGCGTGTTGTGGCTACCATTAGAATTCCTCGCTTTCATCTTCAAGATCAAATTTGTCATCGAACTTTTTGCCGCGACCTTTGACGTCCTTGCCTTTATAGGTCATCATAGCGGACGGGCCGTCTTCCAGTTCTTCGACGCGGACGGACAGATAGCGGATAACGTCTTCGTCAAAACGCATCTGGCGTTCCAGTTCGACCAGCGCCTTCGCGGGGGCGTCGATATTGAACAGAACATAGTGTCCTTTGCGGTTTTTATTCATGCGGTAAGCCAGAGAACGCAGTCCCCAGTTTTCCTTTTTCGTAACTTTGCCGCCGTTGGCCGTAACGACGCCTTCGAAACGTTCGATCAAAGCGTCAACCTGTGAAGCGGCAATATCCTGACGTGCGATAAACACGCTTTCATATAAAGCCATTTAAAAATCTCCTTTTGGCTTCTCTCAATTCCAAAAAACAGACCGTCCCCCATGGACGGCCGCCTTGGAACATAGCCGGTCCGTTATGCCGGCAAGGAGTAAACGGAACCTGAACTATACGCAATCTTTTGCTTTAATGCAAGGAAATGATTCAAAAAAATCATCTTTGCCGAACCGGTTGACAAAAGCGCCGTCCGAACTAAAATAAACATTCTTTTATCTTCGGATACTTCTGAAAAGGATTGAAAAATGAACAAACCAAAGGTCGTATTGGCCTATTCGGGCGGACTGGATACCTCCGTTATTCTGAAGTGGCTGATTAACAAAGGATTTGACGTTATCACATATACCGCCGACGTCGGGCAGAACGACGATTTTAAAGCGATTGAAGAAAAAGCCTTGAAATGCGGCGCCGTTAAAGCTTATGTCCTGAACTTGCAGCGCGAATTCGTTACCGATTATATTTTCCCCAGCTTTAAAGCGGCCGCAATTTACGAAGACCGCTATCTGTTGGGCACGTCGATCGCGCGGCCTTTGATTATCAAGCATCATATCCGCATCGCCGAAGAAGAAGGCGCGGAATATATCGCGCACGGCGCGACGGGAAAAGGAAACGACCAGGTGCGCTTTGAACTGGGGGCTTACGCGCTAAATCCGGCGATCAAGATTATTTCGCCGTGGAAAGACGCGGAATTTTTAAATGAGTTCCAGGGCCGCCCGGATATGCTGGCTTATGCCGAAAAACATGGTATTGAAATCAAAAAACATGCCGGTAAGGCTTTCAGCGAAGACGATAATCTGCTGCATATCAGCCATGAATCCGGTATTTTGGAAGACCCGAACACGGAATGTCCGCAAAGCGTTTATTCCAAATCCGTTTCCCCGCAGGAAGCGCCGGATAAAACGACAAAAATCGCTTTGTCTTTCAAACGGGGCATTCCCGTTAAAATCGAAAATCTGGACGACGGCGCCGTGATTGAAGATCCGCTGGATCTGTTTGTTTATCTGAACAAATTGGGCAGCGAAAACGGTATCGGACGACTGGATATGGTGGAAAACAGATTCGTCGGCATTAAATCGCGCGGCGTGTACGAAACGCCGGGCGGGACGATTTTACATGCGGCTCATATTGATCTGATGGGATTATGCATGGATAAGGAAGTCTACCGCTTAAATCAGCAGTTCGGCATTAAAATGGCAGACCTGATCTATAACGGTTTTTGGTTTTCTCCGGAAATGGAAGTATTAATGAAATCCGTCGACGTTTGTCAGCAGAATGTGAACGGCCGCGTTGTTATGGAACTGTATAAAGGCAACGTTTATCCGGTTGCGCGATTCAGCGATACGACCCCATATGATGCAAATATTGCTTCAATGGACGTTCACGGCGGATTTAACCAGATGGATTCCGCCGGCTTCATTAAAATCAACGCCGTCCGCCTGATGGGCGATTACAGAATGAAACATCAGAAAAAATGAATAAAACAAACCAGATGTGGGGCGGGCGTTTCGACCTGCCCCCGGCGGAACTGATGCTGGAAATCAATGCGTCTTTGCCATATGACAGACGGCTTTACGCGCAGGATATCCGCGGCTCTCAGGCGCATGCGGAAATGCTGGCCAGACAGGGGATTCTGACCAAAGAAGAAAATCAGAAAATACAGGACGGCCTGACCGCGGTTTTAAAAGAAATTGAAGACGGACGTTTTAATTTTCACCGTGAACTGGAAGACATTCATATGGCCGTTGAAGCCAGATTAAAAGAATTAATCGGCGACGCGGGCGGAAAACTGCATACGGCCAGATCGCGCAACGATCAGGTTGCGACGGATATGAAACTGTTCATTCGCGAAGAATGCCAAAAAACAATTTCCCTGCTATCCGCCTTGCGCGCGGTTCTGAAAAAACGGGCGGCGGAAAACGCCGAAACGATTATGCCCGGTTTTACTCATTTGCAGGTCGCGCAGCCGGTTTCGTTCGGGTTTTACCTGCATGCTTATTATGAAATGTTCGGCCGCGACGTGAAACGGTTTTCAAACGCTTTTGACGTTATGGGGGAATGTCCGTTAGGCGCGGCGGCTCTGGCCGGAACGCCGTTCGATATCGACCGCTTTTTCACGGCGGAAAAGCTGGGATTCGATGCGCCGACCAAAAACGCTTTGGACAGCGTTTCCGACCGGGATTTCGTGCTGGAATATTTATCCTGCGCGTCAATCTGCGCCATGCATCTTTCCCGGCTGGCCGAAGAAATGGTTGTCTTTTCTTCTCAGCCGTTCGGGTTTGTCAAAATGCCGCAGGAATATACGTCGGGCAGTTCGATTATGCCGCAAAAATGCAATCCTGACGCCGCCGAACTGCTGCGGGCGAAAACGGGACGTATTTACGGTTCTCTGACGACTCTGCTGACGGTTATGAAAGGGCTGCCGCTGGCTTATTCCAAAGATATGCAGGAAGACAAGGAATGTGTTTTTGACGCCTGCGACACGCTGACTCTTGGGTTGAAAGTCATGACGGCGGTTATCGAAGGACTGGCCGTTAACGGCGAAAATATGCGCAAAGCGTTGGAAAACGGTTTTCCGACGGCGACGGATCTGGCGGACTGGCTGGTCAAAAAAGCCGGCGTCGCGTTCAGGCAGGCGCATCACATCACCGGGCAGATTGTTAAATTCGCGGAAAAAAACGGACTGCGGCTGGCAGACGTGCCTTTGGCCGAAATGCAGAAAATCTGCCCGCAGATTACGCAGGACGTTTACAGCGTTTTAGACGTGTATCATTCTTTAAACGCCAGAAAAAGTTACGGCGGAACGGCGCCGGACCAGCTGCGCCGGCGGCTGGCTGAAAAATAAAAAGTTTTCGGAATTTTTCCGCGTAACCGTATACGGTTCTGCGGTTGTTTTCTTTGTTTTCCGCCTTTTTGGAGGAAGGAAATAAATTTTATCGAAAAAAATAGAAAAAATTTTGTCAAATTTTGCTTTTTATTTTTCAAATTTTTTTGTATTATGAATTGGTTCGTTTTTTTACAGGTGTATAAATGGAAAATATTTTTTCGGATAAAACGGAAACAGCGCTGATTGCCGAACGTTCGGCGATTCTGGCGTCGCCGTCGGTTGACGAAAATGCTTTACGCCTGTTGGAAAACGAAGCGGCGCGGCGGTTGGATTCTTTTTTGTCGGGTGAAACCGAAATCGAACCTGAAGACGCGCCGATGTTTTACAGTTTCATGAAAGTTTTCGGGGAAACGGAAAATACGGATTTAAGGCTGTGCGCCAAAAAAGCCGAAGCCAAAATTACCCCTGTTTTAAAACAATTTGATCACTTGGCGGGGTATGACAACCTGTCAAAAATCACGGCGGAAGAAATCGAACGCAATCTTGCCGATCTGGATTGTTTTGAACAGATCAACCCGTTTGAACGTGATCTGTCCGGGCGATTGGTTTTTCCGCAGTTTGAACGTGTTTTAAAAGTCATGGACAATGTTGAAATCGTTGACGACGACGATACGGCTTTGCCTGCGGACTCCGGCGAAACGTTTAAGGAAACTGTTCTGGAAACGGCCAGAGTAAAAACGTATATGCGTTTATGCGTTTCAGATACCGAAATAACGCGCGAATATTATCTGGATATGCTGCAGACCGAAATGGAAAAAGCGTTGATTATTTTGTTCGTTATGGATAAATCCGCAGTTGATTTTCCGTTGGATTCCGCGCAGGCCGGAAAGATTCATCAGGAATTTCAAAAATTATTAGACGTCCTTGAATAGGTGAGAAGATGACGGAATCTGCTAAAAAAGACGCCTCTAAAAAATTGACTCTGCGCAAAAGTACATTGGAAACGTTTGTGTCCGGCACGACGCGCGGCGTTATGAACGCCAAAGAACGGTTAAAACAGAAAAAAGAAAGAGTTCTTCATGCCGTTCCGTTTTTGGAAAAGATTGACCGCAGGCTCAAAGCTTTTGACACGAAAATGGAACGCAAATATGGCCAGGTATATGTCAAACTGCGTGACAGTGCGAAAAATATTGCCCGTACGGTATTGGCCGCAAAATTGTTCGGTTTGCCGGGCGTTGTAGGAATTTGCGCCTATAAAACATGTGAAAAAGCCATGTCTTTACTGGAACCGGCGCAAAAAGCCAAACAAAACGGCGAAGCGAAAGGCGTTTTGGATTATCTGTCAAAAAATAAAGGAGAAGCCCATTTCACAATGACCTCGGGCGCGATCAGCATTGCGACGGCGGCTTGTGACGTTGTGGGGGCTTATGTTGCCAAAGGCGCTTTGCGCGTCGGAAAAGCAACACTGTTAATTACGCCGGAAGTCAAGCGGTTTGTTGATACGACGGGTAAATGGTTTCACGGTCAGGAATCTTTTAAAGAAGTTAAACGCGACGCTGCCGTTATGGGAATTACATTCGGGACGTATTTTGTATCCGACGTTCCGATGACGCGCGGGGCAAGAAAAACACAGACGGCGGAAAAGTCGGAAAAAAGCGGACAGCTGCTGCAGTCAAAAGAACTGCCGTCAAAAACGCCGCAGGAAAAGCTCAGCGAATATATGAAACAGGTAAAGGCTTTGTTTGCAGCCGGTTTCGGAAATCCCGGCGGTATGATAACTATGCCGCAGGAACCGAAAACAGAATCGGAAAAAGCGCCGGCGCCTGAAAAATCAGCCGTAACAAAAGAAAGCAAGGCCGGTTATAAAGAGGAAGTAAATAAGCTGTTTGCTTCCGGCGCGGGAAATCCCGGCGGTGTGATTACCGTTTTCGATATTAAATCTCAAAAAGGCGGCCGTTAGTACTACCCGTGCGGGGGTGGCGGCGCCACGGGCATAACGCCCTCCCGGCGGGCACTACCCGTGCAGGGGAAACATTAGGTCGTGCTGGCAATAAGAAAGTAAAAAACTGACGCCCCTGCGGCTAGCAGCCCGGCGGGGAATTAGGTCGTGCCGGTGGTATAAGTGGCATAAATAGTCTTTACCCGTCAGCAAACTTATTCTATCATTGCTCCCGCAGCCGGTAGGCCGGCTGCGGAGTGTCACAGCTCCTCAATATGGAAAATAATCCCGCCCTTTTTACGAGGGAGCCGGGGATATAAGCATATTTATGTCGAATAACCCGGACTGTCCATATTGCAGTTGTGAACTCCCTCACCTTAAGGACTAATCCTTAAGGTGAGTTTGTTTTTTATTTAACAAACTAAAAGGAGTTACAAAAATGCCATTAAAAATTCATTCTCCGGAAGAATTCAAATACCGTTTGGCGGAAACGCTGCGTGAAGAACGGATCAAAAACGGATATAAAACGGTGTATGAATTATCCGAAGCCATGGGCTTTCCCGTCAAGACGCTGATGAATATGGAAACGGGAAACATCAGCGGTTTCGGAGAATTGTTCTGTCTGGCTCGTTTTTACGGTAAACGTGTCAAAATCGAATTTGAATAATAAAAGAAAGCCCTCTGTTTCCAGAGGGCTTTCCGTTGTTTATCAAGCCAGTAAACTTAAAATCCTTGAAGCGGCGCTATCGTCTTTGCTGGCCCTTAACGTTGCCAAATTCGTATATCCGGCAGACAAAATATCGCAAGCGCCCTGTGCCGCCAAAACGTTCCCGCTGGCCATCACCGATCCTGCGGCGGCTTCCGCCTGCGCCAATGCGATATCCCCTTCGGTCATTTGCGTATGATCAATGGATTGTTCCTGTGTGACGTAATCATGTTCGTATTTATCGCCCAACTGTACCTGTAAAGCATACAAAGTATCTTCCGATACAGGTTTGCCGTCCTTCGTCGTTACGTGAACGTAAAATGTTCCGCCGCCTTTTTTGACCTGATATTCCCCGCGCATCAGCTGTTCAAACGCTTCGGTCTGCTTTCCTTTTCCTTCTTCGTTCGTCGCGATCAGCGTTTGCCGGTTGTTGACATACTGATAAACTTCAACCTTTAATCCTTGCCCTTTAAACTGTTCGATGGCTTTTTCAAAATCATTGGCCGCCGCGTCCAATTCGTCGGTTGCGGTCGTTTCATCTTTTCCCTTTTCCTCATTCGCGGCGGACAGATTTACGGCCGTTAAACGCAGCTTTCCGCGCGAAGTCACCGTAAAAGAAAACCAATCTTCCAATTCGTTTTCGGAAAGCGTCGTTATCATGTTTAAACGCGAATAGTTTAAACGTGCCTGTCCCATATCACGCGCCGTACGAATCGTGTCGGCATACGTGTCCGTTGTCGTTTTTTCCCAGGATTTGACATTTGTCGATGTCGCCGTTGCATTCAGAACTGTCGTGGCCATCGTTCCCCTCTTTTATCAGTATGTTTCAGGAATTCTTCCTGTTTTTACTCAGTCTATCATATTTTCGGGGGAAAATCAAAAAAAGGCTATAATTCGGGCAGAGTTTCCGAAAAACTTATTTCTTTCGGGGGATCCGCGGGTTTTGCCGGTTCTTTTTCAGCTGCCGTTTTTTTCGGTTTTTCTTCGTTCCAGATGACTTCGTAAAGCGTTTGGGGGGCGTCGATTCCTTTCAGATTAAATTCCCCCAGCGGGGTGAAAGTATAATTTTTGCCGGCGGCCAGTTCTTTGACGACCGAAGAAACGTAAATCTGGTTTTTGCCGGCTTCTCCGCAGACGCGCGAAGCAATCTGAACGGTCAGGCCGAACAGGTCGTTGTTTTCCACAATGGGTTCCCCTGCGTTTAAACCGATTCGTACCTCTAAAGGAACGGTCGGGGATTCCCGGTTATAAGCGCCGACGGCCTTTTGAATGGCAACGGCTGCGTCGATCGCGTTTGACGCCCACATGAATGACGCCATGATGCCATCGCCGGTCTGCTTGATTTCTTCGCCGCCGCAAGTGTTTAACGCCTGGCGGACGATTGTGTTATGTCGGTGTATCAGCTGTTGAGCCAACCGGTCGCCCAGCCTCTGCGTCATGTGAGTTGAAGACACAATGTCCGTAAACATAATCGTATGAATACCCGATGCGGTCATTTCTTTTTTCCCCGGATTTAACCAGTTGGACATCGTGATCTGAATCAGGCTGATTAATTCGGGAGACGATTTGTTATTTAAGTAAATGTCCATGCTTTTGGCGCCGTTTTCGATAACGGGCAGGTATTTCAGTTCCAGCATGTATTCTTCAATCTTATCGTAAAACAGTTGCGCCAGAGTCGGTGCCCGGCCAAGCAGTTCCAGCAAAGCGGACAGCATAACTCTGTTTTGCTGTTTAGACAGGGATTTCAGCCGGCACAGTTGTTCGCAGGCGCCGGCCAGAAACAGTTCAATGCCGAATCGAGCATACGTGTTTAATAAAGTATTCTTTTCCTGCAGCACACGTAAAATAATGGACAGGAAGGTTGTCATTTTTAAATAATCTTTTTCCAGTTCCGGCGGAATTACCGTATGACTGGGGCCGGGCGATTCGGAAATCGCATGAATTTCGGCTTGATCGTCTTCGGATTGTACGGAAAGTTCTTGCTGATCCGCCGGCAGAGGATTTTCTTCGCCGCTTTGTTCTTCCTGCTGCTGTTCGGCGGCGGCTTGTTCTTCCTGTTGTTTTTTGCGTTCTTCTTCGGCGGCTTTTTCTTCTTCTTCCTGTTTTTTTTCAGCTTCTTCGGCGGCGGCTTTCGCTTCTTCCAGACGCTGGCGCAAAGTTTTCCGTCCCAGCAGAACGTCAAAAGCGTCAAACAGTTTGCGCATAATTCCGGAAATAAACGAATCCGGTTTGTATTTCTCCGTGTCTCCTATTTCGTACAGTTCGCGTTTGGAATACTGGAAATCGTTCTGGGTCGAAGGATATAAAGGCGCCGTGTTTTGCGTGTCTTCTTCGTTTTCTCCCAGCAGATTGTCCCAGTTGACCCATTTGATGGCCGTCGGAATGGAAATCGCCAGGAAAAAGAACGTAAACATTCCCAAAACGAATTGTCCGGAAATGTCCTGCGCGGTAAAACCGACCGATGACATGACACGCAGAATAACCGCCGTAACCACGCCCGCCGTCATCATGGAAAAAACGATGGACATGAAAATCATGACCACGCCTTCGGTCAGGTTGGATTTTTTCTGATTATCCCGTTTGATCGTCGTCGGAATGACGCTGTTTTCGTAAGGGGAAGATTTTCTGGGCTGAGGTTTGGGTATTTCGCTGAGATATACCAAAGCTTCCAGAAAAGTCTGCGTGTCCAGGTCGTATGTTTCGCGGACGACTTTTGTTGGTTTACGTTCCGAATTTTCAATACTTCTGGCGTATTCAATCGCCTTCGCCCGTTGTTCCGACGGATATCGGCCCAACAGGTCCCAGGCGCCGCTTTGATAAACATAAACTTCGTAATGTATGATGCTGGACACGGATTCTTCCATAAAATTCTTTTTTTCTATATTAATAGAGGTTTTATAAAAAAACAGTAAAAAATATGATTTGTTTTTAACCGGCCGGAATAAAAGACTTTTCATAAAAAAACGGCTTTTGATAAACAAAAGCCGTTTTTGAAACTTTTTGCAAAAGGTTTACTTTTTGCCCGTGAAAGCCGCAAAACGTTTGTTGAATTTCGCCAGCTGACCGCCGCTGTCAACCAAACGGTAAACACCCGTCCATGCCGGGTGAGCCAGCGGGTCAATATCCAAACGAATCGTATCGCCTTCTTTGCCCATTGTCGAACGGGTCTTAAATTCTGTTCCGTCTGTCATAACCACGGTGATTTCATGGTAATTCGGATGAATATCTTTTTTCATAACTTCAGCTCCAGACAATCAATAAGTTTTCTCTCTATACTCTAAAAGTTTCGGCTTTTCAAGTGTATTTACTGCAAAAAAGGCAAAAAGTTACCTTTCCGTCAGTTTGAATTCAATCCTGCGATTTTTACGACGCGCGGCTTCGGTGTTTCTGCGGTCGATCGGCTGATGTTCGCCGAAACCGGCCGCGACCAGATAACGCGCGGGAACGCCTTGGTCAATCAGATATTGAACGACGGCAATCGCCCGATTCGCCGACAGCTGCCAATTTGACGAATACAGTTCGTTGTGAATCGGTATGTTATCCGTGTGGCCGTCAACGCGCAAAACCCATGAAATTTTCGCGGGAATTTTACGTTGCAGTTCTTTGATTGTTTTTGCCAAAACGTTCAGCTGCTTTTTTCCTTTGTCTTCCAAAAACGCGGAACCGCTTTTGAAAAACAATTCCGACTGAAAAACGAATCTGTCCCCTTCGATTCGGAAATCGTCCCGGTCCTGTAAAACTTTACGCAATGTCCCGAAAAATTCCGAACGGTAAGACGCCAGTTCGGACGCTTTGGCCGCCAAAGCGCGGTTCAGTTTTTTCCCCAGATCCGCGATCTGCGCTTTTTGCTCTTTGTCCTTTTTATCCGCCTGATCCAGCAAATTTCCCAGCCGCGACAGCTCTTTGGTCATTTTTTCCGTCTGTGCGTTTAAAAGCGCCAGATGCGCTTTGGCTTCCTGTGATATTTTGCGTTCGGTTTTCAGTTCTTTGCTTTTGGCGGCCGTTTCTTTTTCCAGTTCCTGTCTGCGTAAAGTCAACGCTTTGACGTCCTGTTCCAAAAGGGCGATTTGCGCCAAAGCTTTGGTTTGTTCGTCTTTGATGCCGTCCAGTTCCGCCGACAGTTTTTGCGTTTCCAGCGTTAAATCCCGGCTGGTTTTGCGTTCCGCCGACAACTCGGAAGCCAAATTTTGCAGCTGCGAATTTAACAGGCTGATTTCCGTGTTTTTGGTATCCAGATTTCTGCCCATGAAAAAATGAGCCAGAACAAACAGCAGCAAAAAAAACAAAACAACAATCAGCAATGTTGACAAAGCGTCAACAAAACTGGGCCAGAAATTATATCCGCTGGGATTTCGGAAACGGCGCATGACGGCTATTTATCCTGCCCTGAAATCGTGCGGACCAGCAGCTTGAAAGAATCCCGCACTTCGCGCAGCAGAGTTTCCTGCCGGGCTTCGGAACGTTTGTCGATCTGGTTGACGTTGTGGTCAATCCTGCTGATAAATCGCAGCATGTCCATATCCGTCTGAATCCGTTCCTGCGCTTTTGTTTCCGTTTTTTGCAGCTGGCTGCGGATATCGGCCAGGCTTTCGACAACCTGTTCCAGCAAAGCGTTGGCATAAGCGCCGTTCGAGGTTACGGACTCATCGGACTGGCTGCCGACGGCGGAAGAATAACGCGTTAAAGAAGCCAGATGTTCGTCCAGTCCGTTATAAAAGTTGTTTTGCGCTCTGCCGGCCTGTAAATCCAGAAAACCGACGATTAAAGCGCCTGATAACCCCAGCAGCGAAGACGAAAATGCCGTCCCCATGCCGGATAAAGGCAGTTCCAAGCTGTTTTTAATCGTATTAAAAGCTTGCGTAGCTTCTTCGCCGGAAACGTTCAGCGACCGGATAACGTCGGCAACGGCGCCGACTGTCGCCATTAATCCCCAAAATGTGCCCAGCAGCCCCAGAAACGTGGACAATCCGATCAGATATTTGGAAATGTCGCGGCTTTCTTCCAGTCGCATGCCGACGGAATCCAAAATAGTTCTGGCAATCGTCGGCGACAGAACGGCGTTTCCTTTAGCCTGGTTGTTTTTTAAAATCAAAGCCAGCGGCGACAGCAGGCGCAGCTTTTCCAAATCTGTGTTTGACAACGATAAAACGGGGGATTTGATCCATCTGATTTCCCGGTATAAAGCAAAAACGGAATGAAAGTTTAAACCGACGCCGAACAGGAAAACCAAAACAATCAGGCCGTTTAAAGCCGGATTTGTCAGAAAAGCGTTTTCCAGCGCCGGAAACAACACGGCACACGCGCCGGCGACCAAAAGCAGAAATAAAAACATGCGCGTTATGTAGCGGTTTGGTAGTTCCATGCCTTAATTCCTTATTTGTCTTCGATTAAAATATCCGTTCTGTCGGGCATTTTTTCACCGGCGCCTTTCTGACCGAACGAACGCATTTCAATCCGCAGGCTGTGAATTCCTTTTTGTGTCAGATATGAACGAATCATCAGCGCGCGGCGCAGAGCATATTGCCTTTCTTTGCCGGGTTCTGCCGGATCCGCCGCACTGTAGGAGTACAAAAGTAGATGTTTACCGCGGTTTTTTTTCATTATTTCCGCGGTGCTGTCCAAAGCCGCCCGCATTTCATCGGTTAAGGCGCTGGATTTGCTTTCAAACACAAAGATGTGCAGCAGTTCTTTTTTCTGATCCAGCGCTTTTTTGGTCGCGGAATTCGCGGGAATTTCTTTTGCCAGTATGGCGGAACGTTCAGCAGGCGTCAATTTTCCCGAAACATAAAAAACGGAAAATTTGACGGGCTCAGGCTGCGCTGGCGTCTGTTTGCCCGGCGTTTCCCGTTCCGCCGCGGACAAAAGCGTTTTCGGTTTTAAGAGTGTCGGGCGGTTTTCCGATGTTAAAGTCAGGAAACTGTCTTTGATCGGCTGCGGTTCTTTTTCCGGCTGCACGGGCGTTTCCATGTCGGAGACAGCCTGCTGCGTTTGTTCCGTTTCCTGTTGTTTCAGCCGTTCCTGTTCCAGAAAATGTTTGGATATCTTCGGTTCCGCCGGTTTTTCCGGAAGCGCTTCCGTCGTAACGGAGACCGTTTCTTCCGCCGGCTTGACGCTGTCGTCAGAAGCCAGAATTTTAACTTTCGGCACCGGATTTGCACGCGGTTTCAGCCGGTCGTGTTCGTCCTTTTTGGCCGTTTCCCTGATCTGATATTTCTCAACGGGTTTTGTTGCTTTCTTTTTTACCGAAGGTTTGACCGGTTTTTTGGGGGACGCTGTTTTTTTGACAACAGGCCTTGCGGCCGGTTTGGCTTTTTTCGTCGCCGGCTGTTTTTTTGCTTTGGCGGCCGCAGGAGCCTTTAAAGTCGGAGAAAAAACGTTTTTTTTCTGTTCTGCCGGCGCGGAAGTAATGGCGTCTTTAGGAACGAAGTCTTCGGTTAAAACGTCCAAATCAACCGTGATTTGAGCAAAAGCCACCTTTGCCGTTAAAAAACAAACGGCGAAAAAAAAGGCGGTTTTTGTTGGCAAACTCAACGGATTAACTCCTTACTCCTTTTCAGCGTTCATCATCTGCTTTTTAAAAGTATTGAACAAATAATCGTTTGTTGCAACAACAGATCCGTCATTTAAAACCGTATAAGGATCTTCATTGCCTTTAAACGTGCAGATGCGTCCGCCGGCTTCTTTGACGATCAGCAGGCCGGCCGCGATGTCCCAAGGCTTGATGTCTTCTTCCCAATAACATTCAAACCGTCCCGCCGCGACGTAAGCCATATCCAGCGCGGCGGATCCCATACGGCGCACGCCGGCGGTTTTCTGCATCATCGGCGTCAGCTGGCGGATAAACTTATCCGGATTTGAATGTCCCAGATGAGGAATGCCCGTAACGACGACGGCTTCGTTTAATTGGGCGCGGTTGGACACATGCAGACGACACGAACCGGACGCCGTCAAAGCCCAAGCGCCGCCGCCCTTTTCCGCGTAAAACAGATCGCCCGTGATCGGGTTGTAGATCACGCCCGCGATGATTTCCTTGTCTTCCTGCAAAGCCAGAGAAATGGCAAAATGCGGAACGGCGTGCAAAAAGTTGCTGGTGCCGTCCAGCGGGTCAACGATCCAGCGGTGCGAAGTGTCCGGCCCTTCCAGCGTACCGCTTTCTTCCTGCAGAAAACCGTAGCGGGGGCGGACTTTCAGCAGATATTCGCGCAGAGTCTTTTCAGAATTCAGATCGGCCGTCGAAGCAAAATCCGCGGCGCCTTTTTTGGAAACCTGCAGTTTTTCCAGTTCTCCGAAATCGCGAGCCAGTCCGCGTCCGGCCTTTTGCACCGCCTGAATCATGACGTTCAGATTGGCGGACAAAGCCGAAATAAAGCGATCCTGCCGGGATTCGCGGTACTGTTCGACGGGATCCGGCTTTCTGGCGGCAAAGGACGTTCTTTGAATATGAGCGGCTTCTTCGGATTTTTTCTGAAGAAGCGAAACGGCCTTTTCTTTGATTTCGGTTTTTCTTTGCTGAACTTTCCGTTCCGCAGACCGGTGTTCCGCCACGGCTTTGCGCACCGTCGTTTTCCGAAATGACGGACGGGTCGGTCTGATTGTCGGTTTTGGCATACTCTGCGCCTTTCTTTAAGGTTAATTATTTGGCCCGTTCGACATAGGTGTTGTCAACGGTGGAAACAACGATTTTATCACCCGTCGCGACAAACGGCGGTACGCCGATGCGCAAACCGTTGTCCAAAACGGCCGGCTTGTAAGAAGAAGAAACCGTCTGGCCTTTGATGACGGGTTCCGTTTCGACAACCGTCTGAATGACCTTGGCCGGCAGTTCGATGCCGACGGGGTTGCCTTCGATAAACTGAACGACGACTTCCATATTATCCTGTAAATAAGCGGCACGGTCGCCCAGCAGATCTTTGGAAACGGTGAACTGGTCATACGTGTCAACCATCATAAACGTCAAATCCGTGCCGTCGGAAAACAAAAACTGGCAATCGCGGTCTTCGCTCATCAGTTTTTCGACGAAATCGGCCGTGCGCCAGCGCTGTTCCGTTTTTACGCCGGTGGCGACGTCGCGCATTTTGACCTGAATGGTTGCGTTTCCTTTGCCGGGAATGACCAATTCATAATCAATAACGATGCACGGTTTGCCGTTATATTCGATTACCCAGCCGGGACGGATCTGGTTTGCTTGCATTTTCATGTGTTTTTTCCTTGTATATTAAAAGAAAGACAATAAAATTTGTGCAAAAATTAACAGATTAACATTCTGAACGCAAGAGTTCTGCGTCATATCGGGAGTATTTTTTTATGAACAACCGGATTCCTTTCTGGCATGCTGAAGATTATATCCGCCGTCTGCCCGTTTTAAAACAAAGGGCCAGAGTGATTGAAACGATACGGCATTTTTTTACGCAGCGTGATTTTTTAGAGGTTGAAACGCCGATTTTGCAGATTTCTCCCGGTCTGGAACCGCATCTGAAAGCTTTTAAAACGGAATTGGCCGAACCGTTCGGGCAGGCGGACCGTACAATGTATCTGCATACTTCGCCCGAATTTACGATGAAAAAGCTGCTGGCGGCCGGACTGCCCAGAATTTTTCAGATGGCGCGCGTTTTCCGCAACGAAGAACGTTCCCGCCGCCACCACCCGGAATTCGTCATGTTGGAATGGTATCGGGCGCAGGCGGATTATACGCGGCTGATGGACGACACGATTGAGCTGGTGCGGGCCTGCGTGCGGGCCTGCGGCGTTAAAGTTTTAAAAGAAAACGGACGGGAATGCGATCCGTTCGCGCCGTGGGAAAAAATATCGGTGGCGCAAGCTTGCCGGAAATATGCCGGCTTTGATCTGGAAAAAACGCTGCCGGCCGAACCGACGCTGGAACCTGATCCGCGGCCTTTGGCAAAAGCGGCCGAGGCGATGGGGATACAAGTGTCCGCGGACGACCGCTGGGACGATATTTATTTCCGAATCGCTTTTGAAAAAATCGAGCCGAATCTGGGACGGGGCGCGCCGACGATTTTATATGATTATCCGGTCTGCATGGCGGCTTTGTCGCGGCGCAAACCGTCGGATCCGCGTTTTGCCGAACGTTTTGAAGTCTATGTCGGCGACGTCGAGCTGGCAAACGCTTTTTCCGAATTGACCGATGCGGCGGAACAGCGTGAACGGTTTGAATACGATATGGACTTAAAGGAAAAACTGTACGGCGAACGTTATCCGATAGACGACGATTTCATCAACGCCGTTGCCGCCATGCCCGAAGCCGCCGGAATCGCCGTCGGCGTTGACCGGCTGGTCATGCTGATTACGGGGGCGGAACGGATCGAAGACGTTTTATGGGCGCCGGTCGCATGAAAAAATTAAAGGATTTGTTTTTTTGGGGCGTGCGGCTGGGAATGAAAATCACGGGATTTTCGGAACAGTTTATTTTGTTTCTGATTATGGGGGGCGTCAACACCGTTTTTTATTACTCCCTTTATTCTCTGCTGATTTACGCGGGGCTGCATTATGCCGCGGCGGTGGCCGTCGCGACGGTCTGCGGCGTTTTGTTTAATTTTCAAACCTTCGGCCGTGTTGTTTTTAAGGATTTTCAGTCGCGTCTGCTGGGGCGTTTCATCGGCGTTTACATTGTCGTTTATATCGCTAACGTCGCCGGATTAAAGTTGCTGGAAATCGCCGGGTTGGCCGATAAGTATATTGCCGGAGCCGTGCTGGTGTTGCCGGTGGCTTTGCTGGGATACGTATTGAATAAAACGTTTGTTTTTAACCGGCCAAAACCGCAATCCGGAAATCCGCCGCCGGCGACGGGCGGTCAGGATTGAAATCGACGCACGGCACCGTAAACAGTTCGCTCCACCACTGCGTCAGATCCGCCGCGTCCGGCGTATCGAAGCCGATATAGTCGGCTCCGGCTTCACCGGCGCGCATGGCTTCGTCGCGGGTGGCGCACAAAACGCCCAAAGCGATATCCGCCGTTTGCTTTCTGATTTTTTTGACGTCGGACTGATAGGGAATTTGTACGCCGTCCGCCGGCAGCTTTAAAGCCAGATCAATATCGTTTTTAAGGATCAGGGCGACGTTTTTTTCCTGAACGGCGTTTGTAAATTGGCATACGGCTTCGAAAGGTCTGCCTGCCGGATCAAATAACAGCGCGTCGGGCGTTTTGCCGGCGCAGAACCGGTCAAACCGTTTTTTCAGTTCGTTTTCGTCCGTTCCCGCGGGCGCGATCAGATAAAGTCCTTGCTGCATTGTCGACGTCTTTCATTAATTCGGATAGGGAAGCATTACGGCAGAATATACCGTATTTGTCAATATAAGCCAAAAAGGTTCAAGAAGGCTGTTGCACAAAAAACAGAACGCCTTTATCTTAATGAAAAATGTTTTGACCGTGGAGATGGGCGTTGAGTTTACAGGGACAGCTGCAATCCGCATTGGAAGGACTGGCGCAGGCGGCCCAGCGTTTGGACGCTGCGGCGGAAAAGATCGTTGAAAAACAAAAACAGACCGAAGGGCTGCGTGAACAGTGCCGGGAATTACAGTCGGCTTTGGATCGGGCCGGGCAGGATTTATCGCTGGCGCAGAAAAACGAATCGGATTTTGAACAGCTGCGCACAGAAAAAGAAGAACTGATCGCGGTGCGCAACCGTTTGATCGCCGAAAAGAACCAGCTGCTGGGCGAACGTGAGCAGTTTAAAAAATTCCGCGAAGGCTGGGGGCGCGAACGTCCCGCTTTGATCAGGGCCAAAGAAGAAGCCGAACAGGAATTAAGGCGTCTTAAAGACGGTGCGCGGGAAGAAACGGCGGGCGAAGACCGGATCGGCGCTTTGAACGAAGAAAATACCCGGTTGCGTTCCGAACTGGAAACGCTGCGGGAAGAAAAGAAAACTTTAAGCGTTGAAAAGGAAAACCTGTCCATTGAACTGGACGGCGTGCGGCAGGCTTATGACGAATTGAAACAGACAACGATCGAGGCTTCCGAACGTCTGGATTCGACTCTTGAAGAACTGAAGATTTTAAGGGGATAGGCATGGCGGACGTTCAATTATCTGTCGGCGGACAAAAATATGTTGTTTCCTGCGGTGAAGGACAGGAAGAAAACCTGAAATCTCTGGCGTTGATGCTGGACGAAAAGGTCGGTTTTATCAAATCGCGCATGCCGGTTTCGGAATCTTTGGGACTGGTCATGGGGGCGCTGCTGCTGGCCAGCGATTTAACCGAAAAAAATCAGGAACTTGTCCGGTCGCAGGCGGAAAACGCCGTATCGCCGGAAGTTTTATCCCAGACCGTTCAGTTAATAGAAAAAGTATCACAGCGCATTTCAACTGTTGCCGAAACGGTTGAAAATGCGTAATCTCTGAAATCGGGGGAAAACGACTTTTCGATTCGTTAGAATCCCGCTGGTACTCGGGGCCAACGTTTTACTTTACGGGAGCTGTCCCTGCGGCGGATAACGCGCTTTAATTAGTCCGAAGTCCTGCCGTATCACGGCGCCCACCTATACAAAGCGGCCCACGCGACGCGTGTTTCGGTTCGACGGTCAGAGAGGTCTTTTCCCCCACGGAAAATCTATGAAAGCTAAAGAATGGACTATACTTTTCTGAAACGACAGCTGCGGACAAAAGCCGTCCATAAACGTTCCGAAATCGCTTTGGATCATGCCCTGTGGTGCGCTCAGGAAATCGTAACGCTGTTTCTTGAACTGCCTTTGCCGGAAAATCCCGTCGTTTCCGCGTACTGGCCGATGAAAACGGAACTGGACGTCCGTCCGCTGATGCTTTCCCTGTTCAACAAAGGAATAACTGTCTGTCTGCCCGTGGTCGTCGCCAAAACGGATCCTTTGGTGTTCAGACGCTGGGAACCCGGCGCCGAGCTGGTGGCGGGCCCTTACGGCACCGAACAGCCTAACGAAAGGTACGAAGCCGTTCTACCTGACGTTCTGCTGCTGCCTTTGCTGGCTTTTGACCGCCGCGGCGGCCGACTGGGCTACGGCGGAGGGTTTTATGACAGAACGGTCGCCGAACTGCGCGGCAAAACAAATCCGATTGTTGTCGGCGTCGCTTTTTCCGACCAGGAAATACAGGAAGTACCGTTGGAAGAAACAGATGAAAGACTGGACTTTATCCTGACGGAAAAAGAAATCATAAAGGGACTGTAATGCGTATTTTGTTGCTGGGAGACGTCGTCGGAAAATCGGGCCGCCGTCTGGTTGCTGAAACATTGCCGGATTTCCGGCGCAGATATCATGTCGATTTCGTCATTGTCAACGGCGATAACGCCGCGCACGGTTTCGGGCTGAGCCTGAGCGTTTGCCGCGAATTGTTTGCCGGCGGCGCCGACGTGATTACATCGGGTAATCACGGCTGGATTTCCAAAGAAATACAGCCGCTTTTGGAAACGGAAAACCGCCTGTTGCGTCCGGCGAATTATCCGGCGGGAACGCCCGGCAAAGGGGCGGGGCTTTACCGGCTGCCGGACGGGCGTAAAGTCGGCGTTTTGCACGTTCAGGGGCGCGTTTATATGGATCCGATCGAAAACCCGTTTTCTGCCGCCGCGCAGTGGGCCGGCGCCGTTAAGCTGGGGCGCGACGCGCAGGCGATGATTGTGGATATTCATGCCGAAGCGACCAGTGAAAAAATGGCTATGGGGCAGCATTTGGACGGAAAAGTCAGTTTGGTTGTCGGGACGCATACGCATATTCCGACGGCGGACGCGCAGATTTTGCCCAACGGCACCGCCTATCTGACCGACGCGGGCATGTGCGGGTGTTTCGATTCCGTGATCGGTATGAACAAAGCCGAACCGGTGCGTCGCTTCGTCACCAATATGTCGTCCGAAAAATACAGTCCTGAAAAAGGCGACGCAACCGTTTGCGGCGTTATGGTCGATACGAACGACGCAACGGGGTTGGCCGAAAAAATTTATATGATTCGGTACGGCGGACGTTTACAGGAATCTTTACCGCCGCTTTAAATGGTGTTAAAAGAAAAACGAAATCAGTTTTAACCTAAAAGACTAGAGGAGTGTTATGTCCGGTCATTCTCAATTTAAAAATATTATGCACCGCAAAGGCGCGCAGGATAAAATCCGCGCCCGCACCTTTTCCAAATTGGGCCGTGAAATTACGGTCGCGGCGAAATCGGGGTTGCCCGATCCGGCTTATAATCCGCGTCTGCGCGCCGCAATAGCCGCCGCCCGCGCAGAAAATATGCCCAAAGACAATATTAAACGCGCGATTGAAAAGGCTTCCGCCGGCGACGCCGCCAACTATGAAGAAATCCGTTACGAAGGATTCGGTCCCGGTAATGTCGCCGTGATCGTCGAAGCTTTGACGGACAATCCTAAACGCACCGCGCCGATCGTTCGTTCGATTTTCGGCAAAGCCGGCTGCGTTATGGGAGAAACGGGTTCCGTCGCGTTTAACTTTCAGCGTATCGGGCTGATCGAATATCCGGCGGCTGTCGCCGAAGCCGACGCAATGTTTGAAGCCGCTTTGGAAGCCGGCGCCGACGACGTCGAATCCGATGAAGAAAGCCACCGCATCATTTGCACGCCCGATGATTTAGGGGCGGTGCGCGAAGCGCTGGAAGCCAAATTCGACACGCCGACGATCTGCCGTTTTGACTGGAAACCTTTGGTCGAAGCGGAGTTGAGCGATGTTGAAACGGCCAAAAAGTTCTTTGATTTTGTTGAAACCCTGAATGACGAAGAAGACGTTCAGCGCGTAGCGTCAAACGTTTCGGTTTCCGACGAAATCATGGCGCAGCTGGAAGGATAGGCTTTGGGAAAAACCGTACGGATTTTAGGGCTGGATCCCGGACTGCGGCATACCGGCTGGGCTGTCGTTGACAGCTGTGATTCCAGGTTGTCTTTCGTGGCGGCGGGGGTTGCGGATTCGACGGACGCCCTGTCTTTGGCAGAACGCCTGGCGGAACTGCACGGGCAAATTCGTACGGTTGTTTCCGATTTTTCTCCCGACGAAGCGGCGGTGGAGGAAACTTTCGTTAATAAAAATCCGAATTCGACACTTAAGCTGGGGCAGGCGCGCGGCGTTGTTCTGCTGGCGCCGGCTCAGGCGGGAATATCGGTGACGGAATACACGCCCAATCAGATTAAAAAAGCCGTTGTCGGCGCCGGACATGCGGAAAAACAGCAGGTGGACATGATGGTTCATACGCTGCTGCCAGCCGCAGGAAAACTGCGTCCCGACGCGGCGGACGCTTTGGCTGCGGCGATTTGCCATTCTTATATGCGTGTGACGGCGGAACGTATGAAACAATTGGCGGAGCTGATTAAATGATAGCGAAACTGCGCGGTATTCTGGATTCCGTCGGCGACGGTTTTTTAATTTTGGACGTTAACGGCGTCGGCTACAGGGTCTTTTGTTCGGCGAAAACACAGATGAAAATGCCCGCAAACGGGCAAAGCGCCGCTTTGTTGATCGAAACGCAGGTGCGTGAAGACCATATTCATTTGTTCGGTTTTGCCGACGCGGCGGAAAAAGGCTGGTTTTCTTTGCTGACAACCGTGCAGGGCGTAGGGGCAAAGGTTGCTTTGGCGATTTTATCCGTTTTAAGCGTTGATGAATTGTCGGCGGCGATTGCGTCGGGTGATTCGAAATCAATAACGCGCGCGCCGGGGGTCGGGCCGAAACTGGCCGTGCGGATCGTGACGGAATTAAAAGGTAAAATCGGCACGGCGTTCGGCGCGGCCGGAACGGATACGCCGGCGGGGGATATTGCGCAGGCGCGGGGCAGCGCCGTGAACGACGCGGTTTCGGCGCTGGTTAATCTGGGGTATGCGCGCATGGACGCGTCCATGGCCGTGACGAAATCATTTAAGAAACGCGGTGAAGCTGCTAAGGTTGACGAATTGATCCGCGACGCTTTGAAGGAATTTGCGCCATGACCGAAGACAGAATTATCAGCCCGGCTAAAAGAAGCGGCGATGAAGACTTTGCCAAAATGCGTCCGCAGTCTTTGGCTGATTTTACGGGGCAGCGCGCGGTTTGCGAAAACCTGAAGGTTTTTATTACGGCGGCTTTGACGCGCGGGGAAGCGCTGGATCATATTTTGCTGTTCGGGCCGCCGGGGTTGGGCAAAACGACGCTGGCGCAGATTGTGGCGCACGAACTGGCCGTCGGGTTCAGGGCGACGTCCGCTCCGATGATTTCCAAAGCCGGCGATCTGGCGGCTATTTTGACGAATCTGGAAAAAAACGACGTTCTTTTTATTGATGAAATTCACCGTCTGAATCCCGCGATTGAAGAAGTCCTGTACGCCGCAATGGAAGATTTTCAGCTGGATCTGATTATCGGCGAAGGGCCGGCGGCGCGTTCGGTGCGCATTGATTTGCAGCCGTTTACGCTGATCGGCGCGACGACGCGTTCGGGGTTGTTGACTCAGCCTTTGCGCGATCGTTTCGGGATTCCTCTGCGGCTGGATTTTTATGATCCGGCGGATCTGGAAAAAATTATTGTCCGCGGAGCGGGCGTGTTAAATACGGCCATAACGCCGGACGGAGCGCGCGAAATTGCCCGTCGGTCGCGCGGCACGCCGCGTGTGGCCGGTCGTTTGTTAAAACGTGTGCGGGATTTTGCCGCTTTTGAAGGAAAAAAAGAAATTGACGTTCTGATTGCCGACCGGGCTTTGAAACGGTTGGACGTTGACAATCAGGGGCTGGATATGATGGATCGGCGTTATCTGACGTGCATCGCGCAGAAATACGCGGGCGGGCCGGTCGGGGCGGATACGCTTTCGGCTGCGTTGTCCGAAGAACGCGATACGATTGAAGAAGTTATCGAACCCTATCTGCTGCAGCAGGGATATTTGCAGCGCACGCCGCGCGGTCGAATGTTGACGGCGCTGGGATTTAAACATCTGGGATTGGCGCTGCCGGCGTCAATAACAGAAGATTTATTTGCCAAAAATGACGGATAATGATATAATTTCGGAAAATTTTTGGAAAGGGTACAAAAATGGCTTTAGTAATCGAATCAAAACAAGGGATTTCTTTTACGGATATTCAGGCGGCGACGAAAGTCGGGCTGTATTTGGCCGGCGCCGTTGAAGTAATGGGAAAAACGTCGTCAAAGCGTGAAGCGGCGCGGGCGGCGGATAAATATTTGGCCGATCACCCCGTTAAAAACACAGACAAACAGGCGGCACTGAAAATCATCGGCAATATGGAAAAAGAATTATCCGGCCAGGCAAAAGCGGCTGATTTTAAAACAAAAGCGCAGTATGCTCTGGGCGGCAAAGAAGCGGCAAAAGCCGTAATGCTGGGGGCAGCCAGCGTTGTAACGGGCGTTATGGCGGCGCAGGGCGTTGATCCGATGGCGGCCGTTTCCTTTACGTTGTTTGCCGGCGCCGTTTCTACCGCGGGGTACGCTTTGTCCGAAGAAGCTAAAAAAGATAAATCCGAAGCGTTAAAAGCCTACACGGAAATCAAACATTCGCAGATTGCTTTGAAAAAGCTGAAAAACGCTTTGGACCCCAAACCGTCCTATAAAGACGAAGTCCGCGCATTGTATGCTTCGGGACTGGGCAATCCGGGCGGCATGATTACGGCTTTGAATCTGAAAAAACAGAACGGCGGCCGTTAATTTTGTTTCACAGGGAACGAAAAAATGTCGAATTCCGTTGCTGAATTCCTGTCTAAAAAAGGGGTGAAAAAATTCAAAAACGGCATAAAGGCGAATCCGGGCAGAGCTATTATGGCCGCTGCCGTTTTGGCAACCGCTTTTACCGTTTCTTCCCAGCAAAAGCCCGTGGAAACGCAGATGGATATGCTGCGGCCGCAAACGACCTATGCGATTACGGAAAAAGGCGATACGCTGTGCGCGTATCAGGCCGTTCCGGTCAACGGCGCGGCTTATGCCCGATTGCAGAAATTGGTCAATAATGCGACCAAAAGCGATGCGGGGCGCGAAATATTAAAGGCCATTTCCGAACAGGGAACGGTTTTGCGTGTAGATGCTGCCGGAAAAAATACGGTCGGTTATTTCAGCCCGGCCGATAATTCGATTTGTTTGAATAAAGCTTTTAGAAACGCCGATCTGCAATCTTGTCTGGTGCATGAAGGAAAACATTCGATTCAAAATACGCGTCTGTCTGCCAACAGTACGGCTTATACGTTCGGATCAAATATCATGACTTCCCGCGTAATGGAAGCCGACGCCGTTGCCACTCAGACTAAATTTGCTTTTGAAATGGCGGAACAGGGAGACTTTTCGGCGTTAAAGGCGTTGAAAAATTCACACGGAAATGTTGTTTCCGCTTATGCCAAAGCCGGTATGAAATACGGAACCGACAGTAATCAAACGATGAAAGAAGCCATGCTGGCCTGGTATGGGGATAAAAATTATGTCGGGCTGTATGACGCTTCTTACGTGCGGTTTCATGCCGAAGCCGTTCAACAGCTGCCGGCTCGGGAACTGAAAAACTGTTTTTCCAAAACACAGGACGCGGACAAAGTCTTAACTGCCGTCTGCTGCTGGAAGGGGCAGAATTATGCCGGAACGGACGGACGGATTTTGCAAACGCCGCAAACGGCTTATTTAGATGTGAAATTTTATAAGCAGATAAACAGCGTTAATTCCGTGCTAGGCATGAAGACTGCTTATGCTCGGTCTGATACCAGCGCCGATCGTTTTTATGTTATGAAAGACGGCAGAATCGCCGATCAGACATACGGGCAAATGTTGAAAAACAACAAATCCGTCAAAACGGCCGGTCTGGTTAATTATCAACGCGCACAACAGCGCTGATACGGGAATTGTCCCGCTGCGGAAATATCGAGGCAGGCTGTTGTTTTCGTTCTGCGAGGGGTAAGAAAATGTCAAATTCTGTTGATGAATTCCTGTCTAAAAAAGGGATAAAAAAATTCAAAAACGGTGTTCAGGCTTTTATGCAAAAACAGGCGGTAAAAGCGGCGGCTGTGTCCATGGTGCTGGCGTCTGCTTTCGCCGGGCCGGCATTGGCTCAAAAAATGCAGCCCCGTGACAGCGGCCGGGTTGTGACGTCTTATGCCGTTACGGAAAAAGGGGACACGTTGTGTTCCTATCAGGCGGTGCAGAAGGACAGCGCGTCGTTTGCACGTTTGGAAAAACTGGTTAATAATGCGACGAAAAGTCGAACCGGTCGTGAAATTCTGCGGCAGGTTTCCGAACAGGGAACGATTTTGTATGTTGATTTCGCCGGGAACGGAACAGTCGGATTTTTTGATCCGAGCAACAATTCCATTTGTTTGAATCCGTCGTTTAATGACGGCAATCTGCAGTCTTGCCTGATACATGAAGGCAAACATTCCATTCAAAGCGCCGCTTTGAACAAAGGGGCAGATTATGCTTATGATTACGCGTCAAATGTGATGACGTCGCGTGTTATGGAAGCTGACGCCATGGCTACTCAGACAAAGTTTTCATATGAAATGGCGCAGGCCGGGGACAGTTTGGCGTGGAAAGAACTGGCGACCGGTTTTCCTCATGTGACAAAAGCTTTTGAAAAAGGCGTTGACGCTCATGGCGAAAACAGCAAAAAAACAATGAAAGCGACAATGCTGGCCTGGTATCAGAATAAAAATTATGTCAAGTGTTATGATGCGAAAATGGCCAATTTCCATGCTAGATTTGTTGTGGCGGCGCCGGATTCATTGATGAAAAACGCTTTTCAAAAAACAATGTCCGCGGATTTTCTGGTCAGGCAAGTCTGCACAATGGACGGCAAACCCTATGCCGGCCGGGACGGTTCGATTTTAAAAACGCCGCAGACCGCGTATCTGACGTCGGACGTGTATGAATTTGCTTCTCTGATCAGCAATGCCGTGCAGACCAGAGTTGGCAGAAGAGACGATTCGGCGGACAGTTTTTATACGTTTGATATTGACGGCAACGTTTCTAAAAAAACGTACGCTCAAAGAAAGGCAGAAAAGGCAAAAGCGGCGAAAAGTATGAAAATGGCAAAAGGGCAGGATTTGCCAATGTTTGCCGATACGCCGCAAATGGCGCCCGGCCGGGCGGCGGAAGTAAATGCCGTTAAAAACGGGGCTTCCCTTTATTCCAAAATATCACGGGCCTCCCGTGAACCGGCATTCGTTGTCGCTGCGGCAGCCAAAAAGAAAAACAGCCGCTGATCTGCTAACCGAAAGGATAAACGGTATGAGGACATATACACCGATTAATATTTGTTACGAAGATACGGACGCCGGCGGCGTTGTGTATCATTCCAAGTATTTGGGATTTGCCGAACGGGCGCGCATGGATTTTCTGCATGAACACGGCATTTATTGCAAGGATATGGCGGCGGCGGAAAAACCGTGCGGCTTTATGGTTAAGCATTGCGAACTGAGTTTTCAAAAACCGGCGCGTCTGGAAGACGAGCTGATTGTTGAAACGGAAATTCTGGAACTGCGCGGAGCGGGATTTGATTGCCTGCAGATCGTGAAACGCGGCGAAGAAACGCTGGTGGAAATAAAACTGCAGATTGTCTGCGTCACGCCGTCAGGGAAACCGACGCGTATTCCGCCTGATATCAGAACAAAATTGGCTGAAATTTCGTAATCTGTTAATGAATATGCGTTAAGCTCTTCTTTAAAACTGAAATATTTTAAAGGAGAGCTTTTTTATGCCGGCGGGATCTTTAACTGCGGCCGCAACCAATCTGTCAATGTTCGGGTTGTTTCTGCAGGCTGATTTTGTTGTTAAAACGGTTATTATTGTTTTGGCTTTGGCTTCGGTATGGTCATGGGCGATTATTTTTGAAAAGGTAATGCTGCTGCGTTCCGCGACCGAAGACGCGAAAAAATTTGAATCTCAGTTTTGGTCGGGCGGATCTTTGGACGAAATGTTTGATAAACTGGAATCAAAGCCGTTCAGACTGGACCCGATGTCAGCCGTTTTCGTCGCGGCAATGCGCGAATGGCGCCGGTCTTCCGGGGCTTTGGGAACGGGCGGCGTTCACGGTACCAGTTTGAATCAACGCATTGATCGCGTTATGCAGATTACAATGGACCGCGAAATGGACAGAGTTGAAAAACGTATGACGTTTTTGGCTTCTACCGGGGCGGTGTCGCCTTTTATCGGACTGTTCGGAACGGTCTGGGGAATTATGAACAGCTTTCATAATATCGGGGCCAGCTCCAATACGTCTTTGGCCGTTGTCGCGCCCGGAATTGCCGAAGCTTTGTTCGCGACGGCTCTGGGGCTGGTGGCGGCTATTCCGGCCGTTCTGGCGTATAACAAATTGTCCAGCGATATGAACCGTTACGCCAAAACGCTGGAAAATTTCGCCGGCGAATTCAGTACGATTTTGTCGCGACAGATTGACGATACGACCAGCCGCACGGAAAAACGGAGCGTTTAAAATGGGAGCTTCTGTTAAATTTTCAACGCGCGGCAGACGTCAAAGGGCTTCTTTTGCCGAAATCAACGTGACGCCTTTTGTTGACGTTATGCTGGTGCTTTTGGTTATTTTTATGGTAACCGCGCCGATGATGACGACGGGAATTTCCCTTGATCTGCCGCGCGGCGACGGGCAGGCGATGGAAGAATCCGACCGCGCCGTCAATATCAGCATTGACGCGCGTTCCAAAATTTATCTGGGCGACGAAGTTGTTCAGCCCGAAACGCTGGTCAGCCGGTTAAAGGCAATGCAGAAAACGAATCCTGATTTAAAAATTGTCATCAGCGGCGACCGGGCAACGTCTTACGGACAGGTTATCGAACTGATGAGTCTGCTGCGCCTGGCCGGTATTTCCAAAGTCGGGTTGAAAACCGGAGATATGGTTGACACGCAGCCTTTGACCAAACAACCTGCGGCTAAGAAGAAAAAGTAGAGGATAAATGCCGGTGGGACTGCGCTTGAACTTTTTTATGCGTTTAAGACATTATCCGTTTTTATTTAAAACGGTTCAAAGCGCGATGGATCATTTACCGATGGTTATGTCGGTAACGCTGCATATTGCCGTTGTTGTTTTGCTGACATGTGATTTTATTTCGGAACACCGATCCGAAACGGTTTCCGTTCCTGTTTTCGTCGTAGATCTGTCAAAAGTCAAAGTGGCTGAAATGACAAATCTGCCGCCGAAGCTGGTGCGGGCCGATCAGAAAAAAACGTCTAAAAGAAGTGTGCGCACATCGGCTTACAGCAAAGCGTCGGCCGCCGGTAGGACGGGATCGTCCGTGCGCGGAGGAAAAACGGGAAAACAGGGAACAAAACAGAGTTCCGGAGCCGCTTTGGAAAGCGAACTGAACAGTCTGTTAAAAAGCGTAACCGCAACAAAGAAAAAAGAAAAGGCGCCGTCTGCGTCCAATTCCATTAAAAGCGGCGGAACGGGAAACGGCGCGGCGGACGATCCGTTTAAAACGCTTTTGGCGTCTGTCGACGGTATTAAAAGCGGCATGGGATACGCGGATATGAAATCTGCCGAAGTCAATCCCGAAGAAATCGCGACCGAAGGCGTCGAAGGCGGGCAGGGCGGCAGTTATATGCAGGAATTGTCCGTTTCCGAAAAAGACATGATCGGCATAAAACTGCGCGAATGCTGGAATCTGGATCCCGGCGTGCGCGGCGCGCAAAACATGCTGATTGAAATTCGGGTTTTTCTGAACCGTGAAGGAACGGTCAAAGACGTTAAAATTTTAAACAAGTCCAGATATAATAAAGATACGGCTTTCCGGTCTGTTGCGGAAAGCGCGCGGCGCGCCGTATATATCTGTGACAAAAAAAACGAAGAGTCGCCGTTTAAAATCTTTCCTAAAAATTATGAACAGTCTTACGATACGTGGAAAACTCTTCTTCTCAGATTTAACCCGTTTGACGGCGGAGTAATGTAGAATGAAAAAAATATTTTTATTTGCTTTGTTTTTATCTTTGTTTGTGCCGTCCGCGCCGCGGGCCGAATTAAGCATTGACATTACGGGGGCTCATTCCGAACCGATGGCGACGGGGCTGCCCGTTTTTTCGTCCAGCGGCGCCGCCGCCGGCGAAATGGCCGGGAAAATCAGCCGGGTGATCGAAAGCGATCTGGAAAGTTCCGGGCTGTTCAAAATATTGGATCCGCTGGCGTATCTGCAGACGTTCAAGGGAATTGAAGACGCGCCTGTTTTCGTTGACTGGCAGGCGATTAAGGCCGAAGCGTTAATTCAGGGGCATGTTGATTATTTAAGCGATAAACAAATCCGCGTTTCCGTCCGGCTGTGGGACGTATATGCTGCGCAGGAACTGTATTCGGCCACGCTTGAAATCGACAATAAAGGCTGGCGGCGCGCGGCGCATATGATTGCCGACGCCGTTTATAAACGCATTACGGGCGAAGAAGGATATTTTGATACGCGTATTGTGTATATTGCCGAAACGGGATCGCCTTTGAACAGAATCAAGCGGTTGGCGATTATGGATCAGGACGGCGAAAATCACCAGTTTTTGACAGACGGCCTGAATTTGGTTTTAACGCCGCGTTTTTCGCCGAATATGCAGCAGATTACTTACCTGTCTTATTACAAAGATACGCCGCGCGTATATCTGTTTGATATTGAAACGGGCAAACAGCAGGTCGTCGGGGATTTTCCGGGAATGACGTTTGCGCCGCGTTTTTCGCCAGACGGGCACAAGCTGATCATGTCAATGGCGGAAAACGGAAATACGGACATTTTTGAAATGAATCTGGACACGCGTGCAGTTAAACAGCTGACAAATTCCGCGGCGATTGAAACGTCGCCCAGTTATTCTCCGGACGGTAAAAAGATCGTGTTTAATTCGGATCGCAGCGGGGCGCAGCAGTTGTATGTTATGGATTCAAACGGCAAAAACGTCAAACGCATCAGTTTCGGCAGCGGCCGGTACGCCACGCCGGTCTGGTCGCCGCGGGGGGATTATATCGCTTTTACCAAAATGGCCGGCGGTAAGTTTTATATTGGCGTAATGTTTCCGGACGGCAAAGGCGAACGTCTGGTGGCGGAAGGCTATCTGGTCGAAGCGCCGACCTGGTCGCCGAACGGGCGCATTTTGATGTATTTCCGGCAGGAACCGCCGAATCGCGCCGGAATTCCGGGGGCGACGAAAATTTATGCCGTCGATATTACGGGGTATAACGAACGCCGGCTGATTACGCCCGTCGACGCGTCTGATCCGGCCTGGTCGCCGCTTTTATCTAATCGTTAGCATAAATATGAAATAAAGGTTGCGTAACAGGCAGAATTTATTTAAATTCTATCAAGAGGATCAAGTTTATCTTTGTTTTAGGAGTAATTTCATGAAAAAACATTTGTTTGCCGCTTTGGCTGCCGTTGCTCTGGTTTCCGGCTGCGCTTCTACCGCGCCTGTGGAAGAAGACGTCACTGTTTCCGTTACGGTTGAAGAAGAAGTCGGACAGGACGAAGCCTTTGTTCAGAATGCAAAGGATCGCGTTTTCTTCGGCTTTGACAAATCCAATCTGACGGCTGATTCCGTAAAAGTTCTGAAAACTCAGGCCGAATGGCTGAAGGCTAATCCCGAAAAGAAAGTTGTTGTCGAAGGTCATACCGACGACCGCGGAACACGCGATTACAACCTGGCTTTAGGCGAACGTCGCGCCGTCGCCGTTAAAAATTACCTGATTTCCCGCGGCGTCGACGCTGATCGTATTCGTGTGATTTCTTATGGTAAAGAACGTCCGGCCGTTGTCGGCGCGAACGAAGCCGCCTGGTCGCAGAATCGCCGTGCGGTTACGGTTGTTAAAGACTAATTGTCATCTTATCTGATAATCAAAAGCACCCTACAATCTAGGGTGCTTTTTTATTAAACAGTTTAAGGAGACATCAGATGAAAAAAACGTTGTTAGGCGCGTTCGGCGCTTTGTTAATGCTTTCGGCCTGCGCTTCCGATGCGACACGGTGTGAAGCGTTTAAGGAAGTTTTTAAACAAAACGAAGTTCTTTTCGCTACGGGAAAGGCGGAACTGACGCCGGAAAGCAAGGAAGTGCTGAATAAACAGATCGCCTGGTTGAAGGCCAATCCGACGAAAAAAATCATCGTTCAAGGGTATGCCGACCCGCGCGGAACGGAAGCGTATAACATGAAACTGGGGCAGAAACGTGCCAGCGCGGTTAAAAATTATCTGGTTCAGTCCGGAATTAACCCGAACCGCGTTTCCGTCGTTTCATTCGGGGCGACCGAGCTGGCAACAACACAGAATACGGCCAAAGGCTGGGCGGAAGACCGCCGGACGGTCAGCGTAATCGTAACGGAATAACTCTGTTAAAAAATAGTTCGCATAAAGAAAAGAGTGCTTTATAATAAAGCACTCTTTTTGTTTATCAGCGGAATGTAAAGTATGAAAAAAATTTTTTCTGTTGTCTGGGCAGTATGTATTTTTTTTGCCGTTCCCGCCCGCGCGGCGACAATTAACATCGGTGAGCTGGCCGATCGGCTGGACCGGATTGAAAGCGCGCTGAAAGGAGTGCAGAAAAAACTGTCCAACAATTATGTCGGCAGTACGAATAAACCTGCCAAAGACGACGAATCGGGCGATAAACTGGACGCCATGCTGATGCAGCTGCAGGAAACGGAACAGACTTTGCGCCAGCTGACCGGAGAAGTCGAAACCGTAAAATTTGCTCAGGACGGTTTGCAGGACAGAATTGATCGCATCAGCGCGGATATGTCGCTGCGTTTTACGGAAATGGAAAAGAAACTGCAGGGGGCCGAAGAAAAAATCAAACAGCTGGAAGCGGAAAAAACAGCCGCGGAAAACGCACAGAAAGAAGCTGAAAAAAAGAAAAAAGAACAACAGGCCGCCGCTGCCCGAACCGCCAAAGCCAAAGAACAGCAGATAAAGGAAAAATACGGTAAGAAAAAACCGAAAGAATTATATGACGAAGCTTTCGCGTCGATAAAAAAACAGAAATACAAAACCGCGCAGGCTCAATTTGAAGCTTTTCTTGTTCTGTACCCGAAAGACGCTTTGGCCGGCAATGCTCAATACTGGCTGGGGGAATCGTTTTTTGCGCGTTCGATGTTTTCTCAGGCAGCCGTTGCTTTCGCCGAAGGGTTCAAAAGTTACCGCGACAGTCAGAAAGCGCCGGACAATTTGTTTAAATTGGGCGTGACAATGGCGAAACTGAATAAAAAAGAAGAAGCCTGTATCGCTTTTAAAAACTTTGCCAAAGAATACCCGAAAGTTTCCGATTCCATGAAAAAACGGCTGGAAAAGGAAATTCAAAAACTTTCATGTCCGTAACGCAGACCAGAGCCGTTTTTGAAAAGGCGATGAAGTCGTTTGGTTTTCCAAACGGCGAAAAAATTGCCGTCGCCGTTTCCGGCGGGGCTGACAGTACGGCTTTGTGCCTGTTGGCGCGGGAATTTGTCCGGCAAAACGGCGGCGAGATTTTGGCGCTGATCGTGGATCATGGCCTACGGCCCTGTTCCGCGCGGCAGGCGCGTCTGACGGCGGAACGTCTGAAACAAAAAGGGATTCCTTCGCGTCTTTTGTTCTGGGCGGGGGAAAAGCCCGTAAGCGGCGTTGAACAGGCGGCGCGCGAAGCCAGATACCGGCTGCTGTCTGACGCCTGCCGGGCGGAAGGGTGCCGAACGCTTTTGCTGGGGCATCACCGGCAGGATCAGGCGGAAACGTTTTTAATCCGCCGGGCAAAAAACAGCGGGCCGGTCGGTCTGGCCGGCATGTCCGCTGTCCGCATGACGGATTTCGGACGGATTTTAAGGCCTTTGTTGGGCGTTTGTCCGGCGGATTTGCGCGAATACAACAGGGCTTGTTTTATGGATTGGGTCGAAGACGAAACCAATCTGTCCGATGATTTTGACCGCGGCCGTCTGCGCCGGATATTGACGCCGGAGCAGATTGACGAAGCCTTTGCCCAAACGCTGATCTACGGAAAAAAACGGCGCGCGCTGGAAGAAAATGCGGCCGTGTTTATCCGGGAAAATGTCGTTAAATCCGACAGAGGATACCTTTTGTTCGGACAGGACGCTTTCCGGAAACTGGATCGGGAAACGGGGTTGTTCTGTTTGGGGGATTTTTTGCGTTTTATTGCCGACAGGCCGTACGCGCCGCGGTCGGATTCGTTGGCGGCGCTGGCGGACAAAATATGTTCCGCTTTTTTTCGCGGGGCAACGTTGGGCGGGTGCCGGATTGCTCCCTCGACTAAAAAACAGGTTCTTGTCTGGCGGGAATTAAATGATTTGCCAGATCCTGTAACGGTTGAAGGAAAACAGCGCTTTTCCTGGGACAGATTTTCGTTTTTGCTGGAAAATCCGCTGCCTTTTCCCATTACGATTAAACCGCTGGAGCACCATTTGCGGGCGCAGGAAGCTTTTCCCAGAAGGGCTTTTTGTGTACTGCCGGCACTTTTTGACAACGAAGGGCTTTTTATTGTGCCGCATTTAGGGTATAAACGTACAAAAATAACTTGTCAGGTAATGTTTACGCCGCAAGCGGCGTTATGCGAAACGGCGCGGTGGACATGCCCTGTCACTTAAGGATAAGGCGGTTAAGGTGAGTAAAAATATTTTCGTTTGGCTGATCGTCGGCGTTTTGCTGTTTACGCTGTTTGACGCGTTTCAGGAAGGGACATCGGTCAAAAATCATACGATGATGGCGTTTTCCGAATTTACACAGCAGATTCAGAACGGCAAAGTTCAGGAAGTTGTTCTGCAGGGCAATAAAATTGCCGGCGTGTTGACTGACGGGCAGAAATTTGCGCTTTACGCGCCTGATGACGCCGGGTTGGTCGACAGGCTGCTGGAAAAGGGAGTCCGTGTAACGGCCGTTCCGCCGGAAGGAGAAGGTTCTTCTTTTTGGAGCGGGCTGCTTTACTGGTTGCCGTTTGTTTTGTTTATCGGGATATGGATTTTCTTTATGCGCCAGATGGCCGCCGGAAACGGCAAAGCGATGAGTTTCGGAAAATCGCGCGCCCGCATGTTAGAAGGGCAGGGCAAAGTCACTTTTGACGACGTCGCCGGTATTGACGAAGCTAAGGAAGATCTGGTCGAAATCGTTGATTTTTTAAAGGATCCTCCGCGTTTTCAACGCTTGGGCGGCAAGATTCCCCGCGGCGTTTTGCTGGTCGGGCCTCCGGGGACGGGGAAAACATTGCTGGCTAAGGCGATCGCGGGCGAAGCGAACGTGCCGTTCTTTACGATTTCGGGATCGGACTTTGTGGAAATGTTTGTCGGCGTCGGGGCGTCGCGTGTGCGCGATATGTTTGAACAGGCGAAAAAACATGCGCCGTGTTTGGTCTTTATTGACGAAATCGACGCGGTCGGCCGTCACCGCGGCGCGGGACTGGGGGGCGGCAATGACGAACGCGAACAGACGTTAAATCAGCTGTTGGTCGAAATGGACGGGTTTGATACGAACGAAGCCGTGATTTTGATCGCCGCGACCAACCGTCCCGATGTTTTGGATCCGGCTTTGCTGCGTCCGGGGCGTTTTGACAGGCAGGTCGTTGTGCCGAATCCTGATTTGGCGGGGCGTGAAAAGATTTTGCGCGTTCATATGAAAAAGAGCCCGATGGGGCCCGACGTTGACGTAACGAAAATCGCGCGCGGAACGCCCGGTTTTTCCGGCGCGGATCTGGCTAATCTGGTTAACGAAGCGGCTTTGCTGGCCGCCCGGCGCAACAAGCGCGTCGTGACGATGGCGGAATTTGAATATGCCAAAGACAAGGTGATGATGGGGGCCGAACGCAAATCCCATATCATGACCGAAGAAGACAAGAAAATGACCGCATATCACGAAGCCGGGCACGCTTTGATGATTTTGGAATCGCCGCATTCCGATCCGCTGCACAAAGTGACGATTATTCCGCGCGGCCGGGCTTTGGGGATTACGATGTCTTTGCCGACGGACGACAAGGATTCGCGATCTTATATTTACTTAAAAGAACGTATGGGGATTTGTTTCGGGGGACGCGTTGCCGAAGAAATGATTTTCGGCGCTGAAAATATTTCAACCGGCGCGTCGCAGGATATCCGGGTGGCGACGAATATCGCGCGCAATATGGTCACGCAGTGGGGCATGAACAAAGAAATCGGCCCGATCGCCATTGAAGAACCGGACGGCGAAGTTTTTTTGGGATATTCGCTGAACCAGCGTAAAAACGTTTCCGAAGAGCTGGCGGCAAAAGTTGACGCCGAAATCAAGCTGCTGGTTGAAGAAGCTTATGAAAGTTGCCGTCGGATTTTAAAGGACAAACGGGACGCTTTGGAAAGCATTGCACAGGGACTGCTGGAGTATGAAACGCTGACCGCAGAAGAAATCAAGGCTTTGCTGCGCGGCGAAAAAATCACGCGCGAGGAACCCGGCGTTCACGTTTCGGCGCGTTCGACCGTGCCGATCACGGATCCCGTTCGCGATGAAAAAACGGAAAAATCCGATGCGGCGGAAAAAAAGGATACGGACGATTCTTCCGCGACGGAATAAAACAATCGTATATTTTTGTAACAGAAAGTGTATTGCACACCCTGCCGGATTTGGTAAAACATTTCCGACAGGGTTGAACCGTTGAAAAAATGTTTAAGGAGTTTGATATGGCGGTACGGAAACTATTCGGAACGGACGGAGTCAGAGGAAAAGCAAATCAGGAACCGATGACGGCGGAAATTGCTTTGCGTCTGGGGATTGCGGCCGGATCTTTGTTTAAACGCGGCGACCACCGCAGACAGGTTGTTATCGGCAAAGATACCCGTTTGTCCGGATACATGATTGAATCGGCTTTAACCGCCGGTTTTACAGCAGTCGGTATGGACGTTTTGCTGTTAGGGCCAATGCCGACGCCGGCGGTCGCGATGCTGACGCGTTCCATGCGCGCCGATCTGGGGGTTGTTATTTCCGCGTCCCATAATCCGTATGAAGATAACGGTATTAAGTTTTTCGGTCCCGACGGATATAAATTGTCCGATGAAATGGAGCTGGAAATTGAAGAACGCGTTTTCGGCGATACAAAAGACTGTCTGGTGCCGTCGTCTCAGATCGGGCAGGCCAAACGCCTAGATGACGCCGTGGGACGTTATATCGAATATGTGAAAAATACTTTTCCGCGCGGCAAACGTCTGGACGGGCTGAAAGTCGTTCTGGATTGTGCGAACGGCGCGTCTTACCGCGTTGCGCCGACGGTGCTGTACGAACTGGGGGCAGAGGTCATTTCGATCGGAATTGACCCGGACGGCCGTAACATTAACGATAACTGCGGTGCGGTGCATACAGACCGTATGTGCAGTGAAGTCATTCTGAGCGGCGCGGATATCGGCATTGCTTTGGACGGCGATGCGGACCGGCTGATTGTCTGTGATGAAAAAGGACAGGTGATTGACGGCGATCAGATTTTGGCTCTGGTCGGCCGCGAATGGAAAAAAGCGGGTATTTTAAAAGGAAACGGCGTCGTTACGACCGTGATGTCCAATCTGGGGTTGGAAAGATATTTAAAAGCCAACGGTATGAAGCATATACGCACGCAGGTCGGCGACCGGTACGTTGTCGAAAAAATGCGTTCCGACGGGTATAATCTGGGCGGTGAACAGTCAGGGCATTTGATTTTGGGCGAACATTCGACGACAGGAGACGGTCTGGTCGCCGCGCTGCAGGTCTGCGCCGCCGTCGTTGCGGAAAGAAAAGCCGTCAGCGAAGTGATGCACTTGTTTGAACCGGTGCCGCAGCTGTTAAAGAACGTGCGTCTGTCCGATCGCGCTTTGGCCAAAGCGGCTTTGGACAGCGAGCCGGTTAAAATCGCGATTGACAAGACGGAACGCGCGCTGGGGGATAACGGACGGCTGCTGATTCGTCCGTCGGGGACGGAACCGCTGATCCGTATTATGCTGGAAGGCGAAGACGAAACGCAGATCGCCGCCATGGCCGAAGATATTGCACAAGCTTTGATCGGCGAAGTCAAAGCGTTGGAAGCTCATTTATAAAAAGGGGAAGAGAAATGATTCAAAAACCTGTTGAAAAGCCGGATTGCCCGAATTTTTCTTCCGGCCCGTGCGCCAAACGGCCGGGGTGGACGGCGGACGTTTTGGACACGACTGTTTTGGGGCGTTCGCATCGTTCCGTTTTGGGGCGTTCGCGTCTGAAGCTGGCGATTGATTTGATGAAAGAAGTTCTGCAGGTGCCGAATACGTACCGCGTGGGAATTATGCCGGGATCGGATACCGGCGCGGTTGAAGCGGCGCTGTGGTCTTTGCTGGGGGCAAAAGGCGTTGACATGTTTTCTTGGGAAACGTTTGGCAAAGGCTGGGTTACCGACGTTGTCAAACAACTGAAGCTGACTGACGTGCGCGTGTTTGACGCGCCTTACGGACGGCTGCCCGATTTAACGCAGGCGGACAAAGACCGCGATATTGTTTTTGCGTGGAACGGGACGACTTCCGGCGTCTGCGTGCCGGACGGCGACTGGATTGCCGATGACAGGACGGGATTGACGATCTGCGACGCGACGTCGGCGGCGTTTGCCATGGATCTGCCGTGGGAAAAACTGGACGTTGTGACTTTTTCCTGGCAAAAAGCTTTGGGCGGCGAAGCGGCGCACGGCGTTTTGATTCTCAGCCCGCGGGCGGTTGAACGGCTGGAAACGTATACGCCGTCCTGGCCGATGCCGAAACTGTTCCGCATGACGGCGAACGGCAAATTAAACGAAGGCATTTTTGTCGGCGACACGATTAATACGCCGTCCATGATGTGTGTGGAAGACGTGATTGACGCTTTGAACTGGGCAAAATCCGTCGGCGGGTTAAAGGGCATGATTGCGCGTTCAAAACAAAGTTTTCAAGTTCTGCAGGATTTTGTTTTAAAATCGGACTGGGCGGAATTTTTGGCGCAAGAACCGGAATACCGGTCAAATACGTCCGTTTGCCTGTCGATCAAAGCGGATTGGTTTAAATCAAAACCGCCCGAAGAACAAAAGGACGTTGTAAAAAGAATGGTTGCACTGCTGGGGGACGAAGGCGTTGCGTTTGACTGCAACGCATATAAAGACGCGCCGGCCGGGTTGCGTTTTTGGTGCGGTGCGACGGTAGAAGCAGATGATGTGCGCAAATTATGCCCATGGCTGGATTGGGCCTATGACCGGATAAAAGAAGAATAACCGATCAATAACAGATAACAAAAAAACAGCGGGAAGTTTTCCCGCTGTTTCTTTATTTATTTAAGGTGACGTGCAGAAATCACAAATTTTATCGTTCACACCTCCTATTGAAGAAAGGTAGGGTTTATACTGCGCTAACCCCTGAAGATAATAGTAATCGCTTTGGCAAACAAAACGCGTGCCGACCTGCTGTTTGCAGGCGGATTTTGAATCTGTCGATAATCCGGTTGATTCATATCCGCAAACCTTGTTATTGACAGCAGCCATAACCTGATATTTTGTCAAACAGGTAATGCATCCGCCTCCGGAGGCTGAATATCCGCTCTTGCAGTAAAATGAAACACCGTCGGGACAAGAAGCATGAAGCGGACAGGATTCGCATTTTCCGCCGTTGAGCCAATAACCGGATTTGCATTTTGTACAGGTTGGTCCCGATTTTGAACTGGTACATGTCGCACAATTTGCTATGGCAGAAGAACACAGCGGGCACAAGCCGTCGTTATAGTTCAGATAACGTCCGGATTCACATGATCCGCAGCCCTGTTTGCAATCGTCCAGACACCCGAGCGGGCAGACGGCATTAACACATTTTCCGATGGTTGTGTTGTAAATTTGACCGGAAGAACAGGCCAGAGTGTCCGTTTTACAGCAACAGCCATTCGCATCAGATACTGCCTTGAAACCGGATTTGCATATCACGCCGGTGCAGTTGGCAACACACTTGCCGTTTTCCAACCTCTGACCCGAAGGAC
>URSF01000014.1 GCA_900550445.1 uncultured Rhodospirillaceae bacterium | reverse complement strand
TACACGACGAAAAAAAACCCGCGCACAAAGACGGAAAAATTACAGTTGAAAAAGTATGATCCGAAAGCGCGCAAACACGTCGTTTTCAAAGAAACAAAAATGCGTTAATCCGCCTGTTTTACAGAAAGAAAGCCCGTTATACGGGCTTTTTTTGTCAGGTATTGAATGAAACTTTTCAACGCTTTCGCGTTTTTTCTTGCTTTCAGTTTCCATGCCGCGGCGCAGACGGCGGGCTTTACGCCGCTGATTAAGGCTGCTGCACAAAAAACGGTTGACGAATATGCGATCGGCACGTTGATTCAAAACGGCGCCAAAGTAAATTCCCGCGACGAACAGGGGCGCAGCGTTTTAATGCTGGCCGCAATGCACAATCCGCGCCCCGCCGTTATTTTCGCACTGATCAAAAGCGGCGCCGAAGTTAACGCACGCACGCCAGACACAGGGCAGACCGCTTTGTTCTTCGCCGTGCGTTATAATCCAAATCCCGACGTTATTATTACTTTGCTTAACAACGGCGCCGATCAGGACATCGAAGATATTTTTCATAAAACCGCGTATGATTATATTGACCGCAACCCGAAAATCAAAGGATCAGAAGCGGAATTCCTGTTTAAAGACTACGATCCCGGCGAAGAGTCGTCCGATGATGAAGCGTCGCGGTAAGACACGATCTGAACCGATACGCCTTTGGCGTCCGTTTCCTTGATGGATCCCATCAGCTTGGCCATCAATTCACACGCTTTTAACACTGTTGCCGACTGATATTCGACAGCCCCCGTCGGCGCGCCGTTTTTATCCAAAACGGGAACCGGGCGACGGGACACTTCAATGACTTCTTTAACCGTTGAAATCAGATACCGGCTCATTTCTTCGGACGAAAAAGAACTGTCCGGCGCCGTTTTTTTGCGCCGCGCTTTTGAAACGCTTGTTTTTTCCTGCATGATTTTACCTCTTTAAATAATAACATTATGTAATAAATAAAGAGATTATTCAAGCGTTTTGTGATTTTTATCTTTTAAGCTTGTTTTAATTTCTATTTTTTTATAGCCTAAACGCATATTTATACAAGATTTGCTTGTATAAATCAGTGCCTTAGCGGGCGCGGAGTCCTAGAAAAACTCTTCAGCTATACCGGCGCAGATATGCGTCGTTACCGTTTTGCGCATAGCAAACACGGAAAATATCCCCGAACTCTTAATCGAGGTCGGGGAGCTTTCGGTGTATGTCCAAGAGGCTTCCTCCTCTAAAGACCGTAAGGATCAAGTATAGCTGATTTTTCTACTCCCCGACCGCTTTAAAAGCGGTCATCGGGGATTTTTTTATGGATCAAAACAAAAAATTTATTTGGTTACTTTTATCCTTTTTTTTCATTTACTTATGCTATCCGTTGTATTTAAAAAGCAACGTCTGGGAAAGCTTATTTAACAAAAATGCGTCCGTAACGGTTTCAGGCAGCTTTAATGTCGTTGAAACAAAGGGGATCCTGCGTCAGGAAAGTCAAAATATGCGCCTGCGCCCGGGGCTTTTGTGGAAAAAAGCCCGTATCAAATTAACCGCCGACCAGCCGGGTACGTTAAAATTCGCTTTTAGCTCTGCGGATAAAAACAATACTAAACGCATTGCGGATTTCAAGGACATTAAAATCAACGGCAAAAAAATCGCGGGCAAAAAATCTGTCTGGCAGGCCGCGCCATTTATTTATGACCTACCTGCCGATGCCGGACAATCTATTGATTTAACGTTTAAATTCCGATCGCATCACCCTAAAAAACGCGAAATCGATTTTTTAATTTTATTTTCCGTTATTTGCCTGTCTGCCGCTGCGGCATGGCCTGCCGCCCGGTTTTTAGTCCGGTTTACGTGGAATGATCAGAAAAAAGGCAATCTTTTATTTTTGATTGTTTTTTTCGGATTATGCCTGTCCGCCGTTGTTAATACCTCGGACGCCGAAGTATCGGTTCAAGAAAACAGAACTTTGGCCCGACTGCCCCGCTTGATTTCCGCAGACGGTTTCAATACGGCCTGGAGCCGCGAATTCGATAAATGGCTGAACGACCATTTTTTCATGCGCGAAGAAATGATTGAAAAGCAGGCACGCTTGTTTCAAAAAATCCAACAACAATATAAAAAGACGTGGGCAGGATTGGAATTATACGTCGCCAAAAACCACTGGATTTTCGATTTCGGCGAAATGCAGCCAGTGCCGGCATATACAGAAGCTCAAAAAGAAAGAATTTATCAAAACCTGCAACGTCTTGGACAGTATTTTGATGAAAAAGGCGTCCGATTTTATTTCATGGTCGTTCCGCCCAAAGGTGAAATTTACCCCGAATACAACATTCGTTTTTTAAACAAATCAGATGGCATCATCGATTTGCATCAATACTTTCAAAAAAAGGGCGGGCGGCAGTTTATTTACCTGCGCCAAGCGCTTTTGGACGCCAAGGAAAACGATTATGTTTTTTACAAAACAGACCATCATTGGACGCATTACGGGGCATTGATCGGCTATCAGGCATTTATGGCAGAAATCAAAAAAGATTTTCCCGCTGTTCCCATTTTAGGGCAAAGCGATTTCATCGTTGAAAAAAACAAATTTATGAAGCTTGATCCTTTCAGCATTTTTTATGCCGGTTCCAGTTATACCCGGCTGGCTTTGCGGGACGATCGTTTTTTTGACGCGCAGTACCCTTTGTTTCACCCCAAAGAATTAGAAAGAACCAGAAATACCGCGAACAAGCGTTCTTTTGATTTTAAAAACAAATCCGGATTTAAAAAGAAAATATTGTTCAGCGGAAATTCGTTTTCCGAAACGCTTCAGCTGTTTTTTCCGGCAACCTTTGCGGATTCTCGCTGGTTGGAAGCCAACGAAGAAGGCGGGCTGAGAATGGATTGGCTGACAAAAGCCGTCGACACGTACCGCCCGGACATTTTCGTTTACGTTATCCATTCCAACGTTATGAATCAGCTGTTGTATTTATATTAACGGGAATATTTACATGTCTTTTTCATCTATTACCTTTTTATCCGTTTTCTTGCCCGCAGTTTTGGCGGTGTATTATCTGGCCGCCTCGCATAAAAACGCCGTTCTTTTGACCGCAAGCGTTCTCTTTTACGCTTGGGCCGAACCGCGCTTCCTGGCTTTGCTGCCGGCAATGGTGCTGATTACTTATTTCGGCGGGCGGGCATTGGAAAAATATTCCTGTCGCCGTATCATCGCCACCGCAACGATTTGTTTACAGCTGTCCTTTTTAATCTGTTTTAAATACGCCGATTTTTTCATCGCAAATGTCAATACGTTAATTGACGGCGATACGGAATTATTAAATCTGGCGCTGCCGCTGGGCATATCTTTTTATACGTTCCGCGCCGTTTCCTATATCATTGACGTCTGCCGCCGCGATGTAAAAGCGCAAAACGACATTTATCAACTGGCGTTGTACATCATTGTGTTCACTCAAATTACTTCCGGGCCGATCGTTAAATATCATGAAATGGTCGACCAACTTGATCAACGTTCGCACACGTTTGACAATACGTTGAACGGAGTACGCCGTTTCATTATCGGGCTTTCAAAAAAATTGTTGATCGCTGATATTCTGGGCGCCAGTGCTGATAAAATTTTCCAACTGCCCGTGGCGGAATTTGATACGTTTACCGCGTGGACAGGCTCTGTTTTTTATACATTGCAGCTTTATTACGATTTTGCCGGATATTCCGATATGGCGATCGGCCTTAGCCTGATATTCGGCTTCAAAGTCCCTGAAAACTTTAATTATCCCTATATTTCAAAATCAATTACGGAATTTTGGCGACGCTGGCATATTTCATTATCGACGTGGTTTAAGGAATATTTGTATATTCCTCTGGGCGGAAACCGAGTCAGTAAAAAAAGGCATATTTTTAATCTGCTGGTCGTGTTTTTTGCGACAGGGCTGTGGCATGGCGCCAGTTGGAACTTTATTGTCTGGGGTATGGTGCACGGCTTTTTCATCATTTTTGAAAAGTTGACCGGCTTTTATAAGGAAACACCGTCCAAAGCGCTCAAAACGCTGCAACATATTTATACTTTGGCAGTTGTCAACGCGGCATGGGTATTATTCCGCGCGCCCGATTTGCAATACGGGTTTGATTTTATCAAACGAATGGCCGGATTAGGCGGAAAAGCAGATATATACGCGGCTTACAGCTGGTATGTCGACCGATTGGAAACGGCCGTTTTTGCCATAGCAGTCATATTCGCCATGCCGATAGCCGAAAACATGTTAAAAACCAAACGCCAAAACCTGTTAAATGTATGGCTGATCATATTATTCGTCCTTTGCCTGACACAAATCGCGTCCAATACGTATACGCCGTTTATTTATTTTAAATTCTAGGCGTTATAATTTTACCTTATCGGACAGCTTGGTATAAACGGTCATAAAGGGAATAAAGCCGAACAGGTAATATTTTGTCGTTGTCTGAAACGTTTTGATTTTCAAAACGGGAATACCGAACAGCTTGATTTTTTTGACCTGCAGATGTTTGACCCAGGCTTTGCGCCATAAATCTGGGTGTTCGCTGCGCAAAAAAGCAAAAACGTTACGCTCTATCGCCCGGATCCGTTTGGTTTCTTTGTTCGTCGTGTTGCTGTCATGCTTGCGGTAACAGAACAGAGCTTCGGGCAGATTGGCAAATTTCGTTTTGCCGATCAGGTGCAGATAAAGGTTATAATCTTCCGTCGGAAAATAATTTTTATCGTAACGCACGCCCGTTTGCATCAAAACGCTTCTGCGCATCATGACAGAGGGGTGAATCAGAGGGCAGTCATACATCAGCGCTTCTTCGATTTCATCGTTGTTCAGCGGGTGAGTAATCAGTTTATGGGCCGGTTCTTCCCAATGCGCCGTGCCGACAAGACCGACGTCAGGGTGCGCGTCTAAAAAGGCGACCTGTTTTTCAAACCGTTCGGGCAAAGAAATATCGTCGTGATCCATAACGGCCAGATATTCACCCTGCGCCAGATCAATCAGTTTGTTACGCGTCGGAGAAATGCCCAGATTTTTTTCATTGCGGTAATATCTGATCCGGTCGTCATGATAAGACAAAACAACCTTTTCAACGTTTTCGTCCGGCGACGCGTCATTGACGACGATCAGTTCAAAATCGGGAAAAGTCTGATTCAGAATACTTTCAACCGCCTCGCGCAAAAACGGTTCCGGCGTATTGTAAACGGGAAAGAGAACGGAAATTTTCGGCATAAAAGAACCTTTTACCTTAAAAAAACAAAAATTTTTATCAGTATAGCGCAACACGACAGAAACAAAAGCAAATTTATCTGGTAAAGCCGCCGGCGCGCCTTTATACTGGCCTGTCAATATCACACGGGGGAAATCAACATGCTGTCCTATCAGCACATTTATCATGCCGGCAATCCGGCCGACGTCCACAAACATGCGTCTTTGTGCGTTATTTTGCGGCATTTAACGCAAAAGGACAAACCGCTGAGTTATCTGGAAACGCATGCCGGACGCGGCGTATACGACCTTTCCTGCGACGAGGCGTTGAAAACGGGCGAAGCCGCGCACGGTTTTCTGAAAATGGCCGGATTAAAACAAACAAAGGATCACCCGTATTTTGAACTGGAAAAACGGATTGAACGGGAAATCGGCAAAAACATTTACGCCGGTTCCCCTTTTATCGCCGAAGCTTTGCTCCGTCCGACGGATACGCTGCACCTTATGGAACTGCACCCGCGGGAATATCAAGCGCTGTACAGACTGATGCGTTATCCGAACACGCATCTGCATCACCGCGACGGCTATGAAGGCGGTCTGGCTTTGTGCCCGCCGCAGCCGCGCCGGGGCATTTTGGTCATCGACCCCAGTTACGAAGTCAAAACCGAATATGACAAAGCGGCAAACTTTATTTTAAAACTGCACAAAAAATGGGAGCAAGGCGTAATTTTCCTGTGGTATCCGATATTAAAGGAAGGGCTGCACCGTTCAATGACCGAAAAGCTGTTAAGCGCCGGACTGCCCAAACTTTATCACGGCGAAGTCCGTTTTGCCGGCGTCGCCGAAGGCATGACCGGCAGCGGGATCATGATCATCAACACGCCGTACCAAAGCGAAAAAGAATTAAACGAAATAAAAAAATGGTTTTAGTTTTTCGCTTTACCTAAAGCTATAACACAAAACCCAGCTTACTTTTTTCACACGTCAAACGCATTGTGATTCTGTTTATTTTGACTGAAAACAGGATTACGACATGGCAAACGAAACTGAAAAAAAATCATTTGCGGCGCATTATGCCGTCTTGGTTATTCTGATTGTTTTAGTTGTTTTTCTCAGCTTTGAAATTATTTCCCTGAAACGGCGGCGAATCGATTCGGAACCGGCCGCGCCGCAACAGCAGGTGGCCGTTTCTGTCAGCGTTGCGCCTTTTACGCCGCAGTCTGTTACGTTAAGCAAAAAATATATCGGTTATGTCACGCCGGTTCACTCGGTTGACGTTCTGCCGTTTATCAGCGGTTTTGTTGAAAAAATATTTGTGCAGAGCGGTCAGTTCGTTCGTGAAGGCCAGCTGTTGATGATTTTGGAACAAGGCGAATACAAAGCGCAGCTGGATCTGGCGCGCGCGGGCGTCATGCAGGCCGAAGCCGCTTTGGAAAACGCGGAAACTTATTACCGGCGGATTCAAGCCGCGGGCAGCAAAGCCGTCGCACAGGCCGACCGCGACAAAGCGCAGGCCGAATACCTGTCGGCCAAAGCGGCTTTAGCCCAGGCGCAGGCACAGCTGGCCGCGGCCAAAGTCAATTATGACTATACCGTTATTCGCGCCCCGATTTCAGGACTGATCGGCACTGTCGAACCGACAAAAGGCGATTATGTTTCGCCGGCGGGAACGCCTTTAATGACGGTGATTCAGACTTCGCCCATTCAGGTTGTTTTTTCGATTACGGACAAAGATTACATTCAGAATATTTCCGAAAACGGCCTGTCCGACCTGCTGGCCGGCGAAAAGATCAAACTGCAACTGGCCAACGGAGAAATTTATCCGGCTCAAGGCGTTTATCAGTATGCGGACAACGCCTTAAACCGTCCGACCAATTCCGTCGCCGTTTATGTCAATTTTGAAAACAAAGACAACATGTTGTTGTCGAACGCTTATGTTACCGTCTATCTGGAAAAAGAGCTGAAAGACATTGTTCTGATCGCGCAAAATCATGTTGAACTGACGGCGGAAGGCAGCTTTGTCACCGTAGCGGACAAGCAGGGAATCCGCCGCCGCAAAATCGAAATTCTGGATACGCTGAATTCTGATTATCTTGTTAAAAACATATTCGGCCCGCAGGAATATCTGGTGAAAGGAAAAGCGCCGGTATTAAAAGAAAATCAGCCTTTCAGATTAAACATCGTTTCCGAAAACGGAGGATAAGCGGTCATGTTTTCGTCATTTTTTATCAAACGTCCCCGTTTCGCAGGCGTTGTTTCCATCGTCATGATTTTGCTGGGGCTGCTGGCCATTGCCGTTTTGCCCGTGTCGCAATACCCGCAGATCACACCCCCGCAGATCGTCGTTCAAACAAACTATCCCGGCGCAAACGCGCAGGTTTTGGTTGATACGGTCGCCGTGCCGATCGAAAACCAGATCAACGGGGTGGAAGACATGCTGTATATGTCTTCTACGGCGACGGATACGGGACAATATACGCTGACGATCACGTTCAACATCGGAACGGATCCCGATATTGCGCAGGTTAAGGTCGAAAACAGAATTCAGCAGGTCACCTCTCAGCTGCCCGACATCGTTAACGAAGAAGGCATTTCGATTAAAACCCAGTCGTCAAACATTCTGGCCATGCTGGTGCTGCGTTCGCCGAAACGTACTTATTCCGATTTGTTTTTAAGCAACTTTGCCTATGAAAACATTCAAAATCCTCTGGCCAGAATTCAGGGGATCGGCGACGTGACGATTTATTCGCCGCAATACAGCATGCGTTTATGGGTCAATACGGAAAAAACCGCCGCTTTGGGGCTGACGAACAACGATATCGTTTCAGCCGTGCAGTCGCAGAACTCGCAGGCCTCTATCGGCGAAATCGCGTCCGCCCCGACGCCTGACGGCGCGACGGTCATGCTGTCTTTGACCGCCAAAGGATTATTGGATTCCGTTAAAGATTTTGAAGACATTATCATCACGACTTCTGCGAACGGCGGCATCGTGCGATTAAAAGACGTCGCCAGAGTCGAACTGGGCGCGGAAACCTATACGATGAGCGCCGCTTTCGATAATTCGCCCGCCATTGTCATGATGCTCAGCCAGACGCCGAATTCAAATTCCTTGGATATTATGAAAAACGTTGAAAAAGAAATCGCTTCGTTAAAAGAAAGCTTTCCCGAAGACATGGAATTTGAAATCGCCTACGATTCCACCAAGTTCGTCAAAGCGTCAATTCAAAGTATTATCGAAACGCTGACGATTACGTTTTCTCTGGTCGTTCTGGTCACGTTTGTTTTTCTGCAACGCATAAAAACGACGCTGATTCCCTTGATTACGATTCCCGTTTCATTGATTGCCACCTTCGCCGTTATTTATCTGCTGGGATTCGATATCAATATTTTAACTTTGTTTGCCATGATTCTGGCGATCGGGCTGGTCGTTGACGATGCGATTATCGTCGTGGAACGCGTCGAATACCTTATGGCTTATGAAAAAATGGATTCGTATTCCGCGTCCGTCAAAGCGATGCAGCAGATCGGCAGCGCGATTGTCGCGACGACTTTCGTTTTGCTGGCCATTTTTATTCCCGTCGGATTAATGGCCGGCATTACCGGAAAAATTTATCAGCAGTTTGCCGTTACGATCGCGACCGCAGTTGTCTTTTCCGCCTTTAACGCTTTAACGCTCAGCCCCGCCCTGTGCGCCGTCTTTTTAAAAAACGAAAAGAATAAAGAACCGCGCGGTTTTTTCAGGCTGTTTAACGACATTATTGATTTTTGCAAAGAAAAATACACCGCCGCCGTCGGCTGGCTGTCCAAAGGACTGATTGTAACGACGATTATCGTTTTATGCGCTTTGGCCGCGGCCGGCGCAGGATTTGACAAAACGCCGACGTCTTTCCTGCCGGAAGAAGATCAGGGACTGATCCTGGCGAACTTTCAGCTGCCCAGCACGACGCCGATCAAAGTCACCGAAGAATTTCTAAGCAGAGCCAGTCAAAAAATTCTGAAAACAAAAGGCGTTAAGTTTTTCATCGGCGTTGCGGGATACAGCATGCTCAGCGCGGCGGGGGAAAATATTGCTCTGGGCGTCGTCGGACTGGAAGACTGGTCAAAACGCACGGCAAAAGATTTATCCATTGAAGCCCTGACAGCACGCTTAAGCGAAGAATTTGCCGACGACGGTGAAGCGCAGACCGACTTTTTTGCTCTGCCTTCCATTCCCGGCGTCGGGAAAAGCAGCGGCTTGTCATTAGAACTGTTGGCAACGGACATGTCCAAAACGCCACAGGAACTGTATCAGACCATGGGAGCATTTTTAACGCATCTAAATCAATCGCCGGAACTGGCTTACGCTTTCAGTACCTTTACGGTAAACGCCCCCAGCCTGTATCTGGACATTGACAGGACAAAGCTCGAATCGTTCCATATTCCCGTCGGCACTTTATTTTCCACGCTGCAAAGCACGCTGGGATCGACATACATCAACAACATCACGTTAAACGGCCAGATCAACCGCGTCATTTTACAGGCCGACGCGCCTTACCGCAAAAGCTTAAAAGACGTTGAAAACATGTATGTCAAATCCACGACGGGCAACCTGATCCAAATCAAAAGCTTTGCGACCGTCCGCACCGTAACGGCGCCGAAAATTATTTACCGTTACAACCAGTACACCGAAGCTTCGATTATCGCGCAGGCGGCAGAAGGCGTCAGTACGGGTAGCGCCATTTCCGCGGTGGAACAGGCGGCGAAAACCGTCCTGCCTAAAGGTTTCGGCATTGCCTGGACAGGATTGAGTTTACAGGAAGTCGAAGCCGCCGGATTGGCCGTTTTTCTGATCATGCTGGCGCTGGTTTTCTGCTATCTGTTTTTAGTCGCGCTGTATGAAAGCTGGCTATTGGCTTTTTCCGTCATGTTTTCAACCGTTTTTGCGGTTCTGGGCGCTTTGGCCGGATTATACCTGACGGGACAGCCGTTAAGCATTTACGCCCAGCTGGGACTGGTTATGCTGATCGGCCTGGCGGCGAAGAACGCTATTCTGATCGTTGAATTTACCAAAGATTACCGGGATAAAGGCGCCAGTATTCTGGAAGCGTCGCAAAAAGGCGCCGCCGAACGTTTCCGTGCCGTTTTAATGACGGCTCTGACGTTTATTCTTGGGGTTTTCCCGATGATCATTGCCAAAGGCGCCGGCGCCGCCAGCCAGATCGCCATCGGCACCAGCGTGTTTTACGGCATGATTGCCGCGACGTTCGTCGGCATATTCTTTATTCCGTCTTTGTTTGCTTTGTTTGAAACGATCAAGGAAAAATTTTCCGACGGAGGCTGCCATGAATAAAAAAGCGCTTTTATTAATAAGCTGTACCCTTTTCGGCTGTACGCTCGGCCCCGACTACAAGCGGCCGGACGCCGTATCGGACAAACAAATCGACGCGGCTTTATCCGTCACGCCCGACAATGACGCCGGCATTGACGCCGATTGGCACAAAGCGTTCGGCGACGAACAGTTAAACGAATTGATTCAAATGGCTTTGGCGGACAGTCCGACCGTCAAAAGCGCCGTCGAAAAACTGCGTCAGGCCCGCTTAAATCTGGAAATACAAGGGGTTCGGTATTACCCGACCGTTGATCTGGCCGGCGAATACACAAAATTAAAGCCGTCGAAAAATACGTCTTCCGCTTTCAAAGAAAGCTATTATCAGGCCGGACTGGACGTTGCCTGGGAACTCGACATTTGGGGAGCCGGCCGCCGGGCAACGGAAAACGCCCGCGCTCTGGCCGAATCCGCCGCCGCCGGCCTGGACAACGTCCGCATCACGTTAAAAGCGGAAGTCATCAATAATTATATCAGCCTGCGTCTGGCGCAGGAACAGCTGCGCCTGTTAAACAGAACGCTGTCTTTGCAGCAAAAAATTGTCATGCTGTCGACGGACAAAGCAGATTCCGGACTGATCAGTCAATCTGATCTGCGCCATATCCAATACAGCGAAGAAACGATAAAATCACAAATTCCGGATTTAAAAACAGCTTTGGGCGCTTATAAAAACAACCTGACTTTGCTGACCGGAAAACTGCCCGAACAGTTGAATACGCTGTTAGAAGAATCTTCCGAAAACATAATCAGAGATTCCTTCAGATACGACTTGTCCGCTTTGTATCTGATTCCGGCGCAAACCGTGCGAAACCGTCCCGACGTGCGTCAGGCCGAACAAAATCTGATCGCGCAGAACGCTCTGATCGGCAAAGCGACGGCGGAATTATTCCCAAACGTTTCATTCAGCGGGCTGTTCGGATTTCAGGCAGACCACCTGCCCAAACTCCCCAATCATAAAAGCCGGACTTTTACTTTGACACCCGGCATAACGCTGCCTTTGATTCATTGGGGAGCGCTGCTTAATCAGGTAAAAATGGAAAAATCTGCGACCCGGCAGGCGGCTCTGGTTTATCAGAACGCGGTGTTAAACGCCGTTGCGGAAATTAAAAACGCCATGATTTCCGTTTCCGAACAGGTTGCCAAAAACCAAACGACAAGAAACGCTTTGGAAAAAATGCGCGATATTTCGGCGCTGACGCTGGCGCAATATGACTCCGGCCTGATTTCTTTGAGCGAAACGTTAAGCATATTTCAAAACCTGCTGACGGCCCAGACAAATCTGGCGCAGGGAAACGGCGCCGTTTATCAGGCTGTCGTCAGCTTTTACAAAGCGCTGGGATATTAGGCCAGCGGATCATAGTCTTTATAATCGCGGACGGCGCCGGCATACGGCCTGTCCGTTATTTTTTTGTTTTCTTTTATTCCCAAAGCCAAATATCTGAAAGCGTCCGCGGCATGGCTGGTCCAGTCATGCAAAGGCTTGGGTTGAAAATCTTTGCGCACGTCGTCCCAGGCGCGCTGATACTGACGCAGCGCCTCCAGCCCTTTGGCGCACTTTTCCTTGTCAAACCGGCATCTGGGCAGCAGCAGGCGGACCGCGGCGATACCGCTTTCCACGCTTGAACGCGGCAGAACACGGCCGCGCACTCCCAGCCCCGCCAGAATATCCAAACGACTTTTTCCGCTGGACAGTTCATGTACGCAAATATCATGCGGAAAAATATTGTTGTTTGTATAAACGTACGGCTTATCCTTTAATACTTTGACATAATGATCCAGCCCGACGCCGCTGGCTTCGTAATAATCGACAATCAGCACCTCCGCCCCGCTGATCTGATAAAACCAGATAGCCGTGCTGTCCCCGACCCCTAAGTCCCATGCCGTCGTTACGGGTAAAGCCGGATCATGCGGCACGGAACAGATTCGTCCGCCGTTTTCCAAATCGTTCAGCAGCATGCCGTAATAGCTGCCTTTCAGCGCCGCATCAAAAGAACAGTAAAATTCCTGTTGGATAATGCTGTCTTCCATACCCGCTCGGCGTTCGGCTTCGACGGCGGACAAAGGAATAGCCTTTGTTTCCGAAACGCCCAGCTTTTCAACGAACCATTCCGGCGCGTTTGTTGCCGTTTCGAACAGCTTTAATCCGTGATTACGCCCGCGTGGCGTATAAATAAACAGCGCCCAGCCGTCATTTTCCGCCAGGATCGGACGAATAAAATCCCATGCGGCCGGATCGGCAATCGAATATTCGGAAAAAACAACACCGACCGGATTGGCGCCGACCAAAGAATTGTAATTGTCCGATCCGACACATTGCCAGATTGATCCGTTTAAAAGCTCGATTTTCATTTCCTGAGAATTAACCGATTTACGCAATGCTGTCGGAAACACCTGATCAATCACGCGCCGCCCCTGTTTGTCGATTGCGTCCCACACGACTTTACGCGCTTGTGTCTGCAAAGGCAGCATATGCCAGTAAACGCCCACACGCTGCATTGCCGCAACCGCCGTCCAGTTCAAAGACAAACTGTCTTTGCCGGCTCTTCTGTGCCAAACCGCCACGGCTCGTTTTCCGCCGTTTTCCAGATAATGCCACAAATTCATCTGATATTTTCTGGGCTTCCACTTATAAGGAATTTTGATCTTGACCATATTTCTTTCCCGCATAAAAAAAAGGCCCTCGGGACACCCCCGAAGGCTGTAAACAGAATATAATCACAATATGTTATTTTTTAGTTTTTGTCAACAAAAAAGGACGGGAATTCCCGTCCTTTTCCAAAAAGCAATAAAAATTATTCACCCCAAACAATGGTTGTCTGTTTTGTATAAAGGAAGAAAACCGTCGTCGTTTTATAATCAACATGGTGAACTTTTGTAATGCCGCCGTTTTTCATGGCCGCTTCGATCGAAGCATCACCGGTAACGAACAAAACAATTCCCGTCTGCGTGGCTTCACCGCGTTTCAGCGGACGAACCCCCTGATTGGCAAATTCCGTTCCCGGGGAAACGGCATCAACGGCGATCGGTGCAAAAACAGCAGTATTCTTAGGAATGACGCCGCAGGCGGAAACGGATAAAGCCAAAGCGGCGATCAAAAACAAATAAAATTTTTTCATCATAAACTCCCTATCAGTTTTATACCGACCCGATAAGCGTAGACATATTTATCATTACTTGTCAACATAAATAAATGAATTATTTCCTTTAATTTGTTTTGCAGCACACGGGAACAATCAATGGTGAATGAGCACACGATTGCATAAACAGCAGCAGATCGTTCGGTGTAATTGTTGTTGTTGCCGTATTGGTCAGCGGATGGAAATTGATTTTTTTCTGTGCCATCATTTCTTTGTCCAACACGACGCCGACACGGTTTTCCTTATCGTTTATAACGGCAAAAGGCGTAACGGATCCGCCGAAGACTCCCAGCGTTTCAAACAGCAGTTCTTCACTGGCAAAGGACAATCTTTTAGATCCGATCAAAGCCGGCAGAGCCTTTAAGTCCACACGTTTTAACGCCGGCGCGACAATCAGCCATAAATTTCCGTTCGGTTCTGTGCAAAACAGGTTTTTACAATGCATGCCGGCAATATTTTTCCAGTATTTTTCCCCCTCTTCGGCCGTAAATACGGCGGGGTGAGGCGTATTTTCATATTTAATGCCCAATTCCGCCAAATAAGCCAGCAACTCCGACGGCGTCGTCGGCATTTCTTTTTGTTCCGTATCCATGATAATTACCTGTTTAAAAAAGTAAAAAACAATTCTAAAATAACCGTTGTCTTTCGGAAACAAAAGGACTTTTTCAATGCAAGCGGCGCACATTTATCCTTCAGCCAATTTTAACGGGCGGTATTCGCCGGTTGATATGATCGTGCTGCATTATACCGGCATGAAAACCGGACAGGAAGCGTTGGACAGACTGTGCAACCCCGCCGCGGCCGTCAGCACGCACTATCTGATTTTTGAAAACGGCGACATTTATAATCTGGTTGAAGAAGAATTCCGCGCCTGGCATGCCGGATTGTCCCAATGGCGGGGCATTCCGGACGTCAACAGCCGGTCAATCGGCATTGAAATCGTCAATCCCGGCCATGAATTCGGCTATGTTCCTTTTACGGCCGAACAGATTCAATCCGTTATTGATCTGTGCAGGGACATTATGACGCGCCATCACATTCCGGCGGGAAATATTTTGGGACACAGCGACGTCGCGCCGGCGCGCAAATCCGACCCGGGCGAATTGTTTCCCTGGAAAACGCTGGCGGAAAACCATATCGGATTATGGACGGACGCCTTCGCGGTCCCGCGTCAATCCGTCGGTGAAATGCTGGACGCGATCGGTTACGATACGGCCGACGAATTATCGGCTCTAACGGCTTTTCAGCGCCATTTTTACCCGGAAGCGTTATTGGATAAAGGAGAAAAAACAATCGAACGCCTGGCCGCCGTATCCCGACTGTATAAGGAAAAAGGACAGACAGAATGAACCGCTATCAACTGATTTTCAGCGACATTGACGGTACTTTGCTGGATTCAAAACAGCATATCCGTCCGAAAACAAAAGAATATATTTTAAAACTGTCAGCCGCCGGGATTCCGTTTATCCTGGTTTCCGGCCGTATGCCGCCTTCGGTGGCCAACATACAAAGAAAGATCGGCCTGTCCGCTCCGTTTATTTCTTACAGCGGCGCGCTGATGCATGATGAAAACGGCCGGACGATCTGGGATAAACCGATGAATTTGAAAACCGCCGTTTTGATCAGAGAAAGAATCGCCGCTTTTTCCTCGAACGTCGTCAGCTATACTTTCAGCGCGGATTCGTGGATTACCGACAAAGACGACGGCACGGCGGCTCTTTATCTGGAAAAAGAAACAACCGACATGCGTCCTTTGGTCGGCCGGCCGCAGGACGTGCTGAACGAAAACGCCCCCGTGCACAAAGTTTTGTGCACCGGCGACGAACGGCTGATGGACGAATTGCAAGACCGCCTGCACCGGGAATTTCCGTCCTGCACGATTTTTAAATCCATGTCCAGATATCTGGAAATCATGTCGGCCGAAGCTTCAAAATCCGCCGCCGCCGCTTTTCTATGCAGACGATTGAACATCGACGCGAAAAACGTTATCGCTTTCGGCGATAATTTTAACGATACCGATCTTTTGGAATATGCCGGATTGGGGGTCGCCATGGGAAACGCCCCCGATCCCGTAAAACGGGCGGCGGACCTTGTCGCGCCGACAAATGACGAAGAAGGTCTGCGCTTTGTACTGGAAAAACTCTCGATCAAAGGATAAGCAAATGCCCCGCCGGCTGATTATGTCCGATATTGACGGCACTTTTTTAAATTCTCAAAAACAGGTCCCTTCTGAAACAATCGAGATCTGCCGCCGCCTTTATCAGGAAAAGAAAAATCGTTTCGCTCTGGCTTCCGGACGCGGCATGGCGGGTATACGCCCCGTTGCCGCCGCTTTCGGACTGCCCGTTTTCATTCTGCCTTGCAACGGAGCGGAAATATACGACGAAACCGGCCGTTTGATCTGCCAAAAAACCCTTTTGTTTCAAGACGTCCCCGCCATAAAGAAAACCGTCAAAAAAATAAATCCGCAGATTGAAACAATCGTTTACGCCGGACAGGACTGGATTGCCGACGAATTTACGGATATTGTGCGGGGAGAATGTTACGTCATGCCGACAAAACCGGTAATCGGTTCATTTGAAACCGTTGTCAGCCCCGCCGCTCCGGTTTTAAAGGTTATTTGCGTCGGCACGCCGGAGAACACGGCCGAACTGGCGGAACGCCTGACGCCGGTTTTGCCGCAATACGATTTATACAAATCTCAAAACTATATTCTGGAAATCGTTGCCAAAGGCGTCAACAAAGCCGCCGGACTGGACTTTTTATGTCAACGCTGCGGCATCGATACGGCGCAGACGATTGCTTTCGGCGACGGATATAATGATATTGACATGCTGGAATGCGCGGGAATCGGCATTGCCATGGCCAACGCGCCCGACGATGTAAAAAGACACGCCGACAAAATCACACGGTCAAATGACGACAACGGCATAGCGGTCGCGTTAAAAGAAATCTTTTATTGACATCGGCTGCATTTCCCCGTACCGTCCCAGCGGTGCCGGAAGATCGGGCGGTCGCGGTGCGCTGAAAAATGCGTATTGAGGAAAGTCCGGGCTTCACGGAAACACGATACCGGATAACGTCCGGCTGGGGAGACCCAAGGGAAAGCGCAGCAGAAAAAATTCCGCCGATGTCTTCGGACAGGCAAGGTTGAAATGGTGCGGTAAGAGCGCACCGCTTTTCCGGCGACGGAAAAGGCACGGCAAGCCCTATCGGAAGCAAGACCAAGTGAGGTATACGAGTTTCGTATCGCGGGGTGTTTCCGCCCCCGCCAGAGGTAGGTCGCTACAGACGTTTGGCAACAAACGCCGCAGATGAATGATCGCCGATTACAGAACCCGGCTTACAGATCGTCCGGCACTTTAAAAAATCATTTTTCATGCGAATCGATTCGCCGTTCAATCCGTTGAAAATCAAGGCATTATAAAAAAACGTCCTCTTGGCGAGATTCTCACCTTCCTTTTTTAACCCAAGAACAAATCCGGTACTTTTCAGAGTCGTTTCAATTCGGCGATCTTTCATCGTCCCGAAACGGCTTTTTTTTATGCCCGGCAAAATTCCCAAATATACGCTCTCGCCTTCCCCATAAACACAATATATTGATAAATAAAGACAACTCTTCCCAAATATTCCCACAAAATACCCCCTTTGTTCCCATTGACTACCATAAAATCCCATGCTATCCCATAAGAATCCAAATAGGCAAAATTTGCCTGGTGCGCAGAACGCGCATGAACAACGCAAACGAAAGGAACGACACGCATGGGCAAGTTTCAGAGAAAGTATACTCTTTTTCTGGACGCCACCGTCAACAAGGTGGACGCCAAAGGACGCGTATCGATCCCCGCGGATTACCGCGCTTTGCTGGAACAGCAGGAAACGGAACTGGTTGCTTTCAGATCGTTTACGATGCCCTGCATTGAATGCCGCACGTCGGAAATGATGGAAAAAATGGCTGACGACATTGATCATTCGTTTGACGCTTTTTCAAACGAACAAGACGACCTGACCGGATTGATTTTTTCCGACGCCAAAGAATTTCCTTTTGATTCGACCGGCCGGATCGTTTTAACCGAAAAACTGTTGAAACACGCCGGTATTACGGACAAAGCGCTGTTCGTCGGCAAAGGCCGCACGTTTCAGATATGGAATCCGGAAACGTACCGGGCCAAAGAAAATGACATGCGCAAAAACGCCCTTGAAAAACATTTCAGCATTAAAAACAGGGGGGATTCATGACGAAACAGCCCCATATTCCTGTTTTGCTTTCAGAAGTCGTCACGCAGATCAATCCCGAAGACGGCGGCGTTTACGTTGACGCCACGTTCGGCGCCGGCGGATATTCGCGCGCCGTTTTGGACGCGGCCGACTGCACGGTATACGGAATTGACCGCGACCCCGACGCGATCGCCGAAGGACAGGCTTTGGCGGAACAATACGGCGGCCGTCTAAAACTGCTGCACGGCACGTTCGGCCATATCCGGGAACTTTTAAACGCCGAAGGAATTGAATCCGTCACCGGCGTTATGATGGATATCGGCGTGTCTTCGATGCAGATCGACCGCGCCGAACGGGGTTTTTCGTTTCAAAAAGACGGCGCTTTGGATATGCGTATGAGCCAAAACGGCTTATCCGCGGCCGACGTTGTCAACAAATACGGTGAAAAAGAAATCGCCGACATCATTTACCAATACGGCGAAGAACGCTTTTCGCGGCGCATTGCCGCGGCGGTCGTTGCCCGGCGCAGGGAACGTCCGTTTACAACAACGCTTGACTTGGCTGAGGTTATCCGGTCGGTCATCGCCCGCAAAAAGGACGATATTGATCCGGCGACACGGACATTTCAGGCTTTGCGCATTTACGTCAACGACGAACTGGAACAGCTTCGCTCCGGTTTGTCGGGAGCCGAAGCGCTCCTTAAAAAAGGCGGAAGAATGGCTGTTGTTTCTTTCCATTCTTTAGAAGACAGAATCGTCAAAAACTTTATTCAGGAAAAAAGCGGCAAGACCGCCAACCCGTCCCGTTATCTGCCTGAACGGCAGGACAGGCCGGCCACCCTGATTCCCTTAACAAAAAAACCGATTTTTCCTTCTGCAGAAGAATGCCAAAGAAATCCCAGAGCCCGTTCCGCCCGTCTCAGATCGGCAGAACGCTTATAGGAGTTTCACATGGCACGTTTAGCATTGATTGTTATTTTTGCCGCAATGGCAACGGGCATGTTCGTCATTAAAAACAAAGTCATCGCGCTGGAAAATCATCTGGAACAAATCAATACGCGAATCAAAGAAGACCAGAAAGCTCTGCATGTTTTAAAGGCCGAATGGACTTATTTAAACGACCCGGCACGGATTCGTTCTTTGTCTTCGCGTCACGCTCATATGAAACCGCTGCGCGGGGAACAGATTATTTCTTTTTCCGCCATTCCGTTTAAAACCGCCCCCGGCAAAAACGAAAAAGTGATCCGCGTTTCCTTTGCCGCCGCGGCGCGGGAGTAACGCTCATGTTCCGTCTTTTCAAAAAAAGCGGAATATTTTATAAACCCGGACTGGAAATTCCCCTGCCCGACCGGATCAGTCTGGCCGACAAAAAAAGCTCCGACAGTTTGGAAAGCGGCAAAAACAGACTGTTATGCACCATGTTTTTGTTTTTCGGCGCGTTCAGCGTCATTGCCGTGCGTCTGATCGGCGTTACGCTGATGAACACGCCGGCGGAAGAACACCTGAAAACCGGCGATTCGAAAACTTACGCGTTGGAAATCAAAATGAACCGCGCCGACATCGTCGACCGCAACGGCGTTCTGCTGGCGACCAGCTTGCCTTCGGCCGATCTGTACGTCGATTCGGAAAAAATCAAAAACCCCGAAACGATCGCCGCGGCGCTGGTGCAGACCCTGCCGGATCTGGAATACAAGCCCTTATTAAAAAAACTGAAAAGCAAAAAGAATTTCGTTTACATTAAACGCAACCTGACCCCGAAAGAACAATACGACGTCAACCGCCTGGGGTTTCCGCAGCTGAATTTCCAGATGACGGAAACGCGCGTTTATCCGCAGGGACCGCTGGTATCGCATATTATCGGCACGACCGATATCGACAATAAAGGAATTGCCGGCATAGAAAAAACCTTTAACGAAAAACTGTCCGGCAAAAAAGAAACCGTCCGTTTGTCGCTGGACGTCGGCGTTCAGGATTCCGTGCGTTCCGTTTTAATGCAAAGCATCGAAACGTATCAGGCCGAAGGCGCCGCAGCCGTTTTGATGAACGCTAAAACCGGCGAAATCGTTTCAATGGTTTCTCTGCCCGATTACGACCCGAACAATTTGAAAAACAGCCGGAAAAAAAATCTGTTCAATACGGTTTCTCTGGGCGTTTACGAAGTCGGCTCTATCATGAAACTGTTCAACACGGCCATCGGTTTGGAAACGAAAAAGATTACGGTCGACGATAAAATCGACGCTTCACACCCGGTTGTTCTGGCAAATTACACAATCAACGACGTTCCCAAACTGCGCCGTGTTGTGACAATTCCCGAAATTTTAATTCATTCGTCGAATATCGGATCGGCCAAAATTGCTTTGGCCGTCGGTTCGGACAAGCAGCAGGAATTTTTCCGCCGCTTCGGTTTTTTTGAAACGGCCGATATAGAACTGCCCGAAAAAGGCCGTCCTCTTTTGCCGGCCAAATGGCGCGAAGTCAACACGGCGACGGCCGGATACGGCTACGGCGTCGCCCTGACTCCGGTTCATATCGCCGCGGCGACGGCGGCTTTGGTCAACGGCGGAATTTATAATACGCCGTCTTTGATATCAAAACGCCCCGGCGACGAAATAATCGGAAAAAGAATCATTTCTAAGAAGACATCTGACATAATGCGCGGTATTATGCGTCTGGTTGTAACGGAAGGATCAGGACGTAAAGCCAACGTTCCCGGCTATGAAGTCGGCGGTAAAACCGGTTCCGCGCAAAAACTTGTCAACGGCAAATATGCCGAAAACACATTGCGCACATCGTTTATTTCCGCTTTTCCCATGGACAACCCGCAGTACGTTTTAATGGTCATGCTGGACGCGCCCAAAGGGATCAAAGAAACGTATAATTTAAACACCGCGGCCTGGAACGTCGTTCCGACGGCGGAAAAGATTATAGCGACTGTTGCCCCTCAGCTGGGAATTACCCCCAGGCCTTATGAATCCAAACAGATCGCTCCGTATGTAAAAGCAGCTTTGAACGCGCGTTAAGGGAGAATTAATCCTATGTTTTTAGATCAGATTTTAGCAGCCTGCGGTTTTCCCGCGGTTGCCGGAGACGTTGAAATAACCGGTATTACGTCCGATTCCAGAAAAGTAGAAAAAGGGTTTTTGTTTGCCGCCCTGCCCGGTTCCAAAACGAACGGAACGGATTTTTTACAGGACGCTTATGAAAAAGGGGCCGTTGCCGCCGTCTTTCCGAAAACGGCCTTCGTTCCGGATCTGCCGATGATCGGTATTTTCGCCGATGACGTCCGCCTGACGCTGGCGAAAATGGCCGCCGTTTTTTATGCGCCTCAACCGGATACGGTCGTTGCCGTCACGGGAACGAACGGCAAAACGTCAACGGCGAATTTTACCCGCCAGATCTGGGAGTTTCTGGGCAAAAAAGCCGCCTGTATCGGAACTCTGGGCGTCGTGACAAACGACTTTACCGCTTACGGTTCTCTGACGACGCCCGATTCCGTCACTTTGCACAAAGAACTGCAAGATCTGGCAAAACAAGGATATCAGCATACGGCGATCGAAGCGTCTTCTCACGGTCTGGAACAACACCGTATTGACGGCATATCCCTGACGGCGGCGGCGTTTACCAATATTACGCGCGATCATCTGGATTATCACGGCACGATGGAAAATTACCTGAACGCCAAACTGAAACTGTTTGATCGGCCGCTGTCTTCACGGACCGCGGTTCTGAACGCCGATATTCCCGAATATGAACAAATCGCGGATTACTGCCGTTCAAAGGGTCTGAAAATTATTGATTACGGCAAAAACGCCGCCGTGTTGAAATTAAAAGAAAGCCAAATGGATACCAACGGCCAGATGCTGCGGCTGGAAATCGAAGGACGTGAACAAACCGTCCGCCTGCCTTTGGCCGGAACGTTCCAGGCAATGAACGCCTTGTGCGCTTTGGGGCTGGCGATCGCATCGGGCGAAGACGCCGAACAGGCCGCCGCCGCTTTGGCGGAATTAAAAGGCGCACCCGGCCGCCTGGAATTTATCGGCGAACGCAGAAACGGCGCGTCGGTTTATGTTGATTACGCTCATACGCCGGACGCTTTGGAAACCGTATTAAAGGCTCTGCGCCCGCATACGGAAAAACGCCTGCATGTCATTTTCGGTTGCGGCGGCGACCGCGATCCGGGCAAACGCCCGCAAATGGGGGCGGTCTGCAATGAACTGGCAGACGTTGTTTACGTTACCGACGACAACCCCCGCAGCGAAGATCCCGTTTTAATCCGTTCCGCCATTTTGCCCGCCTGCCCCAAAGGAATTGATATCGGCAGCCGCGCTTTGGCGATCAGAACGGCCGTTGCCGGATTGGAAGAAGGCGACATTCTGGTCATTGCCGGCAAAGGCCATGAAACCGGCCAGCTGATCAAAGGCGTCATGCACCCCTTTGACGACCGCGAAGAAGCCCGCAAAGCCATTGACGAAGCGGACGCTCCTTTATGGACGGCGACGGAAATTGCAAAAGCCGCGAACGGCAGACTGACGGAGGATTTTGACGTTTTCGGCATTTCCATTGATACGCGCACTTTGAAAAAAGGCGATTTGTTCGTTGCGGTCAAAGGCGAAAAAACAGACGGTCACGACTATGCCTCCGCAGCGATTGAAAAGGGCGCCGCCGGCGTTTTAGTTTCCTATATTCCCGCGGACGTCGCCCCCGAACGGGCGATTGTCGTCGACGACGTTCTAAAAGCGCTGGAATCAATGGCTCTTCATGCTCGCCGGCGCGGCAAAGCCAAAATCGTCGGCGTTACGGGCAGTTCCGGAAAAACCAGCACGAAAGAAATGCTGAAAACCGCTTTAGGCGCCGTAGGAAAAACCCATACGACGATCGGCAATCTGAACAACAACATCGGTATGCCGCTGACATTGGCGCGTCTGCCGGCCGACGCCGATTTTGCCGTCATTGAAATGGGTATGAGCCATACCGGCGAAATAGCGGAACTGACCCGCCTGGCACAGCCGGACATTGCCGTTATCACGATGATCGGCTCGGCTCACCGGGAATTTTTCAAAACGCTGGAAGACACCGCGCGCGCCAAAGCGGAAATTTTCACGGGAATGCCAAAAGACGGCACAGTCTTTTTAAATGCCGATGACAGCCAGTTTTCCCTGCTGAAGAAAGAAGCGCAGAAAAACGGATTGACCGATATCCGCTCTTTCGGCGCGACGGCCGGCGACGATATTTCCCTGCTGAACGTTTCGCAGACGACGGAAGGATCCGAAGTCACCGTAAAAACCGGAGAACAGACATACACTTACACGCTCCGCCTGCCCGGACGCCATCAGATTCAAAACAGCCTGGGCGTGATCGGAATTCTAAAAGCATTAAACGTTGACATGGCCGGCGCATTGCAGGCGCTGGGACAGCTGCAGCCGCTGAAAGGCCGCGGCCTGCGTTTTCAGATCGCCTGTCCGCAAGGAACATTCACGCTAATCGACGACGCTTACAACGCCAACCCCGAATCCATGCAGGCAGCCATTCGCGTTCTGGGCAGCCTGACGCCCGCAAACGACGGCCGCCGGATTGCCGTTATCGGCGACATGCTGGAATTGGGCGAGGAATCGGAAAATATTCATAAAAATCTGGCCGACGATTTAATTGAGAACAAAATTGACCGCGTTTATGCCGTCGGACCGGGCTGCGGCGCTTTGTTCGATATTCTGCCCGAACAGATGCGCGGCATTAAAAAACCCGTTTCCGACGAACTGGCGGGCGTCATCTGTTCTGAAATTGCGGCGAACGATATTGTCCTTGTCAAAGGATCTTTCGGCAGTAAAATGGCGAAAATCGTCGAAGCTTTAAAGAACTTCCATTAACATTCGGAATAAACATATGCTTTACAACCTCCTTTATCCTCTTTCGGATCAGTATTCGGTTTTAAATATCTTCAAATACCTGACTTTCAGAACGGGCGGAGCAATTTTCACGGCCCTGATTTTATGCTTTCTGATCGGCCCGATGATTATCCACTGGTTGAAAGACAAACAACACGCCTGCCAGCCGATCCGCGAAGACGGCCCCGAATCGCATCTGAAAACAAAACAGGGCACGCCGACAATGGGCGGGTTGATGATTCTGGTGTCGCTGTGTCTGTCCACTTTGCTCTGGGCGGATTGGAAAAACACTTTTGTCTGGGTTGTTCTGGGGATAACAATCGCTTTTTCTTTGATCGGTTTTGCCGATGATTATCTGAAAGTATCGAAAAAAAATTCCAAAGGCATGCCCGGCAAATTAAAACTCGTTTTGGAATTTTCCTGCGCTTTTGTCGCCGTGTGGCTGATTACAAAAGCGACGACACAGCCGACGGCAACCACTTTGGCTTTTCCGTTTTTTAAAAATCTGTCTTTGAATCTCTGCCTGTTTTACATTCCGTTCGCCATGTTCGTCATCGTCGGTTCATCCAACGCCGTCAATCTGACCGACGGACTGGACGGGCTGGCCATTGTTCCGGTTATGGTTGTTTCTTTTGTTTTCCTGATTATTTCTTATGTCTCCGGCCATGCGGCCTTTGCGGCGTATCTGCAGATTTCCTATATCGCGGGCGCCGGCGAACTGGCGGTTTTCTGCGGCGCCCTGATCGGATCCGGCCTGGGATTTTTATGGTATAACGCCCCGCCCGCCAAAATCTTTATGGGCGACACGGGATCATTGATGCTGGGCGGCGCTTTGGGTACCGTCAGCGTTGTGACCAAACATGAAATCGCTTTGGCGATCGCCGGCGGTTTGTTCGTTTTGGAAACGTTTTCGGTCATCATTCAGGTGATTTCCTTTAAACTGACCGGCCGCCGAATCTTTAAAATGGCGCCGATTCATCATCATTTTGAAAAAATGGGCTGGTCGGAGCTGACCGTCGTCGTGCGTTTCTGGATTATTTCTATTATTTTGGGACTGATCGCTTTATCGACGTTAAAAATCAGATAAGGAGCGCAGATGAAAACGGCAATCGCACGCACGGACAACAGTGTTCTGGGACGATGGTGGTGGAGCGTTGACCACTTTCTTTTGGGCGCGCTGTTCGCTTTGCTGGGAACGGGCGTTGTCCTGGCTTTTTCAGCGACGCCGCCCGTTGCGGAACGGTTAAAGCTGGAAACATATTACCTGATCAAACATCAGGTTGTTTTCCTGATGCTTTCGGTCGCCGTCATGCTGGGCATTTCCATGCAGACGCCGCAGACAATCCGGCGGCTGTCCTGTTGTGTTCTGGCTGCAGCGTTTGTGTTGTTGGTCATGGTACTGGCGCACGGTTCGGAAATCAAAGGGTCGTCGCGCTGGATCCGCCTTTTCGGCATTTCCGTGCAGCCTTCGGAAATTGCCAAACCGGCTTTTGCCGTTACGGCGGCGTGGTTAATCGCGCTGGGCAAACAGCAGGAAAAATTCCGCGGAACATTAATTGCCGGCATTGTTTACGCCGTTTTGGCGGGACTGCTGATTAAACAGCCGGATTTCGGTATGACCGTGACCGTCAGCGTTATTTTCGGCACCGAACTGTTTTTAAGCGGTATTTCCATGATCTGGACATATATCCTGATTTTGTGCGGTGCGACGGGCGCCGTCAGCGCTTATTTTCTGTTTCCGCATGTCCAGTCGCGCGTAGACCGCTTTTTAAATCCGGAAGCCGGAGACACCTTTCAGGTCCGCACGGCGATGGAAGCCTTTAAAAACGGCGGCCTTCTGGGACGCGGCCCCGGCGAAGGAACAATTAAAAACGTTCTGCCCGACGCGCATACGGATTTTATTATGGCTGTTGCGGCCGAAGAATACGGCCTGCTGATCTGCCTGGCGATTACGGCTTTGTTCGCCGTGATTGTACTACGGGGCTTTTACTTGATTTTCAAGGATAAAAATCTGTTTACTCTGCTGGCCGTTTCGGGTTTATTGGTGCAGTTCGGACTGCAGGCTTTAATCAACATCGCTTCAACGCTCAGCCTGATTCCGACCAAAGGCATGACGTTGCCGTTTATTTCTTACGGCGGTTCGTCGCTGGTTTCTTTGGGATTTGGCATGGGGATTGTTTTGGCTTTGACGCGCAGCACAAATACGCTGAAGGAAAACAAATGAACGAATCGGTAAAAAAAATTGTTTTAACGGCGGGCGGATCGGGCGGACACGTTTTTCCCGCCGAAGCGCTGGCTAAGGAGTTAACCGCGCGCGGAGCGGAAATCAGCTTTATCACTGACAGACGCGGCAATTCTTTTTCGGGACGCTTTCCCGATTCAAAAGAATACCGCATTTTCGCGGGGGCTTATGCCGGAAAACCGCTTTTAAAAAAGCTGTGGGCTTTGTTTTTAATGGGCGCCGGCATTTTGCAAAGCGTGCTGATTTTACGTAAAATCAAACCGGACGCCGTCGTCGGCTTTGGGGGATACGCCGCTTTTCCGGCTTCGTTCGCGGCGGGAATATTGAAAATCCCTTTAATCCTGCATGAACAAAACTCCGTTCTGGGCGGGGCAAACAGAGTACTGGGCAAACGGGCTTCTTTAATCGCGACGACATTTCCGGACGTTGAACGTATTCCCGAAGGCATTAAAACCGAATATACCGGCGTTCCCGTTCGTCCCGAAATTCTGGCCGCGCGCGATCAACCATACCGGCCGGCGGCAGAAACTTTCAATCTGCTGATTTTCGGCGGATCACAAGGCGCCGCCGTGTTCAGCCGCGTACTTCCCGCGGCTTTGACGCAGCTGCCCGAAGATATAAAAAAACGCCTGCGGATTTCTCAGCAGTGCCGTGCCGCCGACCTGCCCGCCGTTCAAAAAACCTATGAAAATTCGGGTTTAAAACCGGAACTGGCGCCGTTTTTTACCGATATGGCAGACCGGCTGACACAGGCGCATCTGGTCATCTGCCGGGCGGGCGCTTCCAGTATTGCGGAATTAAGCGTCGCCGGACGGCCGGCTTTAATCGTGCCGATCCTGCGTTCTGCCGATTCGCATCAATTAAAAAACGCCCTTTTCATTACAAAAAACAACGGCGCATTCCTTTGCGAAGAACCGGACTTTACGCCCGAATATCTGAGCGGTAAAATCACAGAATTTGTTAATACGCCGCAAATTTTAACGACGGCGGCCGAAAACGCCAAAAAGCTGGGCAAACCGGACGCTGTCCGTCTGTTTGCCGCCGCCGTTTTAAAAACAGCCGGAGGATCATAAAAACATGACGACACAGAATCATCTGCCCTTTCCCATCGGAACCATTCATTTTATCGGCATCGGCGGCAGCGGCATGAGCTGTATCGCCGAGCTGATGCATAATCTGGGATACAGCGTGCAGGGATCGGACATTTCCGAAAATTCAAATGTCAAACGGCTGCGTTCTCAGGGAATTTCCATCATTATCGGACACGCGCCCGAAAACGTGGAACATGCCGGCGTTGTCGTCGTTTCTTCGGCTATCGACACTGAAAACGCCGAAGTTAAAGAAGCCCGCAAACGCCGTATCCCCGTTGTGCGCCGCGCCGAAATGCTGGCGGAACTGATGCGGTTGAAATGGTCAATCGCCGTCGGCGGCACACATGGCAAAACGACAACGACTTCCATGATCGGGCTGGTTTTGCAGACGGCGGGGCTGGATCCGACGGTTGCCAACGGCGGGATTATCAACGCTTACGGCACGAACGCCCATTTAGGCGACGGACAATGGCTGGTGGCCGAAGCCGACGAATCGGACGGCAGCTTTTTAAAACTGCCGGCGACGGCCGTCATTGTCACAAATATGGATCCCGAACATTTAAATTATTACGGTACCTATGAAAAAATGAAGGACGCTTACAGAACGTTCGTCCAAAACATTCCTTTTTACGGTTTTGCCTGCCTATGCGTCGATCACCCGGAAGTCCAGCGGCTGATTTCCCAAATTTCCGACAGACAGATCATCACCTACGGCTTTACCCCGCAGGCGGAAGTTACCGCGCAGAATATTCATGCCGTCCCCGGATTGATTACGTTTGACGTTGTCATCGCCGACAGCCTCAGTCCGACGGGGAAAACGCAGCGCATGAACGGCTTTACCCTGCCCGTTTACGGCAGACACAACGTTTTGAACGCTCTGGCCGCGATCGGAGTCGGCATACGCTTGGGCATTTCGGAAGAAAATCTGAAAAAAGCGCTGTCGGCTTTTACCGGCGTTCAGCGCCGCTTTACAAAAACCGGAGAAACGGACGGCATCACAATTATTGACGATTACGGCCATCACCCGATAGAAATCGCTTCGACATTAAAAGCCGCGCGCGACGTCGCGCCGAAAAAAGTCATCGCCGTTTTTCAGCCGCACCGCTATACGCGCGTCGCCAATCTGTTTGAAATGTTCTGCACGGCTTTTAACGACGCGGACTGCGTTATCGTCGCCGACGTTTATTCCGCCGGAGAAGAAGAAATTCCGTCCGCCAACAAGGAAGCCCTGGCGGAAGGTCTGCGCTCCCACGGCCACCGTCACGTCATCACGTTAAACAAACGTGAAGATTTAGCCGGTATAATCAGACAGGAAGCGTCATCAGGCGATATTGTCATCTGTCTGGGCGCCGGCAGTATTTCTTCCTGGGCGAAAGCTTTGCCTCAGGAATTGGCGCAGGCAGGCAGAGTTTCGAACGAAGGGTAAGAAATGTTTTCGTTTTTCAAACGTTTTTTTTCAAACGAATCAACTTTAAAACGGCTGATGCCCGCCGTACGCGGTCAGGTTATCGAAAACGCGCCTTTGCATAAAATGACGTGGCTGGGGGTTGGCGGTCCTGCCGAAATTTTGTTTACACCGGCGGATTCCGACGATCTGGAGTATTTTTTAACCAACCAGCCCGGCGCTCCGCTGACCGTTATCGGCGGCGGATCAAATCTGCTGATCCGCGACGGAGGAATCCCCGGCATTGTCGTCCATCTGGGAAAAACCTTTAACACCATTAAAATTGAAGGGGACAAAATCATCTGCGGCGCAGGGGCGAAAAACATGGAAATCGCCAAAGCCGCCATGGAAGCCGGCTTGTCGGGATTTGAGTTTTTATGCGGCATTCCGGGCACGCTGGGCGGATCCGTCAGAATGAACGCTGGCGCGCACGGCCGTTCTGTCGCCGACGTGCTGGACGAATTGACCGCTTTTGACATTATCGGCAAAAAAATTATTTTGCAAAGAAACGAAATTCCGTTTGATTACCGTACAAACGCTTTGCCGGACAACTGGATATTTACGGAAGCGGTTTTAAAAGGAACTGCCGAAAATAAAGAAAATATTCAGAAACGTATGACAGAATACAGACAAATTCGTGAAAAAGCCCAGCCGTCCGGCGTTAAAACAGCGGGTTCGATGTTTAAAAACCCGATCGGATTAAAGGCTTGGCAGCTGATTGAAAAAGCCGGCTGCCGCGGATTGAAGGTCGGCGGCGCCATGGTGTCGGAAAAGCATTGCAACTTTTTCATCAACACGGGCAAAGCGACAGCACAGGATTTTGAAACGCTTGGCGAAACGGTGCAGCGGCGCGTTTACGAAACAAGCGAGATTACGCTGGAATGGGAAGTGCGGCGCATCGGCGTCAAAACCAAACGTTTCAGCAGTTTTGGAGGCAGATAATTGACTAAAAAAGTTGCGGTATTGATGGGCGGCTGTTCATCAGAAAGAAAAGTTTCCCTTTCCAGCGGCAGAAATGTTTTAGAAGCTTTGATTCACGCGGGATACGAAGCTTTTCCTTTGGATATTTCCCATGACCTGAAACCGTTTATTTTTATGTTGGAATCCGAAAAACCGGACGTTGTTTTTAACGCTTTGCATGGCCAGTACGGCGAAGACGGCTGCGTTCAGGGTATTTTGGATTTGCTGGAAATTCCCTATACGCACTCAGGCCGCATGGCGTCGGCTTTGGCAATGGACAAAGTCATGTCGAAAAAGATTTTTAAAATGGCCGGACTGCCGTTGGCCGATGAAAGAATTGTCACCAAAGAACAAATTTTGGCCGGCGACGTTCTGCCCTATCCTTTTGTTCTAAAACCGATTTGCAACGGATCTTCCGTCGGCGTGTTTATTTTTGACAAAGACAATGGCAAAAAACCGTTTGAAAACGAAAAATATCCATACCCCGACAGCGAAAAAATTCTGGCCGAAGAATACATTCCCGGCCGTGAATTAACCGTCGCCGTCATGGACAACAAACCGTTGGGCGTTTTGGAAATCATTCCCGCCAAAGGCTTTTATAACTATCATGCCAAATATTCCGAAGGCGGATCGAAACACGTCATTCCGGCCAATCTGCCGGCGGCAGATTACGCGGAAGCCATGCGGATTGCCGCCGAAGCGCATACGCTGTTAGGCTGCCGCGGCATATCGCGTTCCGACATACGTTACGATGATACGCGTCCCGGCGAAAAACCGCGCTTTGCTCTGCTGGAAACCAATACTCAGCCGGGCATGACGTCCTTGTCTTTGGTGCCCGAAATCGCGCGTTACGCCGGTTATTCTTATCAGGATATTGTCGTGTGGATGGTGGAGAACGCCAGATGCGGAGATTAAAGTTCCGAAACATAAAACAGCTCAGCCCGTTTCTGGCCGCTTTTATTTTATTGTTTTTGGCAACCTTAATTCTTTGGTTTTCCAACAGCCCTTTTTACGCCGAAAAAAAGGAAAGTCTGGCTTTTTTTATCCATGATGCCGCCCTGTCCGCCGACCTGCGTCTGGGGGAAGTATATGTTCGCGGCCGCGACAGAACGACGCAGAAAGAACTGCTGGACGTTTTAAAAGTCGAACGGGGCATGCCGATTACGGCGGTAGACATTCGGAAATCGCGTGAAAACATTCAGCGTCTGCCGTGGGTAAAAACGGTTCATATCGAACGCCGGCTGCCCCATATCCTATATATCCGCCTGACCGAACGGACTCCGGTCGCCGTCTGGCAGAACAAAGGCCTGTACCGCCCTGTGGATTCCGACGGCCAGCCGGTTGAAACTTTTGTAAAAAAACTGAACGGCCTGCCGCTGGTATTAGGCTCTGACGCTCCGGAAAGAACGCCGGAACTGCTTACTTTTCTGGCACAGGAGCCGGAATTAAACAAACGTGTCAAGGCCGCCGTCCGGATCGGCCGACGCCGGTGGAATATTCTGCTGGACGATATTGACAAGGGCATTACGGTTCGTCTGCCCGAAAAAGACCCTGCCGCCGCCTGGGGCAGGCTGGCCAAATTAAACAGAACGCAGGGATTGTTAAACCGGAAAATAACAATGGTTGATCTGCGCCAGCCGGATAAGCTGATCGTGCATTTGGAGGACGATCCCGCCAAAAAAGGAAAGAACCGAAAAAAAACGGCGTCCGTTTCGACTTCGGCAAAAACACCTTAATCGGTAAAGGAAATCCCGTGCCCCGTATTTTAAACGACAACAACCTGATTGCGGCTTTGGACATCGGCACGTCAAAAACGTGCTGTGTTCTGGCCTATCCCGTTGATGAGAACAAAGCCGTCATTGTCGGGGCGGGATCGCATCAGAATACGGGAGTCAGAAAAAGCGAGATTGTCGCTCTGGCGCCGGCGGTCGATTCCGTCCGGCACGCTGTCGCCAACGCGGAAAGCTTTATCAAAGAACGCATAAAAACCGTTGTTGCCGCTGCCTGTGTCGGTTCTTTGTCGTCATCAATCGTCCAGGACAGCCTGGATTTAGGCGGCACGGAAGTCACGCAAAGCGACGTCAACCGCCTGATCGCCGGAGCGCAGAATAAAATTCCCGCTTCGGAAGACGAAGTTCTGCACTGTATCCCGATTGATTACAGCCTTGATTCGCGCCATTCGATTATGGACCCGCGCGGCCTGACGGGCAAAAAACTGTATTTGTCGCTGCATACGGTCATGACGCCTCCATATCCTGTCCGCGACATGAACAGCGTTTTGGAACAAAATCATCTTTCCTGTTCCAAGAAAGTCGCCTCTCCTTACGCCGCCGGACTGGCCTGCCTGACACAGGAAGAAAAAAAACAGGGAACGGCCGTTATTGATTTAGGCGCCGGCACGACGGGCATCGGCGTTTTTTATGAAGACCAGCTGGTTTTCACGGCCCGGATTCCGCTGGGCGGCGACATGATTACCAAAGACATCGCCACCGTGTTTAAAACGTCTTTGGATAACGCGGAACGAATTAAAACTTTAAAAGGATCAACTCTGCCCTCCGTCACCTATGAACAGGAAGAAGTTGACGTTCCCCTGATCGGCGAAGACGAAAACGTTTCCGTTCTGCGGGTACCGCGCGCCAGAATCGTGCAGACGATCGTTCCCAGAATCGAGGAATTGTTTGAAAAAATAAAATCTTTGCTGGAACAGACGGGCTTTTACGATATCTGCCTGAACTTTGTCCTGACGGGCGGCGGCGCCCAGCTGCACGGCGTTAATGAAAAAGCGTCAGCCGTTTTACAGCGCAACGTCCGCACCGGCCAGCCCGTCCGCCTGTTCGACAAACAGGAAATCATACCGCCGCACGCCTATCAAAGTTACATGGGCTGCATCGGCCTGCTGCATTACACGACGCGCGTTTTGTTAAATACGCCGACCCATCAGCGCGATATGTCGGCCCCCGGAAATAAATTTGTAAAATTTTTTCGCTGGTTTTTAGATAATTCTTAAAGACTTTCACTGTATAAAAAGAGGATATTACTTTGATAAAAAAGCGGCCGATTCGAAAAAACAAAGGAAAACAGCCGATTCGTCAAAGCAGTTCCATTTTCCAACGGAGTAATCCATGACTTTAGACATCAGTGTTCCTCAACAACAACCGATCGTTCTTTTAACCCCGAAGATTACCGTTATCGGCGTCGGCGGCGCAGGCGGCAACGCGATCAACAACATGATACAAACTCAGCTGGGCGGCGTAAATTTTGTCGTTGCCAACACTGATGCGCAGGCGCTCAGTTCTTCTTTGGCGGAAACAAAGATTCAGCTGGGCATTGAAACGACCAAAGGCCAGGGCGCGGGCGCCAGACCGGAAGTCGGCCGCGAATCCGCCGAAGAAGCGCTGGACGACATAGCCAATGTTTTGGAAGGATCCAATATGGTTTTCATCACCGCCGGCATGGGTGGCGGTACGGGAACGGGGGCGGCTCCGGTGTTTGCGAAAATGGCGCGCGAACGCGATATTCTGACCGTCGGCGTCGTAACAAAGCCGTTTACCTTTGAAGGCCGTCACAGAATGGCTATTGCCGAAAAAGGCATTGAAGAACTGGCGCAATATGTTGACACGCTGATCGTTATCCCCAACCAGAATTTATTTTTGGTCGCCGATGAAAAAATGACGTTTGCCGAAGCGTTTAAACGCGCGGATCAGGTGCTGCAGGGCGGCGTGCGCAGCATTACGGATCTGATTATCACGCCGGGAATTATCAACTTGGACTTTTCCGACGTCCGCGCCGTTATGGCGGAAATGGGACGCGCCATGATGGGAACGGGAACGGCTTCAGGTGAAAACCGCGCTTTGGAAGCCGCGGAAGAAGCCATTGCCAACCCCTTGCTGGACGACGCGTCAATGACCGGAGCGAAAGGTATTTTGATTAATATTGCCGGCGGAGCGGATCTGACATTGTACGAAGTTGACGAAGCGGCCAACAGAATCCGCCGTGAAGTCGATCCGGAAGCAAACATTATTTTCGGGGCTTCTTTTGATGAATCGCTGGAAGGCTCTATCCGCGTTTCCGTTGTCGCGACCGGCATTACCCGTCCGCAGGAAGCGCAAAATCCGTTTATGGGGCAAACGGCTTCTTCTTCTATTTTTGCCGCCCAGCCTCAGCCTAAACCGTTTACCCCTGCTTTTGGCGCACAGAAACATACGCCGGAACAACCGGTTCCCGTTTCGACGGCGGAAGACAACGCTTTTGAAGACGAAAACGATGACGTCCTGACAATAGATGACGATATTCCTCCGCCTCCCGCGGCGCCGGTTCACCCGACATTGTCGGCACAGCCGGTTTCTTTTTCGCCGAAAACAACCAGCAGCATTTTGCCGGCCATGCCGGCTCCGAACGAATTATTCGGCGGCGGCGAAATCAGACAGCCGGCTTCTTTTGAAGCTTTTACCCCGAAAATGACGGCCGCCGAAAAACCGCAGCCGCCGCTGTTTTCACATGAACAGCCGGCCGTTCAGCCTAAACCGCAGCATGCGGCGACGGCTCAGGAAGATTTGTTCGCCCCCGCGCCGCAGACTCCCGCCGCGGCACCGGTGCCGCCCGTTGTGCCGCCGGCCGTTAAACCGGCCGAAAAAGCCCGTCCATCTTTATTCCAGTTTGTTACGGGCCGCCGTTCCGCCGAAGAAAAAAAGCCCGAACCGCCCGCACAGACAGATGAAGAATCCGACATTCCGTCTTTTCTCAGACAACACTAAGCGGTAAAATCTATCTACAGAAAAACCCCCGTGCAAAACACGGGGGTTTTCGTTAGAACGGAATTTTACTTCTGCATTGCCTCCGCCCGGGCTTTTGCCGTAGCGGCATTGACCGCCGCCGTCTTCTTTTCCGCCGCGTTTTGCCGAGAACGCAGCTGCTGCATCATGGACGGCCCTCTGGATACGGCAGCGTCATGCAGTTTTTGCTGCAAATTCACCTTTTCCGCCGCATGAGCGCTTTGTTCTCGCTGCGCAGCGGCATACTTTTGACGCGCGGTTTTCGCCGCATACAATCCTTCCGCAAAATTCTGAGTAATCGCGCAGCATTCAGTCCTTTGCATTGTGTTATTGGCGATTTTGCTTTCGTTTCTTTCAGAAAACAGCCCCGCACAGGCGACTGTGGCAATATGTGCGTCCGAAACGCGAACAGTCATCAGCCGGTCGATTTTTTCAGCCGGCAGTCCCGCGCCCTCTTCTTGCATATATCTGTCCAGCCGGCGTTTAATTCCCCGGCCTTCGGCGTCAACGTCAAAAGTCTTGGCCGCTTCCCGAACAGCCGCTGTTACCGCTTGCGCGGGTTCTTTTTTCATTGCCGAGGCAAAGGTTTGGAAAACTTTATTCTTTTTCAATTTCAGCCTGTCAAAAAAACCGGCCTGATTCTGGTTACGATAAAGGAAAGAAGCTTTTGCCGTTTCGGCCATAGCCTGACACATACGTTTTTCCTGCATCACCTGAACGGGATCGCGGTTTAATTCGGCGTCCTTTTTATATGCGGCATAAGAAGATACGCCGCTGATTTCTTTAGCCTTTTCATGCTGTTGAACGATTTGCAGCTGCGCGGCGAAATCCGCCGCCAGCTCAAACGGTTTTTTCGACGGATCCAAAACAACCACGTTTTTATCGGTTGTAAAAGGTTGTTTAAAGCGCGCGTCGAAAGCCAAAGTCATTTGCTTTCCGTCACCGCCGAATTCCTGCAGCTGCGCTTTGATCAGCGGGTCTTTCATTAAAATCGAAAACATTTGACGCGCTTTTTTGTCGCGCGCTTTGATTTCTTTTTCGCTGATCAGCTCTCCGGCTTCGGAATCTCTGAGTTTGCCGAATTCCGCCTGATAAGAAATACGGTTTTTGCCTTCTTCGGGGGAAACATTCGCCCCGTCAAACGAAATATAGCGGCGTCCTTTGTCATAATAACCGAAAGAACTTGCCACGGAATGATCGGAAACAATTCCGTATTTAACCTTTTTTGCCGAATCTCCGGCTTTTTCGATCAGCTTTTGCGCCTTCAGCGCCATTTTCGTCAAAAAAGCCCCCTTGCCGTTTTTAACATGCCCCGTCAAAGAACGAACCGTCAGATTTTCAGGCGCGTTTTTATGTTCTTTTCCGGTCGCGCGTTTATACAGATCAGCCAGCTTTTGCAGCTTTGCCGCCATAATCGGCGTCACATAATCGAAATTTTCAGACCGCATCGCGCGGGTAACCTGCCCGGCGTCGGCTTGTTCGGTCTTCATACCGACGGTATAAGAATGAAAAGCCTTAACCTCGTCCAGTTTTTCCCCGTCCAGAAAATATCCGGCCAGCTTTTCAGCCCTTTTCTTTTCATTATCAAGCACATTGTCCGCAAACTGATCCAAATCGCGGACAACAAAACCTTTCTTATAATCAATATCCGAATTATAATCTTTTTCGTACATTGCCTGCGTTATAATACTGCCCGCATAAGCTTTCATGCCCTGCAGAACGCAGTAAGATTCACTGAACCCTTTATCTTTGGCCGCAGCATACTTAAATATATACGGTTCCTGAAGCGCGGATTCATAAAAAGCGATTTTTGTCTGCGGATTTTTATCTTTTATTTCGTACAGGTATTGAGCGCGCGCCGCATCGGCGGCAGCTTCCATCATGCGATCGGCGAAAACCGCTTCTGAACGGTTAACGTCTTTTTTAACTCCGTCAATGCCGTTTTCATTCTTTTTAAACTGATACTGATGCTGGAATTCATGAGCCAGAATACCGGCGGCCGAATATCCCGTCCCCAAAACGGGATTTAAAACAATCCGTTCGCCGTTGCAGTATCCGCCCGTTGCCAATCCCGTATATTCAAACATTAAAACAGGACGATCCTCAAGCGGCAGATCGCGGATTTTTTGCAACTGCGAAGGGCTTTCGATCCATTTTGAAAAAATTTTGCGCATTCCTTCAACGGCCGGCCCGCTTCCCTCTACGGGAAAGATGTCATCTTTCCCTTTTCCGAAACGCAAAACCTTTTTTTCCGGATCGCGCGGATCAGCCTCAACGCCGACACCGTCCGCTCTACCCACCGCTCCTTTGAAATCGCCTAAAACCGCGCTGTGAACATTGCTCAGCGCATTTGCCAAAACGCCCATGGAAAAAACCTCTTTATGCCGTATTCTTTATATGTTTATTAGACGAATTTTTTTTCGCCTTTTCAAGGAAAATGCAATTATTCGGCCGCTTTTTTACTTTTCTGACGTCATTTTTTATTTTTTCCGGGCATTTCAAATAATTAACGGTCCGTTAATGTAACAAAACGTAACAAAGCTTGATTTGAAAAAAACAAGAAGCATTGTTAGAACTATAGGATAGAAAGAATTTCCAATAAGAAAGGGTTTAACATGGAAAAATATCAGCAGAAGACAATCAAGCATGAAATTTCATGCGTTGGCATCGGTCTGCATACGGGGAACAAGATTTCCATGACGTTAAAACCGGCCGAAGTAAATACGGGCATTATTTTTCATCGGACTGATATTTCAGGTCAGGACGCTTATATCCCCGCGCATCATGATTATGTGGTTGATACGCGTATGTGCACCTGCATCGGGAATAAAGACGGCGTAAAGGTGGCTACAATCGAACATTTAATGGCGGCCATTCACGCGATGGGCATCAACAACATGCTGATTGAAATCAATGGCCCGGAAACGCCGGTAATGGACGGCAGTTCGGCTCCGTTTGTGTTTTTACTGGAATGCGCCGGCGTAAAAGCTCAAAACGCCGCGTTAAAGGCAATCCGCATTTTAAAACCCGTCAGCATTAAAAACGGTGACAAGGAAGTTTGTCTGCGTCCGGCGGAAAAAGGACTGAAAATGCACTTTGCAATTGATTTTCCGGCTCCCATTATCGGTCATCAGGAAGCAGATTTGGATTTAACGACGGCTAATTTCAAAAATATGTTCAGCCGCGCCCGTACTTTCGGATTTCTACAGGATATTGAAATGCTGCGCTCTATCGGTCTGGCACGCGGCGGGTCTTTGGACAACGCCATTTTGGTCAATGACAATACGATTATGAATAAAGATGGTCTGCGGTATTCCAACGAATTTGTCCGCCATAAAATGCTGGACGCCGTCGGCGATCTGTATATGTCCGGTTATCCGATGATTGCCGAATTTTCCGGCAGCCGTTCCGGTCATACGGATACTAACGCTCTGCTGTCGGCCGTTTTTGCCGATGAAAGCAACTATGAAATTGTTGATCAGGCGGCTTATTACGCCTCTTTGGCAGATGAAAAAAACTTTCAGGAAGATGAAGACCTGATGCAGTTGGAATGCGCCTGATTCTTTCTTTTCCTGCATTTGTCCTGTTTCGGAACAAAAAATAAAACGGCTTTGGTTTTCCAAAGCCGTTTTTTTTCAGCCACCTTTCGGACGGCAAAGAAAAAAAATTGCCATTACCTTTTAAATAACTTATCATTATAAGCGATTTGTTTGTTTCAAACAAATAAGTGTCTGAACAGGCGCGGAGCCGTGAGAAAGCTCTTTAAGCTTATCGGTGCAAAGGATATCTGCGCCGTAACAGTTTTGCATATCGCAAAACCGGAAAATATCCCCGATCTTTTAATGGTCCGGGGAGCTTTTGATGTATGTTCAGAGGTTATCCTGAGATAACCTTAAAGATCAAAAGGGTCATTATAAGCTTATGATTTTCTCAACTCTCCGAACCGCCTGTCAGGCGGTTGTTCTTTATCAAAATGAAAGAGGAAATCATGAAAATACTACTTTTTTGCATTGCGTCTCTTATTACTTTTTCTTCTTTTTCAGCTTTTGCGGCTTCTTATTTCAGCTCAGAAAAACAGCAATATGTTTCATGCAGAGAAGGCTGCGAGCATTGCTATGAAAGCTCATTCCTCAGTGATGACGGAATAACAACCTCTTACTACATTCAGTGTGATCTCTGCTCTACCGGATATGAATTGCAAACAGATTACATTGCTGCCGGAACGTATCACGGACGTCTTTCCTGGACATCATGCGAACCTGTCAAGACAGTCTGCCCCGCGAATTGTTCCGCCTGTTCTTCATCATCGGTCTGTACGGCATGCGGCAACGGCTATACCCTCTCCGGCGGCCAATGCATTGAAAAAATTCAGTCTGTCGAATCTTGTCCCCAGGATATGAAACTATCTTCCGACGGCTGCTGCTGTCTTAATAATTAAGGACGGAAAACCATGAAAATTCATTTGTTAATTTTAATCATATCGGCCGGTATACTTTTATGCGGGAACGCTATGGCAAAAGCCGTCAAGTTGGGCAGAAGCAACGCTTATTCAATCGAAGCTTTTTCACGGTTTGCCGGAAAAACAGAACAGATCGAAAAAAAGTGCAGTAATGAATGTCTGTTATGTGAAGAAAACACGGGAAACTGCCTTAAATGTCCCGAAAAGAAAAGACCAAGCCAGAATAAATGTATTCTCAACTGTTACAATGTGATCTGCAAAACAGGATTTTCAACACAAGACAGTGACGACGGGTGCTGTTGCACCGTTCTTTCCTGTCCTGACGGGCAAAAAAAACAAAACGCCTCATGCGTTTCAAATTGTTCCGGCGTCAGCTGTCGTTCCGGATACTCTGCGCAGGCAGATACTTCAGGCTGTTGCTGCAAGGCCATATAAAACTTTTCCCCAAAAAAAGCCCTGAAAAATCTTCAGGGCTTTTAATTGCCTAATCCGAATAACGGCAGTTGTTCTGCTTTTTACGATCAGATAAAACAATAAAATTATTTTCAATCACCGTTAATTTCTGGGACAGCATTTTATTATACTGCTTGTTTAAAATCGTCGCCGGCAGATATTCCCAGTTTTTGCTGATTTTTATCAAAGCATTCTGCAATTCCCAGCGATAATTAAAACGCTGTCCGCTTAATTCTTTGATCTGCGCCAGTTCTTCGGCCGAAAACAAACGGTTATCCAGATTTTCAATTCTGTCCGGCTCAATAACGATACGGACATTTTCCGCCGTATCCAACAGCTTTTGCTGCTGCGCGCCGGTCAGCTTTCCCAATCGGCTTTCAACCGCATTGATAAATTCAACGCCGGAAGAAAAACGTTCCCCTTTTAACGTGCTTAACTTGCTGCCGGAAAATCCTTCTTCGACAATACGGTTAAACACTTTGTCCGACATCAGATATGTTTTGGGCACATATACCTGCTGGCTGAAAACGTTTTGCATAAAAAACAAAGAAAAGAAACAAATAACGGCAGCGATAATCGGCGTAATCACCCACCCGCACATAATACGGACGACAACGCTCCATTTAATGCTTTTAGCAGCTCCTTTGCACAACCCGATGCCGATCACCGCACCGACAACGGCCTGCGTTGACGAAACAGGCACCAAAGGAATAACCGGCAGATTATGAGAAGCCAGAAAATATTCCAGCCCTTCGGAAGCGAAAACGAACAAAACCATTGACTGCGCCAAAACGACGACCCACGCCGCAAACGGAGACAACGGCATCAACCCTTTGCCGACAGTTCCCATGACTTTATACGAATATGTAAAAACGCCTATTGCCGTAGCAAGAGAACCGACGAAAAACAACTGCTGTACCGCCGAAAAATGCAACCCGCCGAAAGAAAATTCCGCAAACGGCGCCACAGGCACAAACACGCCGACAACGTTTGCCATGTTGTTTGCCCCCAAAGAATAAGCGCCGAAAGCCCCTGTCAAAATCATCGCCAGGCGCGTACAGGCATCGCGATACAACAAATGGACTTTGACAGAACCTAACAAGTATTTAAAAACAATATATAAAACGGCGGCAAAAGTTGCGGCCAACAGCGGACAAGCCACCCATGTGCTGGCAATCCGCACAATCGAATTAACGTCGGTTACGGAATCGGTAAACCAGTTCCACCCGATAATCGCCCCGACAACCGCCTGCGATACCGAAACGGGCAACCCGCATTTAATCATGGAATACACGGTAAACGCTGCGGCGAACGTCGTAATAAAAGCGCCGCCGATCGCATTGATCGCGCCCAGACTGCCCAATGTATAAGCCGCGCCGACGCCGCTGATGACAGCCCCCAGCATAATAAAAATACTGCACACGATTGCGGCCGTTTTAAATTTAACCATACGCGTACTGACAGCGGTGCCGAAAATATTTGCGGCATCGTTTGCCCCCAGCGACCAACCTAAAAACAGACCGCTGGAAAGAAAAACTATCCCTGAGCTTCCCATTTAAAAACACCTTCTATCATTTTATATTGTTGCATAATTTCATTGTTTATTTTTTTATTCAAGACTGTATCCGGTTTTTTTTGCCATGCTTTGTTTTGCTGCACCAAAGCATTTTCCAATTCCCAACGATAATGAAACACTTCGTTTGCCAATGCCGACAAATCCGTCTTTTCCTGTTCGGAAAAAATCTTGTCGGACAAATGCACTATTTTTGCCGGATCAATTTTAATTTTCACAACTTCAGCATACTTAAGAACAATCAATTCCTGTTTATTGGTCAGATCAATATGGTCTTCAACGGCAGAAACAATTTCTTTGCCCGAAGAATATGATTTTCCGATCAACTCTTTCAAAGAGGGCGCAAGAATGCCATGTTCTTCAAATTCCGTTAAGACACCATCTGAAATCACATATGCTTTTGGCGTATAGACCGGTTGGTCAAACAGATTTTTCATAACATACAAAGAAATAAAACATACCAAAGCCGTAATAACCGGCGTAATGATCCACCCGCACATAATGCGGATAAAAACAGTCCAGTCAATATTTCTGGCAGCCCCTTTGTAAATACCGATACCGATTACAGCGCCGACGACCGCCTGCGTTGATGAAACGGGTACCAAAGGAATCGTCGGCAACCCGTGCGATGCCAGAAAATATTCCAAGCCTTCGGACGCAAAGATAAACAAAACCACTGATTGCGATAACACAACGACCCAGGCGGCAAACGGCGATAAAGGCAGTAATCCTTTTCCGACAGTCATCATTACTTTATATGAATACGTGTAAACTCCTACAGCAACGGCGACAGCTCCCACAAAAAACAGCTGATGAACCGGAGAAATTTCAAGGCCGAAAAAAGAAAATTCCGTAAACGGGACAACCGGAATAAATACACCGACAACATTGGCCATGTTGTTTGCCCCCAGCGCATAAGATCCGAAAGCTCCGGTTACAATCATAGCAAAACGGGTCAAGGCGTCTCTTTGTAACAGGCTTAAACTGACGCGTTTTGAAATCTGTTTGAACACGGCGAAAACAAGAGCGCCGAAAATTCCGCCTAAAATCGGACAGGCAATCCATGTACTGGCAATTTTTACAACAGAAGAAACGTCCGTTATGGAATCCGTAAACCAGTTCCACCCGATAATCGCCCCGACAACTGCCTGCGACACTGAAACAGGCAGACCGTATTTCGTCATTAAAAATACAGTAAAGGCTGCGGCAAAAGATGTTACAAACGCTCCTCCGATAGCGTTAACAGAGCCTAAAGAGCCAAGCGTATGCGCCGTTCCAACTCCGTCGATCAACGCTCCCAGCATTAAAAAAATACTGCACAGCAAAGCCGCCGTTTTAAATTTAACCATTCGGGAAGCAACGGCTGTCCCATAAACATTTGAAGCGTCATTTGCCCCCAGAGACCACCCCAGGAACAACCCGCTGGAAAGAAAAAATAACCCCGTCATTCCCATGTCGATACCTTTTCTGATTTATAAATACGGCGTTTCACTTGGTTCTTTTTCCTTATTTTTAAGATTCTTTCCAACATCTGCCCCCAATTTTTTTAACTGGGGAAAAATACATAATGAAAACGCCTGACAGGTAATGCGGTAATTTGATTGTTTTTCAAAAAAACGCTTTTTACCGGGCAAAGCGTTTCTGCACTTTGCCCATATGGTCAGTTATCGCGTTTAATGACGTAAATTGCCAGTTTATCCGTAATATCTTCTGCCATATCAGCCAGATTGTCGATCATTTCAACAAAGCTGGACACATGCATTTTATTGGCCAAAGGCAGATCCGAAGAATAAACGGCGCGTTTAATTTTTGTACTGATGCGGTCTGCTTCACTTTCATAAAAACGCACTTTGTGGATATAATCGCGGCAGGAATTAAAATCGCGGAAGAAAGTACGGGCGGCGATCGTGATTTGTTCAACCGAATTCGTGACGGATTCCACAATAGCCAACACGTCAGGGTGCAGCGTTGCGGGGAAAACGGGCTGTTCAATCGTGAAACGGTATCCGCTGGCGTCATAAGCGTTTAAAATAGCGTCCAGATCTTCAACCAGACTTAAGACGTCGGCGCGCAGATCAGGGATCAGATTTTGTTCATACAATCCGGTTTCGATTTCGCGGCGCAATTCGTCGGCCCGGCTTTCAATATGCCCGATTTGTTCGGCATGGGTTACAAAATCTTCCGTCACACCATGTTCCAGAAACACATGAATAGCCTTTCTGTAAATCAATCCGGCTTCGGAAATACGATCTAGAAATTCATCAATTTTATTTTCCAGGGCACGACTGCCCGAAAACATTGCAAAGCCTTTGGATAAATTCATTTTTTTCCCCATTTCATAAATAAAGTGCCCGCATACGGCGACCATAATCCTTTGATTATCCGATTATCCTAGCAACAGGTAAATATATTGTAAAGCGCTAAGCAAAAACGACAAATGCTTGTCGTCAATTCCACTTAAAAATCGCTCGGATTTTATCCTCGCTCTTTAAGGTTCATTGAATTTGCAGACAAAAACAGATTCTCTGTTTTTGCTTAGCATTTCTGCAAGCTCAATGAGCCTTGGAGAGCCAGGGAGCGTAATACGCGACCGCAGCGAACCTTAGGCGCAATTGGCTAAGCAAAAAAACAGACAGCTCCAGCCTTTACCTTTTCGCACGCACCAGACGATAGGAGATCATCACAACAAAAAACGTTGCGAAAAACAACGCGGCGCATAACGCATTCACATCGGGCTGAATTCCCGTCCGGACCATGGAATAAATCTTCATCGGCAGAATTTCATATTCTTTGCCGCTGACAAAGAAACTGATGATCACATCATCAATCGACAAAGTAAAGCTCATCAGCCAGCCGGCAAAAACGGCCGGCAAAATCAAAGGTATCAAAATAAAACGGACGATATCAACGTCTGAAGCGCCCAAATCGGCGCCGGATTCCGCCAAATTGCGGTTAACGCCTTTTAACCGCGCCAAAACCGTAATGGTGACAAACGGAAAACAAAACACCGTATGCGACAGCAATAACGTCGTAAAGCCCAGCGGAACCCCCAAAATGACAAAAATCATAACCAGAGAAATCCCCTGAATGATTTCTGGCGACAACATAATAACGGACAGCGATCCGTAAACGACTTTCTGTCCGATAAAGCGATACCGGTGCAAAGCGATTGCGATAATCGTGCCGACAACCGTTGACGAAGTCGCGGCCGCCGCGGCTAAAAACAAAGAACGAAAAGCCGAATTAATCAGACTCTTGTCAGCCAGAAGGCTTTCATACCATTTCAATGTGAAACCATGCCAGGCGTCGGCCGAAACCGAATTATTAAACGAAAAAACAATCGTAACCAGCAAAGGCACATACAACACCAGATAAACCGCGGCAATATATAAATATTTTAAAATCCGCTTTACCATATCGGCTGCTCCTGATCGACGGAATTGCCGCTTTTATAGTATATACGCAGTAAAAACAACATAAAAACGGTCAAAGCGATGTTGATCGCCGCACCGACGGGCCAGTCTTTGATCACCATAAACTGGTCGCGGATCACACTGCCGACAACGGCGGAATCCGTTCCGCCCAAAATGTCAGACACATAAAATAAAGTCAGCGCCGGCAAAAACACCATAATGCACCCGGCCGCGATTCCCGGCAAGCTGATCGGCACGACGACCCGGAAAAAAGCCGCCGCCGGCCCCGCCCCCAGATCTTCGGCTGCTTCCAGCAAGCTGAGATCCACCTTTTCCAACACCGCGTACAACGGCAGAATCATAAAAGGCAGCAGCGTATACACCATACCGATAAACACGGCCAAATTGGTATATAACACCGCCAACGGCTGAGAAATAATCCCCCACTTCATCAAAAAAGTATTTAAAATACCGTTTTCGCCTAAAATCGAGATCAGCGCATAGTTGCGGATTAACGAATTTGTCCAGAACGGCACAATAATCAACATTAAAAACAAAGCGCGGCGTTCCTTGGCAAAACGGGCAATAAAATAAGTAAACGGATAAGCGATCAGCAGGCAAAACAGCGTTGTGCAAAACGCCAGATTCAACGATTTTAAAATCACCGTCATCAGCCGCGGATCGGACAAAGCGGCATAATTTTGCAAATTCAGCGGCAAACGCAGATACCAGACGGGGTCTTTAGACAGGAAACTGGCCAGCAAAACCAACAGGTTCGGCGCAAACACCATCAGCCCGAACCAGATAAAAATAAAATACAGCACCGCCTGACGGCAGAAATTATCCGCGGATTTAAGCATCTGGCAGAACGACCTCCCAATCCTTAATCCAGCTGACGTTGACGACATCGTTGACTTCATAAATGATATCGGGATCGTCTTCGTTAAAAAATTGCGTCGCCATGACCATATTGCCGCCGGCCGTTTGAATCCACAGATCAACCGTGCGGCCTTTGTAAACCAAAAAGCTGATCACGCCGCGCAAAGCGTTGTCGGGCGCTTCGGCTTCGGGATCGTTCACCTTGCTGACAACCAGATCTTCGGGCCGCAGCAACACTTTGATTTTTGATCCCCGCACGACATCAAAAGCGGACGGTTTGCGCAGACGATAAAACATGCCTTCGACAATCGTTTCAAAATCAACGTCCCCGACTTTGATCACCATACCGTCAAAGACATTAATTTCGCCGACAAATTTGGCGACAAACATATTTTTGGGTTCTTCATAGATCTGAATCGGCGTGCCGACCTGTTCAATCATGCCTTCGTTTAAAACGGCGACCCGGTCGGACATGGCCAGAGCCTCTTCCTGATCATGCGTGACGTAAACGAACGTCATACCCAGATCGCGCTGCAATTCTTTTAATTCGATCTGCATTTCCTGACGCAGCCTGTAATCCAAAGCGGACAACGGTTCGTCCAGCAGCAGGATTTTCGGATTATTGATAAAAGCCCGCGCAATGGCGACGCGCTGCTGCTGCCCGCTGGACAATTCGGAAGGATAACGCAGATAAAACATATTCATTTTGACTTTTTCCAGCGCGCGGAAAACTTCGACTTCGATTTCTTCTTTCGGCAGACCTTTCATTTTCAGCCCGAAAGCCACATTGTCGAAAACGGTCATATGCGGAAACAAAGCATACTGCTGGAACACCATATTAACGGCGCGCCGGTTCGCCGGCAGATGAGAAATTTCTTTGCCGCCCATAACCACCTTTCCCGTTGTCGGGCGTTCAAAACCGGCAATCAGACGCAGCAAAGTCGTTTTGCCGCACCCGGACGGCCCCAAAAGCGTTAAAAATTCCCCGTCATTAATACTCAGGTCAATATCGTCCAGAACTTTATTTGCCCCGAAAAATTTCGTAACGCTTTTCAATTCCAGCAAAGGAACAGGTGATTTTTCCATATCTGCTTTTATCCCCGAGAAAAAGGCCGCCGCATGTTTAAAGGGTATATATAATACATAACTTTTCCAGGAAAAAAGTTTTTTTTTAAAATGGCTTTAAAAAAAAGAAAAATCAGATAAAATACGACCTGCTTGATTACTTTGGGATACAGGAATGAACAAACGCCGGCGTTTTTTACATATGCTGCGGAAAAATTTCAAAAAGAAGCGGGCAAAGACATATCCGTCCCCCGAAGTACGCGCCTTGAAGGGCTGCATTTTAAAATGTGATCTGGGGCTTTTGCTGGAACATACGGGTATTTACATCGGCCGCGGCCGGATTGTCGGCCTGAACCGGCACAGCGAAATCAGAATAGAAGATCCGGTCAGTTTTTTTCCGCCGGGAACAAACCCGAAATCCAGTCGGATTTACGCGGCCTGTTACGGTAATACGGATGAAGTTTTAATCTCCGGCGCCGCGGCCAGACGCGCCAGAAAAAAAGTCAATCAGAAAACGCCGTACAATGTTTTTTTTAATAACTGCCACCGTTTTACGACCGGCTGCCTTACCGGGAATTTTGAAAACGACGTCGTTTCTTTTTCCCAGCTGGAAGACGTTATTTTTGCCCATCAGGAAGAATTGCGCCAAAAAAAGCCGTGGTGGATCAGGCTGTACCGGTTTGTTTTAAGAAAACCGGCCCCCGAACCGGTTTCCACTTTCAACTGGCGCCCCGTAATTTTCAAATAAAAAACCGTCCTTTGCCCGAAAAGGGTTTACGGAGGAGAGAAAAATACCCTTTCAAACACAGGACGGCGTATACAGGATAACCGAAAATACCGTCAAAGCCCAATTAATTATACAGCGTCACGTTCATTGCCGCGTTCGCGCAGTTCGTCCGCGACAAAACGGCTGTTCGCGCGGCTGATTTCCGCCCGCTTCAACAAAGACAAGGGCACGTTCTGCGCTGTCCGCCAACGGCCTTCCGTTTCCTCCAGCCGGTTTTCATATTCTTCACGGATACGCTTGGCATGCAGCATTGTGCGTTCGGTTCGTATCTGCGGAATCATCTGCATGGCATACTGAGCGGCATAATCGTTTTCTTCCGTACCGGCAACAACGCTTTCAAACAGACTTTCGGCTTTTTTGGTTTTGCCGCTTTCATAATAGGCCCGCGCCAGCAAAGCGCCTGTCACAGCGTTTTCGTGATCGCAGTCTTTTGATTTTTTCAAGGCTTCAAAACTTTTTTCGGGATCAACGGGGCGCGCCAGCACACCGATGGCGCGATACAGCGCCGCCGCCTGTTCCAACGCCGGGCCGCGCACGTCGCTGCGGTGCGAAGAATCCGCTTTGTTCAGCGATTCGCCGGCACGGCGTTCCAGATAATCAAAAGCCGTTTCGTAATCCCCGCGTTTTAAAGCACTTAAGGCGGCCTTTTGTTCAAACAAAGGATCCATACCGATGACGGCCGTATTTTTTTCCAGCTCTTCGTTTCTTTTCAAAAAACAGGACATTGCTTCGATCAACGGCTGCAGCTCAATAACGGGGATCTGTTCGGTTGTCCGGGAAATCAGCGCTTTTGCCGTCTGAACCGGATTTACCCCCTTTTCAATCAACGCCGCGATTTCAACCACCAGCTCTTTGTACTGTTCTTTTAAATCTTCCAGATCCCTGCGTTCCAGCCCCAGCTCTTCCAGCTCTTTTTCTTCCTGCGTTTTTTGCAGTTCCGCGGGCTTTTCTTTTCCTTCATCAAACAGCTCAAATAATTCTTTCAGCTGCTCCTGCGTTTTGCGCAGCTCTTCTTCCTTTTGCCGTTCCTGCTGTTTTTCGGCGGATTTTTCTTCTTCGTCCGCCCTGCCGGCGCCGACGTCGGCCGAATCCGCATCTACGCCGGGATCGGGTGCGGCATCGACGTTTGTCCCCGATGAAGCCGATTTTCCGGCAAAAAGCTTCAGTCCCGTTCCGACGACGACAGACAAAACGGCGGCCGTGCTCAGAATACCGCCGTATTCCGACAAATAAGGCCCCGCCGTTTCTTTCAGCCGGTCCAGCAGACCGAAAATGTCAAACGGAGATGAAAGCATTTTTATTCATTTTCCGATAAAAGGTTGCGTTATTTGATAAATAACAGTAGGTTATCTTTATTTTCGTCAACATGCCAGATTTATTTTTTCAGAGTCGGAAAATGGGTTACTTGTCAAAACGCAAATTTGAAGAACGGGAACATTATTTAGTAACGGGATTGTTAATTTTGATCCCCGTTTTGACGCTGCTGGGCACACTGGGGCGCAGTCTGGACTGGCGGCTGGACTATCTGGGCGAATTTAAAATTCAGGCTGCCTGCTTAAGTTTTGCGTTATTCGTCTGGTGTTTGATCAAGCGGGAATGGATCAAAACGCTGATTTTTTTCATTTTGGTGCTGCTCAATCTGGCTTTGGTAGCTTCACATTCCTATCTGTTTCAAAAAGAATCCGCCCTGCCCGAAGATTCTTATGTCTTCACCGTGTTGTACCAGAACCTGAAAGGGGCGGAAAACAAAGCCAATGAAATACGCGGCGTTATGGAAAACACGCAGGCCGATTTTGTTTTATGGACAAACGTTCCCGTGGAAATTTACAGACAGCTGGACGATTTGTCCGGATATTACCAGCTGCAAAACCAGACGCTGGACACGACCGGCAAGATGAAACTGATTTTTGCCAGAACGCCCGGCGTTGACCGGGGCATAACGGCCGGAGAAGACGGATTATGGGTTTCCCGCGTCATCGGAACGCGCAAATTGACTTTGCTGCTGACCAACTTTGATAATCCGTGGCGGGAAAAAGCCTATGCGCGGACCAAACAGAAGATTTTCGAGCTGGCCGATTTTGCCCGCGGCCGCGACGAACCGGTGATTTTAATGGGCAATTTCGGCGCGTCCGGGTGGAGCTGGCTGTTAAAAGACCTGGAATCCTACGCCGGTTTAAAACCGCAGGGCAAATTATTGGAATCAGGCACGGACAAACCGCTGTACGCGCGCCGACCGACAGATCACATTTACACCCACCCGGGAATTGAAGTATCGGATATCCGGGCGGAAAACATGATCGGGACGGATTATAACGCCATTTCGGCAACATTTAAAATCGCTCCGATTCGCAAAGAAATCGAATTTTTTGAGCTGCAGCCTACTTTGCCCGAGGAAGAGCTTCTTCAACCCCCGACATAAGTTTTGCCTGACGCCTGAAATATGCGGCGGCGGCCGTATCGCCCCGGCTTTCAAACAAATCCACCGTTTTGTTTTTAAAATATTCGGCGGCATCGGCGTCGCCGCTGTTTTCAAATAAAACGGAAGCTTTCAGCCAATATTCGGCGGCTTTTTGCAGCTGGCCTTTTTTCTGCGCGATCAATCCCAGATTACTGTAATCGGACGCCTGCCCCAGACTGCGGCGCAGCATTTCTTCTATGTGCAGAGAATCTTTAAAAAAGCTTTCGGCTTTGTCCCATTCGCCGCGGCGCAGATAAGTCAGCCCCAGCATGGCGGCCGCGTTGGCATTTTCGGCTTTTTTGTCTTTTTCCTTAAAAAAAGCCAAAGCCGGAAACAGCAATTCTTCAATTTCGGGATCGTTCGGATTTTTTTCAACTTTCAGCCCCGCATACAGCAGCCGGTTGGCGGCCGTTTCAAAATCATCGCCGGATTTCAGAGCCGCCGTGACGGCTTTTCGTGCAGTGGCCAAAGCTTTTTCTTCGTCTCCCCGCACCTGGCAGACCAGAGTCATATCGTTTAAGATTCTGCTTTGAAACTGCAAATCATTTTGTTTTTTAAAAGCAGCCAAAGCTTCCGCAAACGTATCCCAAGATTCCTGCAGACGCCCGTTGCGCAAACAGCACAATCCGATCTGACGCTGCTGACAGGCGGCTTCAAAACAATGTCTGTCGTCCTGATTGAACAAAGCCAGCGCTTCACGATGATGATCCAGCGCCTGTTCAAATCTGTCTTTGCCTTCATACACCATTCCCAAATTGCCCAGCGTTTCCGCCAACACAAAAGTCCAGCCGTGTTGTTCGGCCAGTTTTTTGGCCCGGTAATGTGCTTCTTCCGCGCTTTCAAAAGCGCCGGCCAGCCTGTACACCATTCCCAGCCGGTTTGCCGCGCGGGCGTATTCATAATCGTTTTGTTCTTTTTCAAAAACGGCCAGAGCCATTGTCAACAGCCGTTCCGATTCGGCCAGATTTCCCTGATTCAGGGAAATCATCGCCATATCCGCATAGGCTTTCGCAAAAAACAAACGGTTACGCCGCCAATGCAGCAAAGCGGACAGACGCAGACGGGGCACGCCGTTTTTAAAAGCGAAAAAACGCCCTTCTTCAAAAATTTTCATCAAAGCTTTTTCGGCTTCTTCATACAGCTGAACATCAACCAGACACCGCCCCAGCATCAGCCAGTTTTCAATGTCCCGGGGATCCTGCCGGCAGATCAGACGGTAATTTTCAATAATTTCCCGCGTCAATATATACGATTGATTCATATTCTGCCCCATATAATGACATGTTTTGTCTTTAAGGTAACAAATCATATGCCGAAATGCTTTCAAAAAATCAACTTTCCCCGGCTGCACCCCAACATGGCCGGCGCTTTATGGCTGTTCGGCTCTGTTATTTTATTTCAAATTTCCTACAGTACCGTTAAATTTACCGGTGAAAAACTGGGCTCCGTCCAGATTGTTTTTCTGCGCAGCCTGTTTCAGTCGCTGTTCGTTTTGCCGTTTATTATCAAAGCGGGCTTCGGCATCATGAAAACGACGCAGTATAAAAATTACGCCTGCCGACTGCTGTTCGGCGCGGCGAATATTCTTCTGACATTTTATACTTATACGCATATGCATCTGGCCGCCGCGACGGCAATCGTTTTTACCCGGCCGCTGTTTACCATTCCTCTGGCGGCCGTCATGCTTAAGGAAAAAGTCGGCTGGAAAAGAGCAACGGCCACATGTATCGGATTCATCGGCATTATTATTGTTCTGAATCCCGGCCCGATGGGACTCAGTCTGCCGGAAATCGCGGCTTTAAGCGCTTCGTTTTTACTGGCGCTGACATATATTTACATTCAGAAACTGTCGCGCACGGAAAATCATCTGGCCATGCTGATGTACTTCGGACTGGCCTGCTGCGTTGTCACGGCTTACCCGGCCTATTGCCAATGGATTCCGTTCGGCCTTAAAACGCTGGGCTGCGTTTTTGCCATAGCCGCAACGGCCACGGCCGCCCAATACTGCGTTATCCGCGCTTATCAGATCGGCAAAGCGACCATTATTTCGCCCGTTGATTATCTGCAGATTCCCGTATCCGCTTTTATCGGCTGGTGTTTTTTTCATGAAACGCTTTCTTTGCATTTTGCCGCAGGTGTGATTATCATCATAGCTGCAAGTATTTATATCTTGAAACGCCGTGCCGGGGATTAACCTTTCGGCCCGCATACCAAAAGAGGTTCCAAATGACCGTATCAGCTCTTTCTTATCAACAACTGTACAGCACATGCGATTTAGACTTTCTGTCTTTTGAAACGACGCGGGATCTGGAGGATTTAAATCAGCCTTTGGGCCAGGAACAGGCAATCAACGCCATAAATTTCGGCATCAGCGTCGATTCTTACGGATATAACCTGTTCTGCATCGGCCCGGAAGGAACGGGCAAAGCGTCGCTGGTACGTCAGATTTTGGGGAAAGCGGCCAAAAAATGCAAAACGCCGAACGACTGGTGTTACGTTTATAACTTTAAAACGCCGTACAAGCCCGCGGCGATTCGCATGCCGGCGGGCAAAGCGAAAATCTTTGCCAAAGCCGTGGACAAACTGATCGGCGAAATCAGAGTCGCTCTGCCGGCCGTATTTGACGGCGACGAATACAAAACGCAGCTTAAAGCGATTGAAGACGCTTTCCGCGATCAGAAAACAAAATACTTTGACGACATTCAGAAACACACGACGGGCAAAAACGTTTCCGTTCTGCGCATGCCCGTCGGACTGGTCGTCGCGCCGACCAAAGACGGCGACGTGCTCAGCCCCGAAGCTTTTGAAAAACTGTCCGAAGAAGAACAGCAGGAAGTCCTGGCCGAATTAAACGCCGCGCAGGAAGAACTGGAACACGCCGTGCACGACATTCCCAAATGGGAAAAGGAACAGCGCGAACAAATCGAACAGTTAAATGAAAAATTCGCCTCTTTGGCAATCAAGCATTTGATTGACGACTTGAAGCGGAAATACCGGCGCAACAAAAGCGTAACGACGTTTCTGCGCAACATGTACGACGATATCATTGAAAACGTCGATCTGTTTTTGGAAGACGAAGAAGAACAGGCGCAGCCGCCGGCGGACGAAGAACAGCCTTTGCCCGTTCTGCCCAAACAAAAAACGGACGGCGCCTTGCGCCGTTACAAAGTCAATGTCCTGATCGACCATACCGACAGGAACGGAGCGCCTTTGATCTTTTTGGATCACCCGATTTTAACCAACCTGATCGGCCGCATCGACCGCCAGCAGCAGTACGGCGCTTTGATTACCGATTTCAACATGATCAAAGCCGGCGCCCTGCACGAAGCCAACGGCGGTTTTTTAGTCATTGAAGCCAAAGACCTGTTAAATCAGACTTCGTCCTGGGAAGCGTTAAAACGCGCTCTGCGGTCGAAAAAAATCACCATGGATCCGCCGTCGTCCGACGGTATGATGACGACGATTCTGGAACCCGAAGCCATTCCTTTGAATGTAAAGGTCGTATTGCTGGGCGAACCGGAATTGTATTACATGCTGGCGGAAAACGACCCCGACTTTATGGAATTGTTTAAGGTGGAAGCAAACTTCTTTCCTTATATGGAAAAAACGCAGGAAAACATATCGAAATATGCCCGCCTGATTGCCACGCAGGCTCGGCGCAACAAACTGCGCCCGCTGCAAAAAGACGCCGTCGCCCGCCTGATCGAACACGCTTCCCGCCTGGCGGAAGACAGTCAAAAACTGACGGCGCACATCGCTTCCATCAGCGACCTGATCCGCGAAGCCAACTACTGCGCCATGACGGACGGCAAATCTCCCGTCATTACGCGCGGCCATGTTGATCAGGCCATTATATCCAAAATCAAACGTTCCGACCGTATTCAGGAAAGAATGACCGAACAAATCAAGCGCGGTTCCGTTCTGATTGATACGGACGGCGCCGTCGTCGGGCAGATCAACGGTCTGGCCGTGTTTGAATTCGGCCAGCTGTCGTTCGGCAAACCCAGCCGGATCACTTGCCTGACGCGCATGGGATCGGGCGAAATCATTGATATTGAACGCGAAGTCGATTTGGGCGGTCCTCTGCATACCAAAGGCGTTTTGATTTTATCAAGCTTTTTGGCGTCTCGTTTTTCCCAAAACGCGCCGTTGTCAATGGAAGCGACGCTTGTTTTTGAACAGTCTTACGGTGAAATTGACGGGGATTCGGCGTCTTCGACGGAATTGTACGCTTTGTTGTCCGCCTTGTCCGACGTTCCCATCAAACAAAATCTGGCCGTGACGGGATCCGTCAATCAGTTCGGACAGATCCAGGCGATCGGCGGCGTTAACGAAAAAATCGAAGGCTTCTTTGATATTTGCCGCATGCGCGGACTGACGGGAACGCAGGGCGTTTTAATTCCTCGGACAAACGTCGTCAATCTGATGCTGCGTCAGGATATTGTCGAAGCCTGCAAATCCGGCATGTTCCATATTTACCCCGTATCCACGATTGACGAAGGTATTGAAATCCTGACCGGTTTGCCGGCCGGGGAACGTGACGCCGCCGGAAATTATCCCGAAAACACGATTAACGGAAAAGTGCAGAAACGCTTAAATCAGTTTTTGGTGCAAAATCTGGAATACCGCCGGCAGACTCATGTACCTCCCAAAAACAAAATATAAACCGTGAAAACCCCCGTCCGAAACGGGGGTTTTGCATACGAACGACAACAAACGTTTTCCCGTCATTCGTGCGACCGAAAAAACAAAATAACGAATCGATTTTATTTCTTCATTTTCTGCCGTCGCAGATCATAAGTTATATGATAAAAAAACTTTTCTCGTTTTAAATGTATTGTCTTAAAAAATTCAAAAAATTTTTTTCATATATATTTTAATATGTTAAATCTATTTTTTGCTTAAAATCGCCCCCCCCCCCCCCCCCCCCCCGTTTTTTCGCTTTTAAAAAAAATAAATTCTCCATAAAATTGTATTATCTGCAACATTTCAGGGAGAATTTCCATGTTACGATATTTTTTCTTTTTGTTATTTACAGGCAGCTTTGCCTTCTGGACAGAGCCGGTCAATGCGGCCGGAATTTTTAACGATTCCGATTCTTTTGTATTGGCAAGAGCTGTAAAATTGGGACGAGGCAGCGCGGCGGCATCATCAGCATATTCGGATTATAACAATCCCGGTTCGATCGGCGGATCCGCTTCAAACACCTGTTACACAGGCACCTATAATGCCGGGAAAGACGGCTGTAAAGCATGCGATGAAGCAATGACGGGCTGTAAAGCATGCGATTCAAAAACCAAATGCACGGCCTGCAAAGACGGATATAAATTAGTTAACAACAAATGCGAATATATTCCGACACAATCGGACAAAGACACCGACTGCATCAGATACTGCGGCGAAGGATTTTATTATGACCGTCCGGGCGCCAAAAACGGCGGCAAAGAACTGGTTTGTACGAAATACCCGCTGTCCTGCGGTTACGGCTGCACAACCGGCTGGGATATCGACTATCTGGTCAAAGGAACAAATTACACCTGCCAGACAGCGATTCAGAATTAATATTTAAAAAGGAAAACCCCCGCGTCAATGCGGGGGTTTTATTTTTATTAAAACGACGTCGGAAAAATTGAAGCCGGCAAAAACGATAAAAAAATCAAACATACCACAAACAAACGGAAACACCTTGACACTGCCGCCCCGTTTTTTCCCGTCGGCCGGTCGTCAGAACTTTGAACGCCTCGATATCCGCCCGCCCGGAAACAGACCGGGTTTTATCCCGAAAACAACCGTTTTTCCTTAATCTTTTTTTCTGTATCCCAACGGGATATTTAAGCCTTTTTTCAGCTGTGACATAATATCCCGATGAAAATGAGAGAAAGAACAGAACGCCCGAATAACATTGAAAAACTGCGTTTAGCAAAAGGCTGGACCATGCAGCAGCTGGCGGATAAAATGGATACACAGCGCGCTCAGATCAACAAACTGGAAAAGGGGCATATCCAGCTGAAGGAATTCTGGCTGATCAAGCTCAGTAAAGCACTGGAGTGCGATATTTCGGACATTCTGTTGCCCCGCGAATCGGTAAACATGCCGGATCAAAATACGCCCGCCTCTCAAATCTGCTTGAAAATAGAGGAATTATTGCACGAATTAAGGCTGCATCTTTCTTCTTCGTCTGATGAAACGACAATGCTTGAACTGTTTCGCTCTTTGACAAAAGAGCAGCAAACAGCCCTCTTAAACCTTGCGAAAAGCTTCAGGATCAAAAAATAATCCCCCCCCCCCCCGTATCCAAAAAA